>CAYTRQ010000420.1:0-5062 GCA_964440025.1 uncultured Polyangiaceae bacterium | reverse complement strand
AGGCAAAGACGTAGTCGAGCGCGGTTTCGAAGCCGACCTCACCCACTTCTGGGAGTGCTTCGAAACCGCTCGAAACGTGAGTTGCCGAGGCACTAGTACACTCACAACCTCGAAAGGCTTTGCGATTCTCGCCTCACCCGCCCTCGGGTAGGTGGCGGCGGAAGCTTTTCCACCGTTGATTCGACGCGTCCGCGTTTCTGATTGGAACGTCTCTCCCGAGCCCCTTCGGGGTTTTGAGATACGTTTTAGTGGTTCAACCGCCTCCCACGAAGTGCACGATCTCGACGACGTCGTTGGCCTGAAGGGCCTCCGTGGAGTGCTTGTCACGCGGAACCACCTCGGCGTTGCGCTCGACCGCGACCGGCCCCTGCAAGCCCAAGAAGGAAAGCAACTGCTGGACCGTGACCGCATCCGGAACATCTTTTGGCTCACCGTTAACGGTCAATCGCATGCGAGGCCCAACTTATGCTGAGGATGGGGCGAATCAAATAGAAACCACGCGGTCCCCTCGGATTTCTCTAGAAATGGGCCAGGATTCCGCTCCAGATAAAAACGGGGTGCGAGGATTGATTCAGCACTTCGTTGGGGCTCATCCCTCGCGGAGGCAATCCAAGGGGCGGGCGACGAAACGCCTATTTTTCGCTGCGAATCAGCAAGTTCGCTTCCTTTTTGGATGCGAACTAGATTATCGCCGTGAGCAGCTGGCACTGGATATCGATGGGCTGCGCCGTGGCGCTAGCTGTCGGAATTTTGGCGGGATATCTCGCAATGCCGGGGCCGCAAGTCCTCGTGGAAATCGAAAAACATGAGTACCGGTTTCCGCTCGGAGATCGGCAGGCCCTAGCCCATGCGATTCATCTGCGGGCGGTACGTCAAGGAGCCCGCGAAATCTACGTGAGAGTTCCAGGCGAGGTTCAAGAGTTCGAGCTGAGCCAGCTTGGTTACTTTCCCGACACGAAGGCCGCCCAAAACATTCTGGAAGAGAAAATCGACGAAGCCCAACGACAAGCCGAGTCGAACGTAGCTCGCCAACTGTTTCGCAGGCTCTCTGGACAACCGCTGCGCGTCTCCGCTCGCCTTCCCTTCCGCTTCGAAGAAGAGGTTGCTCGCACAGCGGTGGAAAACCTTGCCCGACGAATCAACCGTGAGCCACGGAATGCTCAACTTCTTATCGACGAACACCGCATTGTAACAAGCCGATCGGGGCTTCGTCTTTCGGTCGAAGCAACGATCCTTCGCATGTCGCGTGCGCATTTCGAACCCCAGCGAGTCGTGGAGGCGGTCGTCACACGGGTCGAGCCTCAAGTGACAGAAGATGATCTTCTTCCTGTCGATGTCACGCGGGTCCTGTCCACCTTCGAGACCAGTTTCGCGGGGAAAGCCGGCGCTCGTGCTGTAAATATCCGTCGTGCCGCGAAGTACCTCGATGGTGCGGTGATCTTGCCGGGAGAAACTTTGAGCTTCAACAGTCGCGTTGGGAGACGAGTTCACGGTCGGGGTTTTGTCGATGCGCCCGTGATCATCAACGATGAGATGAAGCAGGACGTTGGAGGGGGTGTTTGTCAAGTGGCGACGACTCTCCACGGCGCGGCCGTTTACGGAAACCTCGAGATCGTCCGCAGGCGAAGCCATAGCAGGCCCAGTGGATATGCTCCCATTGGTCTGGATGCGACGGTGATCGATGGCAAGGTCGATCTTGAGTTGCGTAATCCCTACGACGAACCCATTCTCGTCCACACTACCTTTCCCTCACGTTACCGGCTTCGCGTCGAGCTACTCGGTCGAGATCCCACGGTGGAGGTGAAACACGCCGCCATCGTGCAAGAGACCGAACCATTCGGTCGCCGAGTTTGGCGTCAGGAGGATTTGCCTCCCGGCGTTTTCAAAAAGAAACAGGACGGATCTCGCGGGATGGACGTCTTGAGCATTCTTCGCATCAAGGATCAAAACGGAGACGTCGAACGCCGCACCTATTCGTCCAAATATTATCCTGTCCCCGAAGTGTTTCATGTCGCCCAGGGAACTGACATACAGCAGTTGCCGCCCTTACCCGAAAATGCCACCGGCTTGGTAGTCGATGGCGAGGATGTCGATTCAGCTGAAGATCCGGCAAGTGCCACCGATGGATCTCTTTCCCCCAGCGACGTCCCGACAATCGACCAGGCCGATGGACTGGGGCTCGAAGCCGCTGGCCGAGGTTGACGCACAGCCACGGGAAGCTAGAGGGGCCAGGAGATGAGACGGATGTTCCATTTGTTCCTCTACATTGTTCAATACATCTCGGTGCGTCGGTGGACCGGCGAGCTACGGCCTAGCATTTGGCTCGTCTTGATGATGGGAGGTTCATGTTTGGCTTGCGACCTCACCAAAGAAGAGGGCCAGGGCTCTTCCTCGGAAGGAAGCCAGGCAGGTGCAAGTGCGCGTCAAGACAATCAGGACGCAGACGATGAGCCAAAACTGCCCAACAAGCCACTGTCCACCATCGAGGTCTCTCACGGAAAATTGGAGACCCAACCACCCGAAAGCGCTCCTTACTTCTACAGTACCGTCATCGCCGCCACCATCTACGCAGTCCCGAATACCCAAGGGCGACGCTTGGGCTATGTCCGTATCGGACGTCGCGTGCGTCGTGATCTCGGCGCGATCGAAGGACGCGGCTGCGATGGGAAGTGGTATCGTGTTTACCCTATGGGATACATGTGTACAGATGACGGCACCACGGACAAAGACCATCCCATTGTGCGAGCCGCCTCACGCGGGCCTGAGCTAGACAAACCTCTGCCCTACGACTACGGGTTCGTACGAGCGACCGCTCCCCAGTATCTGAGAATCCCAACCAAGGAGGCTCAACTCAAAAGTGAGTTTGGCCTGAAAGATCACCTCAAATGGTTTGCCGAAAACAAGGCCGAGGTACAAACGAAAGAACTGGGCTCCAATGATGTTCCCCTCGATGCAAGAGGAGTTGCCGTGCCCGGGCTGGAGCACCCAGAGGGGTTCAAGACCAGAACCGAGCTGAGCTTGGCAGAACTATTTGGAGCCCACAGTCCCGATGAGGGGCCGCCTTTTTGGCTCGACGGGCATGAGCGCACGATTCCCAATGTCTCGTCGTTCAAGATGCCCGACTATGCGTGGTTCGCCGATCGCGTGCGCCGTCATACTGGGCTCTCCTTCGTTGGTTCATTCAATACCAAAGACGAAGACATGGAGCGGCGCTTTGGTATCACGGTGGATCTCCGTCTGATCCCGACCACCAAGGTGAAGCCGGGTGAGGGCTCGACATTTCACGGTATCGAGATCCCCAAACAGATGCCCTTTCCCTTCGCCTGGGTGCTCAAGAGGGACGTTACCTTGCACAAGTTGATTCGGGGCGAGGACCTCGCTCGTCCCGCCGAGCCGGCTCCTCGCCGTGCCCTCGTCCCGCTGAGCGGCAAGGCGAGGATCAAGGAGGGGCGTCGCTTCTACCAAACTCTGCGCGACAAAACCCGCTGGTTGCGAGCAACAGACATCGGCATCGTCCACTATCCCGAAGAATGGCCTGAACCTGCACAACAAGGCAAAAAATGGATCGACATCTCCTTGGGTCAGCAGACATTGGTTCTTTATGAAGGAAAGACCCCTCGATATGCGACGCTCGTGTCCACCGGACGCGACCGCTTCGGCGATCCAAAGGAAGATCTCGCAACTCCCACCGGGGATTTTACCTTGCAGAGCAAGCACATTGCGGCCGCCATGGATTCCGAAGAGAACTCCAATGTATCCGGGGGCAAGAAAAGCAGAAAGTCCAAGATGGACGCCGAAGGTCGAGCCACCATTGCCAGGCTGAAGAAGGCGATTGCGGCCGGAAAAGAGCTAACCGGGGATGACAAGCGTCGCTGGGCAAACGTGAAGAAAGGTCGACATCCCGAGTACGGCGTGACCCGGAGACGAGGTGCCGGGACCTTCGAGCTTCGTGACGTGCCTTGGATCCAATATTTCTCCAAAGGCTATGCTCTTCACGGTGCCTACTGGCATGATGTGTTTGGTATCCCCAGAAGCCATGGCTGCATCAATTTGGCACCCATCGATGCTCGCTTGGTCTTCAATTGGACCGACCCACCGGTCCCCGAAGGTTGGCACGGAATGAACATCGACTCGGACATGGGAGAAGCCACGCAAATACACATCCGCAAGTGATCTTCGCTCACGCGACGCACGTGGAGACAACAAACGCCCCCCTTCAGTCGAACGAAACTCATCTGTGCGACTCATCGACGGACCGGCGGCTCCAGCTCGCCTATCGGCGGGCCGACTCCCGCTCCGCTTCGTGTGTCCGAGCAAGGCGCACGTATTTGCGGGCGGTCTGCCTCCCTGCAAGGCATTCCTCCGGCGACAGAGGGCGCACGACTCGCGCGGGCCTACCGAACGCCATGCTTCTCGGTGGAATTACGGTGTTGGCGGTCAAAAGCGAGCCTGCGCCGACGATGCTTTGCTCGCCAATTCTCACGTTGTCCATGAGCACGCTGCCCATTCCAATCAGCGCTCCTGCTTCGATGACCGCACCGTGGATGATCACCCCGTGGCCGATGCTGACGTCATCGCCGATGATGCCCGAAGAGAGCTCTTCGGTCATATGCACGCAGCTCATATCTTGAAGATTGGCTCCCCGTCCGATTCGTACGCGGCCCACATCACCGCGTACGACGCAGCCGTACCAAATATTGGCGTCCTCGCCGATTTCCACATCGCCGATGACTGCGGCGTTCTCTGCAAGCCACGCGCCTCGGGCGAGCAAAGGCTCGGCGCCGCGATATCCCCTGATCAGTGCCATGGCCCTCTGGTTTCCCCGGCCTCTTCACCGCGGTCAAGTGCATGGCGGATTGCGGGGTGCTGACGACTGCAAAAAAGTCTTGCGTCTCCCTGGTGATGTGCCGGTGCCTCGCCCTCCGAGCTCTATTTCGAGCAGCGCCAGCCCCCACCGCCACCCCCTCTGCGAGCGGGTGAGGCGCGCGGCAACGGAGCCCCTTTCACGCTAGAGCGTCGATCAGTTTGCCACAAAGAGCTCCTGAGAAACGCCCCGACCCTC
>CAYTRQ010000419.1:2387-5065 GCA_964440025.1 uncultured Polyangiaceae bacterium | reverse complement strand
GACGCTGAACGCTTCGTTGCTTGTTTGGTTCGCGTCCTTTGTGGACGCGAACTAGTTAGTTCGACGGCAAGACGTGGGGGCACAAAATGGAGTCGACCGCCCTCGCCCCGAAATGGCCACTCCGTCGCTCTTTGAACCGTAGGGAAAGCCCAGGAAACGCCATGAGAGTGAGTTCACGCTCTTCGATTTCAACTGACGAGACGGCACGAGAACTTCCTTTAGGCGGTTCATTTCGCCTCGTGAAGGAGTTCACTTCCAGTGCGGTCTTGTTCGAGAACCTGATGCAGGAGTTTTCGTTCGAGCAGCGCAGTATCGTGCTGTTCGGCAGATCTGTAGTGCAGCCGCGCCTGATCGCTTGGGCCGGAGATCACCCCTACACCTACTCAGGCGACAGGCTGGAGCCGCAACCCTTTCCCTCGAGCGCGCGAAAGCTGCTCGATCACGTCAATGCATTCATGGCGGCGGCCTGCCCCGAGGCTCCCCATTTCAATCACGTTCTGGCCAACCTCTATCGAAATGGTTCAGACAGCATGGGGCTACATGCCGACGATGAACGCGAGCTCGGGGACGCCCCCTTCATCGCATCGCTATCACTTGGCGCCGAGCGATACTTTCAAATCGTACCCAAGAAGAAATATCGACATCAGACCGAGAGAGCGACGAAACAAACCTTGCTCTTGCCTTCCGGCTCTCTCCTCATCATGTGTCCGCCAATGCAGCGCTATTATCTACATGGCATTCAGAAGACCAAGCACGCCGTTGAGCCTCGGCTGAATCTGACGTTTCGCTCCATTGACGCAACTTGAACAACTCATGCCTTCACGATTATTGATCCATATCGGCTCGAACAAGTGCGGGTCGAGCGCTCTTCAAACCGCACTTTCCGAACAGCCCCTCGTGAAGGGCTCCCACGGTGAAACAATCGCCTATGCGGCCATCACAAGCGATGGAACACTACTCCATGGAGAGAACTTGCGCCAGGCGGCACTACGAAAACCCCACGGCTATGAGGCATGCCCTCATCAGAAACATATCGTCAATTGGTCGATGGATCAGCAACGACACCTGCGTCGCCAATTTCATCGAATCGAGGCAGACACCGTGGTCCTTTCTCGTGAGACGTGGCGCAACTACGGACAAATCGTAGGCGAATATCTTTTGCCTCTATTTTCGGTCCCGACGACTGCCGTGGTCTATGTTCGCCCTCAGATAACGTATCTCAATGCTGGCTGGTGGCAGTGGGCTGCCTGGGAGGACGTCACGCTCAGTGATTGGGTCGACCAAAAGCTTCCCGATATTCAATGGCATCGATCCGTTCTCGAATTCATCAGGACTTCAGGAATCGAGGACGTTCGAGTGCGTCTCTATCCGAAAGAAATCGTTGCCGACTTTTATGACGTTCTTCACGCCCAAGTCGACCCGCCGACTGGCTATCGCCTCAACTCTGCCCTTCCCCCTGCCCTTCTACGGGTTTTCCAGAGGCATAGAAAGCAACTGCGTCCCGGCCCTCACAAGTCAGCCATCGATTTCGTTCTCTCCCGCCATCTCGCACGCCCGACGACGAGTCCATGGGTGCTCGATCAGTCAACGGTCCGACATATCATCGACTTCAGCTACGAGGACAACTTGCGGTTGCTTGGATTGCTTGATCCGCAATCTGCACAGGCAATGAAGTCAGACCCCCAATGGTGGGATTTCTCCTTCTATGCGGACAAGACCGTCGAGCCGTGGCAAGCACAACCACCACAGGACAAGGAGCTCGACGAGCTCTGCGCACAACTAGCCCAAATCGTCTTGGATCTGGAAAAGAAGAACCGATCCCGCAAGTGAGCCTTGCGCGGTGCCAGAGTCAAAAGACTCTGATCATCTAGGAATGGGCCGCCGACGCCACGCCCAAACGCCGAAAGTTTTTGAGCCGCAAACTATTGGCGACGACGAACAGGCTCGAAAGGCTCATCGCTCCCGCCGCGAGCATCGGATTGAGCAACATGTCGAAGAGAGGATACAGAACGCCCGCCGCAACTGGGATCAACGCGACGTTGTAAGCATACGCCCAAAAGAAGTTCAAACGAATGATCCGGAGCGTCCGTCGCGAAAGCTATAGCGCTTGAGCCACCCCACGCACGTCCCCGGACATGGCAATCACCTGCCCCGCTTCAATCGCGATATCCGTGCCGGTGCCGAGAGCAATTCCCACGTCGGCTCGAGCTAGCGCTGGAGCATCGTTGATACCGTCTCCCACAAAGGCCACTCGCCTACCCTGATCTTGAAACTCCCGAATGATGTTTTCTTTTTCGCCGGGCATCACCTCACTGCGCACCGTATCGATACCAAGCTGCGCGGCGATCGCGTTCGCGGTCGCTGCCCCGTCCCCGGTCAACATGACCAATGACAGACCACGCTGTCGCAAGAGTTCCAACCCTTCGGACGTCGACTCCTTCAATGGGTCGGCTACAGCAAACACGGCAGCCAAGCTTCCATCGACAGCCGCGAATACGGCCGACTTGGCCTGGGTGGATAAATCGGCAACCCATGCTGCCGCCTTGTCCACGCCAATGCCCTGCTCGTCCATGTAGCGTTGAGTTCCCACTCGCACCTCGTGCCCTCGCACCTGGGCCCTCACGCCGCGTCCAGTTAGCGCCTCGAAGGACGCGGGGCGACTGAGCTCCAATTCCTCG
>CAYTRQ010000419.1:0-2377 GCA_964440025.1 uncultured Polyangiaceae bacterium | reverse complement strand
CCTGGGCAGCTCGCGTTACGGCTCGCGCAACGGGATGCTCACTCGCGCTTTCGGCACTTGCAACCAAGGTCAACGCTTCGGCTCTCGACCACTCGAAGGAGTGGAAGTCCGTCAGCTCTGGCCTTCCTTCGGTGAGGGTTCCGGTTTTGTCGAAAGCGACAACTTCAACGCGCGCAAGCTGTTCGAGGGCAGCTCCTTCGCGGAACAGAACGCCGAGCTCCGCCGCCTTGCCGGTCCCCACCATGATTGCCGTCGGGGTAGCTAGCCCCATGGCACACGGACAAGCAATCACCAAGACACTGACAGCCGCTACGAAGGCAAAGCTGAAAGCGGGTTCTGGACCAACGGCCATCCATACCCAATAGACAATGATCGCGATAGCCAATACGATTGGAACGAACACCGCCGCCACTCGATCGGCAACTTTCTGGATGGCTGGCTTGGACGCCTGCGCAGTTTCCACCATCTGAACGATCTGCGAAAGGACCGTGTCTCGCCCCACCCGCGTCGCCGAAAACACGAACGATCCCGATTGATTCATGGTGCCACCGACCACGGGAGACTCGGGCCGTTTGGCGACAGGAATCGGCTCACCGGTGATCATGCTTTCGTCCACGTAGCTCTGCCCCTCGACAACGAGGCCGTCGACGGCGACGCTCTCCCCGGGCCGCACTTCCACCTGGTCTCCGGGAACCACCTGCTCCACGGGGACTTCTTCTACTTGCCCCTGCCGACGGACGCGCGCCGTTTTCGGTCTCAAGCGGAGCAGTTTTTGTATCGCTGCGGAGGTGCGGCCTTTGGCTTGCGACTCCAACATGCGACCCAACAAAATGAGGGTGATGATGACCGCCGAGGCTTCAAAATAGAAATTGGCCGTTCCCAGCGGGAAAATGCCCGGTACGACAACTGCGAGCAAAGAATAGAAGTACGCCGCCGAGGCGCCCATCATCACCAATGCGTTCATGCCGGGACTGAGGTGTCTCAGCTCGGCCCAGCCGTGCACATAAAAGCGGCGTCCCGCATAGAATTGAATTGGAGTAGCCAGGATCAATTCGACCACCGACCAGGCAGACTCGGGCAAGAGGGACGCCTTGAGCTCTTGGCTGCCCGGAATGAACATGGGAACCATCGCGATGACGACCAAGGGCAAGGCCAAGGTGGTCGCGATCTTGAAATCCCGACGCAGTTCGGCGATTTCTTGGTCGCGCTCCGACTGAGCCTGCTCGAGGGCACTCTCGCTCCCCTCGATCTGGCCGGTTGGCTCGTATCCTGCATCGATAATGGCCTGTTTGATGTCCTGTCGGCCAATCGCCTGCGGATCCAACTCGACCGTGGCCGTCGCGGTAGCGAGGTTGACCGCGGCGTCCACGACGCCGGACTGCTTGCGCAGCGTTCGTTCGACGCGTGCCACACAACTCGCGCAGCTCATGCCTTGCACACCGATCTGTATCTGATTATTTGTCGTGTCCATATTTGCCCTTCGTGGCGCCTCGGGATCCGTGCCGACCCACTGCTATGCTCTAAAAGCTAACGATACTTCAGGATTTCCATGAGCTCCGCGATGATGGCTTCGGTATCACCTCGTTCGGCAGCAGTCGCCACGTGATCCTTCAAGTGGCTTTGCAGAATCATATCGCCCACTTTGTCCATCGCTCCAGCGACCGCCTTGACTTGCTTGAGAGCGTCGACGCAGTAGACGGACTCATCGTCGAGCATGCGAAGCACAGCATCGACATGCCCCTTGACAGAAAGGAGACGCTGACGCGCCTTGCGACGCGTTTCCGGATCGAGGCGCAGGCCATGACAGGCAGGCGAGGCACTCAACGGCGAACCTCCGCCCTGTATCCTTCTTCTTCAATGGCGGAGACCAAGGCCGTCTCCCGAGGCGTCCCTTCCACTCGAGCGAGCTGACGTCCGCGATCCACATCGGCAACCCGGCTCACTCCTGCGACTTTCTGCAGGGCGGAGCGTACGGCTTGTTCACAGTGCCCACAGGTCATTCCTTCGACTTTCAGCTGAATCATCACTTCCTTTCTTACCCCACCCCTGGTGGGGTGGGGTAAGCGTGACGCAGAAGGGGGAGACGTCAAGTGTTCCACTGAAAAAGCTCCACCGATGCTCGCCGCATCCGCCCCGGGTGAGTAGCGGCGGAGCCTTTCTTGCAGTGAGATGCGAACCAGTTCGCATCGCCCGCTGACGGATTACGGGCGGGCGGGCGATGCGGCCCTTTCGCGCCGCGAACGAGACGGGGCGGCCGGAGCGGGATGGGAAGAACGGAGCTACGTTGCCGAGCTACATTGCCAGGGCTGCGCGGAGCAGAGCCTCGAAGTCGGCGCGGGCTGATTGAGTGTCGGCGCCGACCGACGGAGTGTCGGCG
>CAYTRQ010000418.1:0-5068 GCA_964440025.1 uncultured Polyangiaceae bacterium | reverse complement strand
TGTGACCGATGGAACGGCGAATCCCATCAAAGGCACCATTCCGGACATGGATATGGTGATCGACAAAGGCCGCGCGATTGCCAAGGAGCTCGGTCTCGATGGGGACGCGATATTTCCGTACAAGAAGATGGAGAACGGCTTTTACGATCCGGAGGACGTGTTTCGGGACCTTGTCAAGGCCAGTCGGGGAAGCGACGCTGACCTTTCGGGCATGCTCGAGGTCGAAAAAAGGGATGGAATTGGCCTCTATGACCAGATCCGAAAACACAAAGGAATTCAATGGCCAGCGCCCACATACGAGATCGCCAAGGCCGGTGGAACGAAGCGAAGATATATGGGCCAGGAGGGGTGGAAAGAGAAGCCCTACGGTCAATTCAGGACCGGAGACGGCAAGCTGCATATCCATCTCTGTGAACAGAACTACGAAGGCCGTGAGGAGATCATTGGCGAGCTATCTAAGGCGGGAACCGTCAAAGGGTACTACTGTATCGACAATATCGATACTCTGAAGAAAGCTCGAGACAATGGCTTGACTCCCGAATTGCCGGATTTCCAGTATCGGGGAAAGAAATGGAAGGACGTTCCCAAGGACAAATATCCATTTTGGGTAGGATTAGGTGTGGTCTATGAGCACTTCCACACGGCGAAAACAATTCGCGCGGGGACGACCAAGAGGTTGGTTCCCGAACAATACATCGAAATGCATCCGGAGGATGCGGCCGAACTAGGGATCAAGGACGGCGAGTGGGTTCGTGTGATCACTCGTCGCGGAGAATACGAGGCGCGAGCCTCGATCGGTTTGGATTCCAAGGTGAAGCCGGCTCGAAACACCGTGCCGAAGGGTTACATGTTTAGTCCGTGGAACGTGTCGGTGGCCGATTCCGCGGATCCGCGGAAGAACAAGTGGCTCGTCAATCGCGTCAGCCATCGAGCGTTTGACCCGGTAAGTGGTCAGGTCGACTTCAAGAAGTTGGCCGGACGTATTGAGAAGAAGGTCTAGCGGACAGTCAGGAGGCACCCATTCAGCGAAGGACTTTTCTTGGTACAGCGGCGGCGACGGCGGTCGCCGGCGCGGGAGTGGCGGCTTCGAAGATAGAGTCGCCACCCGAGCGAAGTCTGCGTCTCCGCCCTCCTGGCGCGCTTCGGGGGGAGGGGTTCTACGATGCGTGCTCTCGGTGTTTTCTCTGTGCTGCAGCGTGTCCCAACGACTGTATCCGGTTTCAGGAAGTTGAAACCGGCCCACGAAAGGCTCTGACTCCGTTCATCAATGCCCGGCGCCGGGGTTGCACGCTCTGTGGAGCGTGCACGGAGGCTTGTCCGACCGGCGCGCTTCGGCCCTTCCAGGTCACTCGAGAAGGGTGGATGGCAAGTGTCGATATGGGAACGGCGCACGTCAATCAATCGATGTGCTACTCCTATCATGGGAGAACCTGCGGCGCCTGTTATCGCTCGTGCCCGCTAGCGGGGGAGGCGATGACCATTGGTTTAATGGAAACGCCCCACGTGCATCCCGATAAATGCGTCGGATGTGGCCTTTGTGAACAGTCTTGCCTTCATCTGCCCCAGGCGATTCGCGTGATTCCTCGGGAAAATCTGGAGGAGGACGTATGAAAAAGACGACGGGCAGCATTTTCTCGGCCGCAGTCCGGCGAACCTTCCAGTTGGCAACGGTGCTGTTCGTTCTCTACGGGGCGACTGCGCCGATCTGGCGCAACTACAAGGTGGCGCACAACAATCCTCGTATCGTGGGATTGATTCATGGAGAGCTTTGGAAGGGCCTTTATCAGGTCAACGAATGGTTGCTTTCTTTGTGGGGGGAGCCGATGCAGGCGAGCGTCGACTTTTTGGGAATGCCATGGGCCTTGCGTCTTTTTGGGGTCCCCATTGCCGATCCCATCGTCGCGACGACACACACTCTGACGACGCAGAGTCTTTCTTTTCCTCTTTTATTGGCGGTCATGATCCCCATTTTCTTGGCGATCACTCTTGGGAAGGTGTTCTGCAGTCATCTTTGTCCTATGAGAGCTCTTTTCGAGGTCGGTCAATTGCTACGAGGAGGGCTATTGTGGATTGGGATATGGCTTCCTGCCTACCGCAGCCCAGTACGACTTGGTGGGTGGATCTTGTTTGGCGGATTGCTTGCCTCGGTCTTTTCCGGATTCGTGGTTTGGTACGCGTTGTTGCCTTATGTCGACCTAGGTGCTGCTATTTTTCTTTTGTTGACGGCGGGCACTACCGGAGGCCTGTTGCTCGTGCCTGGAGTGCTGCTCTTCATTGATGTGGTATTTGCTCCAGGATATTTCTGTCACAATCTATGCCCGCAAGGATTTTTGCTGGAAAAATTGGGACAGAGATCCCTCTTGCGAATCCGTGCTTCTCGTAAGGTTCCATGTCCAGATAGCTGCAATGTGTGTCAGTTGGTGTGTCCCTATTCCCTCAAGCCGAATCTTGGAACACATCGTCCAGCTTGTGACAACTGTGCAGCATGTGTCACCTCTTGTCCGAAGAGAAAGCTGTCGCGGCATTTTCATCTTCCGGTTCTGACGTCCATCATTGTGTTTGCGTTGGGAACGCTGGTTTCTGAAAATGCCAAGGCACACCACAACAAGGGGCTCCCTCACTACGGGTACTACGACAACTATCCACAGGTGCCCACTGAAGAATCGGTTGTGATCCGCGGGACGTGGGAGATGGGGTCAACCATCTTCAACTTCCAAGGATACGATCGCAAGGATGCGAGTGCGCCGAACGACGTCAAGTTCTTCATCTATCTTTACGATCTCAAGCGCGACACCAACTACAAGGGACCACTCGAGTTTCAGATCCGCCAGGGCGACCAAGTCGTGTCGAGCTTTCGGCGCGATGGAGTAGATGAAGAAATGATTTACTCGACTCGGGAAACTCTTCCCGCGTCTGGTGAGTACGAATTGGTGGTGCTCCCCCAGGCCGTTGGAGGGCCAAAAAAGGAAATTGTCCTTCCTTTTAGGATCGATCTCGGAGATAGAGCAGTCAGCTCCAACCAGCTGCTTTCGATCGGTGAGCCGGTGGGGATTCTATTCGTCCTGGCTCTTCTCGGTCGAACCCGGCGCGGGAGGGCACGAAGGCTGCAAGCGCGCCCCGTCGAAGGAGCAGCATCGTGATGAGTTTCCTTGCGACCATGTATGCCTTGCAACCTTTCGGCGTGTCGAGCCTCAGCTGTGACGATAGCTCAAGCTCAGCGGTCACCTATGCTGGAGAGAATGGAACAATCACTCAGGTGATGTCCGGGATTCCGCTTTGGATGCTCGTGGTCGCGGTGGCAGTGGTGATCATTTCCACATTTGTGTTGCTTCATTTTCGCGGCGCTGGAAGCTCCTCATCCAAACGGGTGAATCTCATCAAGAACAGGCACATCTACCGCATCGTTAAAAAGCGGTGGTTTCAACCGGCGTTTCAGGTTCCGGTCCTGATTGTATTTTTAGGCATCGTCTACGCCGGGCTGACGGGCAGTCAAACGGTGAACATAGCCCCGGTGTTGGTTTGGACCATTTGGTGGGCCGGCCTGATCGTGGCAGTTCTACTGTTGGGACCGGTGTTCTGTTTTGTGTGTCCTTGGGATGCGTTGGCCAACCTGGTGACTCGCTGGAGTACTCCCGGGGAGTCGCTGTCCTTGGGGATGAGGCCGCCTCGCTTTTTGCGCAATGTTTGGCCGGCCATGATTCTGTTTACGCTGCTGACCTGGGCTGAGCTGGGACTGGGCATCACGAGCGCGCCTCGAGCGACGGCCTATCTCGGATTGATCATGGCTGGGCTTGCCGTCTCATTTGCGTTGCTGTTCGAGAAGAAGGCGTTTTGTCGCTATGTCTGTCCGGTTGGACGCATTCAAGGGCTCTACGCGAACTTCAGTCCTGTCGAGCTACGGACGCGCAAACCTCGAGCCTGCGAGACATGCCACACGGAGGACTGCTTTCACGGAAATGAAAACGGATATCCGTGTCCCACGGGGATCTCTCTCAAAGTGGTACAGGACTCGTCCTATTGCACGGGCTGCACCGAGTGCATCAAGAGCTGTCCCCGGCACAACGTCGCGCTCAATCTCCGTCCCTTTGGGAGTGGAGTCGCACAAATGAAGAGTTTGCAACGTGACGAGGCCTGGCTTTGTGCGTTGCTTCTCGCCCTGACCTTGTTTCACGGTCTCACGATGACAACAGCGTGGGAAAACTTTGCTCCGGGCGAGCCGAGCGTTCTGAAATGGCTCCAGACCCAAACCGGCCTTTCCGGTTGGGCAGGGTTCACGGCCGCGATGGCTTTTGCAGTGGCAGTACCGGTACTTTGCTATGTGGCTTCCTGTCGCCTTTCCACTTGGCTCGTCCCGAGTCTTTCGAAGACCGATCTGTTCGTGCAGTTTTCTGCGGCGCTGCTGCCGGTGGCTCTATTTTATCATCTCGCGCACAATGCGATGCATCTGTTGATGGAGGGCAGTTTACTGATTCCTCTTTTGAGCGATCCGTTGGGCCAAGGAGCAGACTACCTGGGTACGGCCAGCTATCAGGGAAGCCATTTACTGTCGGAGACGACCATCGGGATCGTGCAGATTGTGCTCATTGCGATAGGGCACATTTTCGGAGTGATCGCAGCTCACCGGGTGGCAGAACGACTTCTCCCCGATAAAGCGCTGGTTCTGCGGAGCTTAGTTCCCATGACAGCGATGATGGTGGTGCTTTCTTGTGCCGGCCTGTCACTGATGGTGCTAGATATGAATATGCGTGTGGGACGTATGTAGCGAACCAAACAAGCAAGGAGGCGTGAGTGGCACAATGCAGGCTAAGAAGCGGAGTCGCCCGCCCTCGCCCGGCAGGGGGCGGGCGACGAAGCGCCCTTTTTTTCCGCGAACTAGCTAGTTCGCGTCCACAAAGGACGCGAACCAAACAAGCACTGAGGCGTTCAGCGTCACAATACAGGCGAAATAGCGAAGTCGCCCGCCCTCGCCTCGCAAGGGGCGGGCGACGAAGCGGCATTTGTAGACGGGAACTAGCTAGTTCGCATCCACAAAAGGATGCGAACCAACAAGCAACAAAGCGTAGTGGAG
>CAYTRQ010000417.1:0-5081 GCA_964440025.1 uncultured Polyangiaceae bacterium | reverse complement strand
GAACCAGGTGTTTGCTGGGGCGTTTTTCATCCTGACCATGGGGATTGCCCTGGCCTTTATTCCCGTCGTTCTGTTTCCTTTGCTGCGGAAGGTGAGCGAGGCAATCGCGATTGGGTACGTCGTCTTCAGGAGCGGTCTGGAGGGGGTCGGTTACGTCGCGTTCACGGCGAGCTGGTTGGTCCTCGTCCCGCTGGGCGGTGAGCTCGCCAATACAGGTGGCGATGCGCTTTTCGTTCAGTCGATGGGCACGTTGATGTTCGAGGTCGAGAACGCCGTTGGTGCTATCCACACGATCGTGTTCTCCGTCGGAGCCATCCTGCTCAATTACGCGCTCTATCGGTCCGCGCTCATCCCCCGATGGTTGTCTGGCTGGGGGCTTCTGGCGTCCGTTCCGTACTTCGTGTCGGGACCGTTGCTCGGGTGCGGGCTCATTGGGTCGTCCTCTGCCCTCCTGATCGGTTTGAACCTGCCGATGGCCATCCAGGAGATGGTGCTCGCCGTTTGGCTCGTTGTCAGGGGGTTCGAGCAGGCTGCGGTCGATTCCCTCGTTGGCCACCACGGCGAAGGAGCATGATGGTGGTTTTTGCCGCTTTTTTCGGGCCATCAAAGCCTTCATCGACTCGAAAGAGAAAAGGTGGGCTTATCAGTTTCGTTGTCCTTTCAGCGTCAACGAACCGGGAAAGAGAGGCTCGTGCGGCGATTGGGACCCCGGGGCGCCTCAACGCTCGCGGCGCAACAAGCGTTCGGGAATGCGGCTTGCTCCGCGCTCGGGGGGACGATGCACGCCTGTCAGGCGCATGACTTCGGGAGCGAGTGGATGATCGGGAAAGTCGATCAAGAAGTTCTTGGAATGTGCTCGTGCCAAACTGATTTCGTTCAGATCCACGAAGAGACGAATGCGCAGCAGCTCGCGCTCGGGGGCGAGTGGCCCGTCAGGCTTCCGCTGTCGCATTTCCTCCACGAGAGTCAGAGCCCTCTCGAAGTCGCCGGCGTCGCGCGCCTGTCTCGCGTCATCGAGAAGGTCGGACGATTGGGGCGAGGCGGAAGTCGGAGTGAGGTCACGTTCTCCGGGCTGGTCGGAAGGGGGAGCGTCTTGGGTTGATGGGCGAGGCGCAGGGAGTGCGCTCCGATCGCTCGTCCTTCGTTCGCTCACCGATGAGCTTGCCCTTCGCTCGCTCATCGATAGGGCAGTTGGAGATGATTCCTTGCTATCGGAGAAGTGCCACGCAAGGACGCTCAACGTCACAGCGCAAAGGACGGTGGCAGACCGAAGAGCGTTCTTCTTCGGTCTGGAGTGTCGCGTCTCGGTAGCTCGTCTCGCCAGGGTGGGCATTTTTTCGGGATAGAGCGTCGCGTCTCAGTAGCTCGTTTCGCAAGGGTGAGCATCCTTGATGCTTGTGATGGAGGACGGAGCCCCGGCAGTTGTGAAGTCCCAACCGAGCGCTCCTGCGTAGCCGAGCTCATAGAGATCTTCCATGAATTCGAGAGTCGTGATCTCCGGTAGCGACGTGGGACTGGAGTGTGGTCCGAGTCCATCGTACGGGAATTCGCCCATCATCACGGGTTTATCCACTAGACCCACCGATGCGGGAGTTACCGTGGTGTAAGGAAAATACCGATAAACCCAGTCGTAGTAGTGCAAGGAATAGAAATCGACGTTGGTGTTCGTCCAGGCGCTCCCCCATTTGATGGCCGCGCTGCCCACGGTGATGTGCGCAGAGCTTTCGGACCTGAGCACGGAGGCCATTTCATTGAGGAAAGTTTCCATCTGAGCGTGGGTCACCGGGTCCAGCTCCTCGTCGGGCTCGAAGTCTTCTCCGCCGTACATGTTCGCGCCGGTGAGTGCCCATTCCGGTTCGTTGATCAGATCCCAGGCAATCACGCGTGAGGCGTAGGGGCTTGATGCGACTGCCTGAGCGACGGGGCGGATCAGGTTTTCAAGTAGTTGATCGCGCTTGTCTGCGTCGGCGACGATGTCGTGCATCCCCACGACCGTCACTCCCTCGACCATGCGGGTTGGTCGGAAGTTGTCGAAGGAAAAGGGGGTGAGCTGGAGGTAGACGTCGTTGTCATTGGCCAACTCAAGTGCCTTTTGGACGTCGGCGATCAAACTGCCTTCGATACCCGTGAGATGGTTCGAGTCGGTCCAGGTGATCGAGTCCGTGCGGAATTCTGGCCACATCCACCATCGGATCACCTCGACTCCGGCGGCCTTCATCGTTGCGAGATCGGAATTGAAGGTGTTCGGGTCGCTGGAGACCCCTTCCTGATTCCACTGGGAAATTCCCCCGAAATCGGCCGCAAAGTTGTTCCAAGCGTAGTTGATGCCGAGGTTGAAGCGCGTCTTGCATTCCCAGTCGATGCCGTCCGGAAAGGGGCAGTTATCTGCTTCACAAGTTTCGCTTCCTCCGCTCCCCAGACTTCCACCGGTGGAGCTGGTCCCACCGGGAGCGTTCCCCCCGGAAGCCGTCCCACCCGACGGGCCGCCTCCGGTGGCCTCGTTCCCGCCGGCCGTTGTCCCACCCGACTGGCCGCCTCCGGCGCTTGCGTTCCCCCCGGAAGCCGTCCCACCCGACGGGTCGCCTCCGGTGCCTGCCCCACTGCACGCAGTGAAGGCGAAGAAAGAGCTTCCTAAAAGAAAAAGTGCTCGAGCACGCATGACCATCTATGCACGAGCCCGGCCAATCGATCGTGACTGATCGAAAAATTCTCCGTATCCTGAGTAGATGCGCCTGCGGTCGGTTCAGTTGCTCTTTTCCGTTCTTCTCACCACTGTCGCGTTCGCGTGCGGGGGGAGCCAGGACGACGGATCGCGGGACGGAGCTCCCGTGGGGGGTGCCCCAGCGAGCGGAGGCATGTCTGGGGGCCGTGAGTCAGTCGGAGGAAAAAGCATGATGGCGGACGCTGACTCTGAAGGAGGTGCGGGAGGAACGCCGGCTTCAGGGGGCTTGGGAGGCCAGCGCCAGGAGCCAGCCGCAGGACTTTTTTTGAGTGCTACCGAGCTCGAGCGACTCAAGGATCGGGTGGGGAGCGACGACGGGTTATTTGCCACTCAAACCGATCTGCTCTGGGGGCGTGCGGAGAGCGCGCTCGACGACGTTGCGGATCCATTCGAGATGCAGAACCTCTCCGAGATCCGTTTTGGCTGGTCTGAGCCGGCCGATGACGTGGATGATACGCTTCGCGAGGCGACCAGCAAATTCGAGCACCAGAGTGATCCGATCCGCACGCTGGCTTTGCGCTACGCCATCACCGGAGACGAGACATACGGTAGCAAGGCCCGAGAGCTCATGCTCGAGTGGGCAAAGCGCCAAACCATCGTCGACTTGACGCAGCTCCACATTGATTTTGAAAATGGTTCGATGGACGGCATGACCGAGGGGTTCAACTCGGACCGCCCTTGGAACTTCGCGCTCGATACTATTTGGCAAACGTATGGCCTGATCAATGTCAGCGACGCGTACCTTCTCCTCAAGCGCAACGGCTACCCCTTGAGCGACGCCGAGGATGCGCAACTTCGGGACTGGCTCGAGCGCCTCGTAGCTGCGGTTGACACTGCATTTCACTCGTGGACCAAGTGGGCAGACCATCATCCTACTTCGAGCTCATTCGAGCGCTATCGTTCTGACAATCATCTTTCCTGGGCCATGGCCGGTCTTTTAGCGGGCGCCGCAGCTCTCGGGGACGAGGGGCTTGCCAACTATGTGCTCACAGGAGGCAGTTGGACCCATCCCGTTGAAGGAGCCTATGAAAACCCTTCTTCCGTGCGTGCCGTCATCGACCTGGCGATCGAGGCGGACGGACGAGTCTACGAGGAAAAAATTCTCCGGGATCCACCGATTGGCTATTCACTCTTTCATCTCGAAGCGCTCAGCTTGATTGCCGTGATCGCTCAGCGTCACTTCGAAGCAGGCGAAGTGAGTGTTTGGGACTACCGGGGTGAGGATGAGGCTGGTTTAGAGGAGGCCTTCGATCGCTACGTCGGCTACATCGATGGCAGCAAGACCTCGCCAGAGCCTGACCAGGAGTCAAACTTGACCGACTCCGTGTGGCTTTACGAGGCACCGGTTGCCTATTGGGGGAAAGCCAGTCACCGGGCCCTATTGACGGAAAACGAACGAAACACTTGGATCATTCAGGCAATCGGGCCGGTGCCTCTGCTTGTGGGAGTCGACCCCTGATGTTTTGCAAAAGGTGGTCGACTCCTCGAGGAACAGTCTTCAAGACTGGTTGGGGAAACGTTCCGAGATTTTCTGTCCCTTCAAGCTTTCGTTCCTTCGTCCAATTCAGGGTAGTGGCGAAAAATGCCCATCTCGTTGAAAGGAAGGCGTCGATCGGACTCAAGTCTTCCAATAAAAGCCGCACCACTTCGCCGCGTCCCTGGATCATCGGCCAATAGTGAAGCTCGTAGCGTGCCTTGCTCATAGGGAGAATGTAGACAGGCAAGCGCCTTGCTTCAGGGAGGAAATGTTTCTGGTTGCTCCAACGTTGTTGAAGGGGGCACGGGCGGCAAGGCTTTCAGCGTTGGCAGCGACGCTTGGGGCGGGTTGAATCAGCGCGTCAGGCGGGTGAGGCATTTGAACGCATGAGAAGGTGAAGCGGTCGAACGAACGTGAAAAGCAGTCGAACGAACGAGAAGGTGAAGTAGCGCTATGGACCAGTTCAGCGCACGGGTCGGTACGTTGGTGTTGATCCTACTTCTCGGCGCTTGTTCCGAGAGGCCATCACTGCCGCCCCCTCCCCAAGCCCTTGGCACAACGGATGAATATCCGTTTGGCACCCGCACTGGTGCCTTGGACACACATTACTGGACCCTGGTCTGGGATCGCGTCGCTCAGCGATACGACGAAACCGACCTGCGCCTGAAACGCTTCGTCATGGCCGATACCGAGCGCTGGCAGGCTCTGCAGCATTACTACGAACAGGCTCTCTCGAAGGAATCGGACTGGCAACCGTACGAGCGGCTCGATCGCCTCGACGCCGAGTTTGCCTGGTCGTTCGCATACAGCCAAGACGGTTACTTCATCGCGCTAGTGCCTCGGCAACTCACGTTTCGAGCGGTTTCGAAGCCCTCCCAGAAG
>CAYTRQ010000416.1:0-5091 GCA_964440025.1 uncultured Polyangiaceae bacterium | reverse complement strand
CTTCTGGGAGTGCTTCGAAACCGCTCGAAACGTGAGTTGCCGAGGCACTAGAGCGGATCCCACCATGAGAAGGAAGGAAAAGAACAGTGCTGTTGCTCTACCCACCCTGGCGCTCCGCTGCAATCGTGACGTCGTCCATGACAAGGGTGTTGGGACTTGGAGAAATTGCGGCCGCGAAGTTTCCCACATACCACTGTCCCAACTCCGAATCGTCAGTTCTCAAGTCCTTCAGTGATAGAGCTAATTCGCCATCGACATAGAGGTCGAAGCTTCCAGTTGGCTCGAAAGAGCGATTCCAATACACTTCAAGATGGAACCATGTTCTAATTGGTATTGTTTTCGCTTCAGGGATGGGGAGGGTCCTCATCCTCAAAAAGTCGAATATATAGACATCGAGAGAACCGTCTTCGTTGGCCTGAAGGGAAACATCCCAAAGACCGTGCTGTTCTGTGGGCGTTGGATTCGCCGGATCTCGTCCTTCGAAATGAAACAAGTTCCAGGTGTTTGAGCTGGTTGCCGTCCGTTGAATATAAAACCACGCGCCGTAGTAGGCAGCTTCCGGTAGCCGCCCTTGTCGTACGCAGCGGGCCTGAAGTCCATCTTCCTCTTCGCCGACCACTTGGAAGGAAGCGGCCCAACTACCGGAGTGAACAGGTTCATCGACAAGCCGATACGAGGCTTGTTGATTTGCGTAGCAAAAGGCGCTCGGATCGGCGTAGTCGCAAAAGCCGTTTTCAAATCCCGACCGAAAGGGCAACGTGAGCTCGTCGGTGGGCGTGGGAAAATCGAGAGCGCTGGTGGCGTCCTCTTGCGCTGCGCATTGCCACTCGCCGACGATCAAAGTGGGCTCACAGCCAGTGAAAAGCAGGCAAATGATGCAGTTCAACTTTCTCCCGTAGCGACGCCCTCTGCACCCGAGCGAGCTACGCATATTTTTTGACGGATTTGAGGGTAGGGCGCCACTGCTCGCTGTCGGCCCGCTCCAGTTGGCTGAGCAGGTCGAGCCTCCTGCATTAAACCTCGAGTCATCCATGTCACGAATTACTCGCACGTTGCTCCTTCTTTTCACCTCTGGCGCCTTATCGCAACAGAACTTCCGATGCCGGGGTTTCTCGAAGGGGCAGAATGTTCGACAAGCCGCTTCGCGTCGAGTGCTTTCCGGCAGCCCTGGCCCAGCCGATACAAACGGGAGTCAGGGGGCCCAGAAGGCTTCCAAACTCATGAAAGTGAGGGGTCTCAAAGCGCTTGGGGCTGTCATGTTCTTAGTCGTGGCCGCCTGTGCTCCGGACCCCGAGGAGCCCCCCAATGATGGAAGCGGTGCGAATTCGGGAGGAAGGGCCAATGGGGCGGGAGGAGAGATGGGTTCGGGGGCAGTCGCCGGCACGGGAGCCGCCGGAACAGGGGCGCAGATTTCTACTGGAGGCACCGACTCTGCCGGGGGAGGAGCGTCGGCCGGAGGTTCTGGGGGAGCGCCGGTTTCCGGTGGGACTGGCGGGATTGGTGGTTTCCAAGAGCCCAGTCCGCGATCGCGCGTCCTGTTCAATGATGCGTGGAAATTCCACAGCGACGACCCCCTGGGGGTCGATTCTTTGAACTACGAGCAGAACAAGCAGTGGGTTTTGCCGACCGGCAATCCATTCGTCGAGGACTCCACTCAACATGCTGTCCGGCCTCAAGGCAATCTAGGGGAAGATGTCAGCTATGTGTCCACTCAGTTCGATGATTCGGCGTGGGAATCTGTCGATCTTCCTCATGATTACGCTATCGAGGGCCCTTACACAGATAGCGTAAGCAGCAGCATGGGTCGACTCCCCTCTCCCGGTGTCTCTTGGTATCGGAAGAGCTTTTCTCTCTCTGCTGAAGACGCGGATAAGTCAATCTTCTTGGACCTCGATGGAGCCATGCAGTACAGCATGGTATGGGTGAACGGACAGTTCGTGGGCGGGTGGCCTTACGGATATGCTTCCTATCGACTCGATCTCACAAGCTATCTGAGTGTGGAGGAAGAAAACGTCGTTGCGATTCGTCTCCATACACCCGTCCCGCAGGATAATGCCTGGGATTCCGGATCCTCGCGCTGGTATCCTGGAGCGGGGATTTATCGCAACGTCTGGTTAACGAAGACGGATCCAGTGCATGTTGGGCACTGGGGGACCTTCGTGACCACGCCGGAGATCACGGAGACCTCTGCCACAGTGGATCTCGAGGTCACAGTGGACAATGATAGTGACCAGGAGAAAACGGTCGAGCTATCGACGGAAATTTTCGAGCTCAATGACGAAGGGATCCCTGTTGGCGCGGCGGTTGCTGCTTTGGAGCCTGTTCAGCTCACCGTTCCTTCTCAATCGAGTGTCGACGCTCAAACGACAGGTGCCATCGATGCTCCGAAACTGTGGGGTGTCCCGCCCACTCAAACTCCCAACATGTACGTGGGAGTGACATACATCCGAGAAGGTGAAAACTTGCTCGATCGCTATGAGACGCGATTTGGGGTACGGAGCATCGAGTTCGACGGGGAGGGCTTCATCCTCAACGGTGAGCGTCTCAAATTGGAAGGAGTTTGTCTGCATCATGATCTGGGGGCTCTGGGAGCTGCGGTCAACTTGAGAGCACGAGAACGTCAACTCGAGATCATGCGAGAAATGGGGAGCAACGCGATTCGTACCGCGCACAATCCCTTCGAGCCCGAGTTTTACGATCTTGCCGATCGTATGGGCTTTTTAGTGATGGATGAAGCGTTCGACGTGTGGTCCGAAGGAAAGGCAGACAATGACCATCATGTGTTCTTCGACGAGTGGCACGAGCAGGATCTGCGTGCCCTCATTCGAAGAGATCGCAATCACCCGTCGGTCATCATGTGGAGCATTGGCAATGAGGTGCTCGAACAGCACGATCCGGAAGCCGGCCCAGCTCTGGGTGAAAAATTGACAACCATTTGCCATGAAGAGGATCCGACCCGACCTACCGTGGCCGGTATGAACCAAGCCGAGCCTGACAATCCTTTTTCGGAGTCTGTCGATGCAATTGGCCTGAACTACCAAGGGACTGGTGTGCGGGATCTAGGTGCTCAGTACCCTACCTACCATGAGGCCTATCCTGACAAGTTCATAGTTGGCACCGAAACGACCAGTACCTTTAGTACCCGAGGAACGTATCTGTTTCCTGTTACGTCCCAGCGAGGTGTGCCAGCCAATGGGAGTTCGGGTGTTGACGCACAAAATGGCCTCATTAGCTCGTACGATTTATATCATGCTGACTGGTCCTACTCGCCTGATGAAGAGTTCGAGTCTCAGGATAAGTGGTCCTATGTTGGTGGTGAGTTTGTATGGACTGGTTTCGACTATTTGGGAGAGCCGACGCCGCTCGATAGCGTGGCGCGCAGTTCCTATTTCGGAATTGTCGACCTTGCTGGATTCAAGAAAGATCGCTTCTACCTTTATCAAGCTAAGTGGCGACCGGACTTGCCGATGGCACACATTCTTCCTCACTGGACTTGGCCGGAGCGCATTGGTGAGACTACGCCTGTGCATGTCTATACGTCGGGGGACGAAGCAGAGCTTTTTATCAATGGTGAGTCGTTGGGTCGCAAGGAAAAGGGGCAGTACGAATATCGTCTCCGCTGGGATGACGTGGCGTACGAACCTGGCGAACTCTCTGTGGTCGCGTACAAAGATGGGGAAGAGTGGGCGTCGGATCGTGTCGAGACTGCTGGCTCTGCAACTGCTCTACACCTCGAAACGGACCGGTCCGCCGTCGTCGCCGACGGCGCCGATCTGGCGTTTCTTACCTTGACCGTCAGGGACGATCAGGGGCGCTTGGTTCCGCGGGCGGACGATACGGTTGAGTTTTCGGTAAGCTGTCCAGGAGAGATCGTAGCAACCGACAATGGAGATCCGACCGATCGCCGGGTGTTTTCGTCCACGAGCCGCGACGCCTATTTTGGAAAGGTGTTGGTCATCGTGCGCGCCCTCCCCATGCAAAGCGGTATGATTACGGTGCGCGCCACGGCGGCGGGACTTTCAGAGGCGACCGTGTCGGTCACTACTCAATCAGGGAGGTGATCGAAAAATGTTGTTCGGAGCGGATCTTCGAGCCGGGCGCCCGGCCGAAGAAGTCCCGTTACGCCGAAGCCTCGACTGGTTCGAGTTTGTTGACGTCGATCAAGATATCATCATCATGATTGACCGAGTAGCACCAACATAGGGGGGCTCCCGAGCTACGTTTCAGCAAACGACGAGGCGTGTCGAATCGACCCATGAAAAAGGCTCCGCCGCCGCTTCCCTCAATGAGGGAGCGCGAAAGTCGATCGCTCAAAAACAAGCCACAACCAATGACCTCGAGCAGATTTCAGGCTTTCGAGAGTCCTTGCGGGCCCCCACCCAAAAGTGGGGCCGCAAGGGCTGCTCGACAATCGTGCTCGGTCATTGAGGAGAGGTGAAGCGAGTATCGGCGGAGCCTTTCTTGGTGGGAAGAGATGCTCTAGTGCTGCGACCACATAAAAGTGGTCGGTAGGGAGACCACTTTTCTCTCGAAATCATTCATCTTCCTCCGGTCGTCGCAGCACAAAAACCAGCAAAAAAGCCGAGGCAAAGACGTACCCGAGCGCGGTTTCGAAGCCGACCTCACCCACTTCTGGGAGTGCTTCGAAACCGCTCGAAACTATGTTGCCGAGGCACTAGTTGAGCTCTACGTGCGACCACCCAAGGTCACCGTTGACGTAGAGATAGTATCCTCCGTCGACGGTTGCAGGGTAGTTGTTGGAACCTATCCAGGCGTTGGTGATGTCGAGTCCGTTGAGGTTCACGCTGGTCATATTCCAACTGTTAATATGGTCCCCTGCACTTGTATCGAAGAAGTAGCAGGCGTCCACGACACCGTCCTGAGAAAACGGCACGCTTGCACTTTGCACCGCGTCGCAGCCACTTGGGCAAGTGCAGCCGGTTGGACAGCTTCCGCAATCCTGAGCGCAGGTGCTGCAATCCTCCGAAGCGTCGCAGATGTCGTCTCCACAGGTGGGCTCACATGTTCCGCAATCCTGAGCGCAGGTGCTGCAATCCTCCGAAGCGTCGCAGACGTCATCCCCACAAGTGG
>CAYTRQ010000415.1:0-5123 GCA_964440025.1 uncultured Polyangiaceae bacterium | reverse complement strand
ACTCCAGCCCCGACTCCGGATCACTCTTGACCGCCAACCATGGGAGAAAAGGCCCGAGGGCTGGCATCCGTTCGGTTTCACTGGCAGAAGGCGACTACCCATGTCGAACGTCTTTCAGTCCGTCTCCCGGCTTCTGACGCCCCCCCTTCGGCCCATCGACCGAATGCTGAGTCCGGTGCTGGCTTTCTCGGCGCACCGACTCGCCGGAGCCGCACTCCTGATGTTGGCAACCCTCGTTGCGGTCATTTTAGCCAACTCCCCGGCAGCGCACTTTTATCACGACATTCTGCACACCCATCTCGAGTTGGACGCCGCGGTCGTCGATCTGGACTACACCCTCCACCATTGGATCAACGATGGCCTCATGAGCGTATTTTTCTTCTCGGTGGGGCTGGAGATCAAACGGGAGCTGCTCGTGGGCGAGCTTTCCTCGGTCCGCAAGGCGACGCTCCCCGCGATCGCCGCAATCGGGGGAATGGTCGTCCCTGCGGCGATCTACTACGTATTCAATCCGGGCGGTGAGACGGCGGGGGGTTGGGGGATCCCCATGGCAACCGATATCGCCTTTGCCCTCGGCGTGCTCGCCCTTCTCGGCGACCGCGTCCCGATCGGTGCAAAGGTTTTTCTGACGGCTCTGGCCATCGTCGACGACATTGGGGCGGTGCTCGTCATTGCCATCTTCTACACGGACCAACTCAGCGGAACGGCCTTGGCCATTGGATTGGTCCTGCTCGCCGTGGCCGTGGCCCTGAACTATCTCGGCGCCCGCGGGCCCCTCGCCTACTTGATCGTCGGACTCATCATGTGGATCGCTTTCTTGCGTTCGGGGGTCCACGCCACCATCGCCGCTATTCTCATGGCGTCTACCATTCCAGCCTCGACCCGCATCAACGGACGCGACCTCATCGAGCGCCTCACATTTCTGACCCGCAAGCTCGAAAAAACCGGTCTGCCGGAAGATACGCGGATGAACAGCGAGGCTCAGCAACACGCCATCGAGGCGATGTCGGAAACGCTGGAGCACGCGCAGGCTCCGCTCCAACGCATTGAACACGACCTTCACGGCTTCGTAACGTTCGTTGTGCTTCCTGTTTTCGCCTTAGCGAACGCCGGAGTCACGCTTTCAGGAGATCTTTTCCAGCAAATGGCGAGCCCTGTGGCCCTGGGGATCCTACTCGGGCTCTTCGTGGGTAAGCAGCTCGGTATTAGCCTAGCTACCTGGCTTGCCGTTCGCACGGGCATCGCCGATTTGCCGCGAGGCGTGAGCTGGTCGCAAATTCACGGAGCCAACATTTTGGGGGGGATCGGCTTTACGATGTCTTTGTTCATCGCAAACCTCGCGTTTTCTTCCCAGGCACATGTCGAGAAGGCCAAAATTGGCATTCTCCTCGCTTCGCTGCTTTCGGGTATCGTGGGCTATCTATTCCTCACGACTCTGTCGGATCGAGAAGACAAAAAGAAAAAGGCATGACAACCCACTGGGGCTGCGCCTCGCACGGCTCACTCGGTTGCGGTGCCAGCCCCGCGCTTGGCCGAGACCTCCTCGCCGAGGCTACCTCCTCGAGCTTGGCCGAGACCACCTCAGCCGGCTGGGATCTCAGCCGGCTGGGATTGCGCCAAGATCCTCGGGGGTCTCACTCGGCTTGGGGATCCAGGGCTCGTCGCCGTTCTCCTCGGGAAGTTCGACCGGCTTTCCGTCGAACGTCTTGCGCCGTCCAGGCCAAATGAAGGTACGAACCAAATAGAGAAACAGGGAGCGCTGATCCAAACGCGGATCGATGTAGGGGGCGAAGTCTCGCGCGTGCGCCTCGGGCAGGAGACTCCAATGGAGCCCGGGGGTTCGGTGATGGATGCCGTGGTAACCGTTGTTGAAGGTCCACCAATTCACGAACTTGCCAACGAAGTTCCGTGAGTGATTGTAGGGATGATCGACATCGCAACCATCATGTTGCAAGTAGTTCATACCGATGATCCCCCAAGCGGCGTAGATGTGAGGGACAAGCCAATAGATCAGAGCCTTCTGCCAATCGAGCACGAAAAGCAGCAAAGTAACGCCAATCACGGCGATTTTCTCCAGCCGATACTGGCGAAACCAAGCGCGATGCCGGCCCTTCATCGCCGCAGTATACGCACTATCGTTCTTCATGATGGCCAGCGCTACGATTGGAACGAACAGAAGCATATTCGGCAGGTTCCATTGAGAACGCACCTTCGTCGTTCGCATCACGTCACGTGGCGTCTGCGGGTGTTTGTGATGACTGAGATTGTGGCCAGGCACGAAGGCGCTCACGGGTGACCCATAGGTGAGCGAGAGCACGACCTGAAAGGCTCGGTTGGCCCCACGACTCACGAACACGGGACAGTGAATCGTGTTGTGGGTGATCACCGCTCCGAAAAACGAAAAGAAACAGGTGGCGACAAACAAAACGGCCGAGAGCCAAATGGCTCGGGGAGGAGCGAGCCATTGTATTGCCACCAATCCAAAATAAACCCCTACGAACGCCAACGAACGGACGTCTGCTGCGTACCGCAACTTCATAACTCGATTCCTCAGCTCTCGAGGAAAGCAGATGAGTCACCGAGGTCAATCGCCCGCTCGAATTGCAGTTTCGCTGCAACTTGAGCAACATGAAAACGACACCTCGACCCATTTTGCTTCCTTTTCAGGAGACGAAGCGCGAGCCTCGACTTTGGCACGAGCCGACCTCGACGCAGAAGCCCGAGCCTCGAGGCGCGGAGATCTCGGCCACCTGACACGATTGCCCCCCACTGGGGGCCTTCTCTCAGCCCTTGAGATGCTGCAGAGTCACGGTGTTGGAGCGACTTCCCTTGGGGAACCCCGTGACCAAGGCAAAGGCGCCCTCGACCGAGTCAGGAAAGAACTCGGCGAGCACATTTCTGGAAAGCTCGATCGAGCCGAGAAAATTCGGCGTCGGTGGCTCTCGACGCGGGTACACGCCCCAGCGGAGCGCCAACCTTCTCGCCGCGGACTCGTCGTCAGTGATGGCAATGATGGGCACGCGCGGCCGATAGCTCGAGAGAAGATCGGCACTGTTGCCGTCGCTCGTCACCACGACGATCGCCATGAGTTGAAGTGCGGTCGTCAAGATGGCAGCTCCTCGCGCCGCGGCGCCAGTGAACTCCCATTCTCCGGCTACGCGCGCCATCTTGCGGGGACCAGGGGCAAATTCACTTTCGTTTTCCACGGCGAGGATCAGGGAATTCATCATCCGCACCGATTCGACCGCAAACGCGCCGCTCGCAGTCTCGCCGCTCAGCATCACCGCGTCGGTTCCATCGAGAACCGCGTTGGCAACATCCGCGGCCTCGGCCCGGGTGGGTCTTGGGTTTCGAATCATCGAATCGAGCATTTGGGTAGCGGTGATCACCGGCTTCCTCTTTTGATTCGCAAGGCGAATCATGCGCTTCTGCACCATGGGCACCTTTTCCGCTCCGAGCTCGACGCCCAAATCACCCCGAGCAACCATGATCCCATCGGCCGCATCGACGATGGATTCCAGGTGATCAACGGCCTCCGGCTTCTCCAGCTTGGCGATTAAAGGGGTGCCGCCAGCAAGCTCCTTGGCCTCGAGGACATCCTCGGCGCGACGGACAAAGGAGAGCGCCAAGAAGTCGACGTGAACCTCGTCCACGGCGAAACGCAGATCCGCCCGGTCTTTTTCGGTCAAACCAGGAAGACTGAGCTTCACCCCGGGCAGGTTGACGCCTTTGCGATCGGAAAGCTGCCCGCCGCTCTCCACGAGGCACACCACATCGTCACCGCGGATTTCTTTGACACGGAGAGCAAGAAGGCCGTCGTCGAGCAGGATGAGGTCGCCGGGCTGAGCATCGGCGGCAAGCCTCTCGTAGCTCACCCACGCGCGTCGATCATTGCACGGTGATTCCCGTCCGGTAAGCGTATATTCTTCACCTTGCCGAAGGGTCACGGGACCGTTTTCGAACTGGCCCACCCGGATTTTCGGTCCTTGGAGGTCTCCGAGAATGCTGACCACCCGCCCGGCCGCCGCCGCGGCCTCGCGAATGCGGTTGGCGGTCGCCAGATGCCCGGCCTGGTCCCCATGACTGAAGTTGAGACGGGCACAATCCATCCCTTCAGCAATGAGCCTCTCGATCACGCCATCTTTCAGGGTTGCGGGCCCCATGGTGCAGACGATTTTTGCGCTTCGCATTGCTTCTCCTTTGAGGAGTGCGCCTCTACCATGGTTGCCCCGCGGTTGAAGCCCCCGAATCCCCGAAACCGCCGGGAACTCGCTGGCCCCCTCTCGAACCGATACGACTCCACCTAGCTGGTTCTCGGCGCGAAATCCCGCTTCTTCGGCACCCCCTTTGAGGTGAGGGGTTGCCGAAGCCGCTCCTCTCGCTGGTTTTTGCCTCAACAGTTTTGTGGCTTGTTGGTTCGCATCCTTTTGTAGACGGGAACTAAAAAGGTTTGGGCAGAGGACCTTCTGGTCTTCTCACCTGCTTGACAGATCTTCTGCCCAAAAGTAAACATCCGGCGCTCGAAGGGAGCTGCCGGTACACAGCATTGTCGGCTTCCGTTGAAGAGACAACTCGGATCATCGACGCGTTCGAAAACGCTCGCTCCAAAATTCACGATACGGTGGATTTCGTCGCCCGATGCGGTCACCAATCAGTTCAAAGCGTGGTGCCCCCATCGAGCGATGAGTCTTCGCGGGAATAACTCAGCGGTAGAGTGCAACCTTGCCAAGGTTGAAGTCGTGGGTTCGAATCCCATTTCCCGCTCAAAACGAGCGGCCCACCCAACTCTCGGGGGGCCATCCCCAGGGCTCTTCACACGGCCGCGGTTCCACGCGGCTCACGTCCGAACACGTTTCTGACGACGTCTGCTTTGCTGCTTGTGATGGGGCTAAGCTCTGCCATCCCGCAGTAGGCTGGGTCCGAAGGAGCCGCCTCCAACTCCTGCTCCAACTCTCGGACGGCAGCTTCGTAGGCATCCAGCTTCTCCCACTGCGAAGAGGGCGCAACCATTCTGCTCATGAAGGTTCAGAGAAGCCAGGCTTGTGAGCAAGGAGAGGTCAGCAAATCCCTCATTCGAACAGCTCTCCGCTCGAGGAGACGGTGACAGCACGGCGCAACCAACT
>CAYTRQ010000414.1:0-5147 GCA_964440025.1 uncultured Polyangiaceae bacterium | reverse complement strand
ACTTCTGGGAGTGCTTCGAAACCGCTCGAAACGTGAGTTGCCGAGGCACTAGGAAGGAGAAGTGAGAGACGATGCAGCGATGTGACACGATGATTTCTTCTCGCTACGTGGCTCCTGTCGTTCCGGCGGGCACTTGCCTCGAGGACCACAGCCTCGTGATTCACGGTGGGGAGATCGTTGCGCTTTTACCCACCGAGGAGGCCCAAGCCACCTACTCCGCGAGCAGGCACGTCGAGCGCCCTCACCATTTGTTGACTCCGGGGTTCATCAATGCCCACGGCCACGCGCCCATGGTTTTGCTCAGAGGTTTTGCTGATGACCTGCCGCTCGGGCCATGGCTCGAGCAGCATATTTGGCCGGCCGAAGCCAAGTGGGTGGGGGAAGATTTCGTGCGGGTTGGGACAGAGCTTGCGGTTTTGGAAATGCTTTCTTCTGGCACGACCTGCTTTGCGGACATGTACTTCTTTCCCGAGGTGGTCGCCGAAGTTGCAAGGAACGCTGGGATGCGCGCCGCGGTCGGTCTCATCCTCGTCGATTTTCCTTCCGCTTGGGCTAGCACTCCCGAGGAGTATCTGAGCGCTGGACTTGCGGTGCTCGAGCAATTTCGGGACGTCCCCTTGATCCATCCGCAGTGGACTCCCCACTCTCCCTACGCCGTGGGGGACGAGAGCTTCTCGCGGCTTTTGGAGCAAGCCACGCAAACGGGCCTGCGGATTCATTTGCATGTGAGCGAGACCGAACAAGAGGTGAAGCAATCTTTCTCCTCTTATGGCATGTCACCGTTGAAGAGGTTGCAGGAGTTGGGCTTCGTTCATGAACGTCTCACTGTCGCTCATTTCGTGCATCCGCGGGAAGACGACATTCAGCGACTGGCGGAGTCGGGCGCGGCCGTGGTCCACTGTCCGGAATCCAATGCGAAGTTGGCGAGCGGAATCGCCCCAGTCGAAGAAATACTCGAGGCGGGGATCCCAGTGGGATTGGGGACTGATGGGGCGGCCAGCAATAACAATCTGGATATGATCGAGGAGATGCGGACGGCTGCTTTGCTGAGCAAGCTCCGCCAGCGCAGCGCTGCTTCTCTAGGGGCTCATCGCTGTTTGGAGCTGGCGACTCTTGGAGGCGCCCGTTCGCTGGGGCTTGCCGATCGCCTGGGATCTCTCGAGGTGGGCAAGATCGCCGATCTGGCCTGCATCGATCTTCTCGAGCCCCGCACCTGGCCCGTTTACGATCCTGTGGCGCAGTTGGTCTATGCGGCGAGCGGTCAGCAAGTAACCGATACTTGGGTCCAGGGAGAACACCTCTACGAAGACGGTCGACACAAGAGCATCGATCGCCATGACGTTTTGCAACGAGCCGGCCGCTTTCAAAGAGACATCGCTGCGGGACGTTGAGTTGCAGAAAAGGGAGGCCCCGAGCCTCCCCCTATCGAGCGGCTCACCGGTCGGCAAGTTGACGGAGCACGTATTGGAGAATTCCTCCATGCTCGAAATAGGCGAGCTCGACTTGCGTATCGATGCGCACGCGAGCTTGGAATGACGTTTCCGTGCCCTCGTCGCTCCGGGCGGTCACGTCGACCGTTCCGCCGGGAGTCAGGCCCTGGGAAATCCCAGAGATGTCGAACTGCTCTTCTCCGGAAAGACCCAGTGATGCGCGCGATTGGCCCTCGAGGAACTGGAGCGGCAGCACCCCCATCCCCACGAGGTTGGAACGATGGATCCGTTCGAAGGACTCGGCCAGGACGGCCCGCACTCCGAGAAGCAGCGTGCCCTTGGCGGCCCAATCGCGGCTCGAACCGGAGCCGTAGTCCTTGCCTCCCATGACCAAGAGGGGCGTGCCCTCCTTTTGGTAGCGCATGGCGACGTCATAAACAGAATCAACGTCGCCACTGGGGATGTGACGAGAAAAGCCTCCCTCCGTGCCGGGAGCCAGTTGGTTCTTGATGCGCACGTTGGCAAACGTGCCGCGCATCATGACCTCGTGATTGCCGCGGCGTGAGCCGTAGGAGTTGAAGTCCCGTGGTGAAATGCCCTTTTCCTGCAGGTAGCGTCCCGCGGGGGACTCGGCGACGATGCCTCCCGCGGGGGAGATATGATCGGTGGTTACCGTGTCTCCCAAAACCAAGAGCACCCGTGCGCCCTTGATGTCTTCTCGAGGAGTAGGCTTTTTCTCCATGCCCTCGAAAAAGGGTGGCTTTTGAATATAGGTACTCTCTTCCGACCAGGCGTAGCGATCTCCTGTCGGTGTGGGCAACTGCTTCCACGCCTCGTCGCCCTCCAGCACCGAGGCGTACTCGGATGCAAACGCGTCTGCCGTGACGGACTCGGCGATGATTTTGCTCACTTCGTTCGGCTGAGGCCAGAGGTCTTCGAGGTACACGTCCTTCCCGAGCGAGTCCTGGCCAATCGGCTCTCGAGTCAGATCGATGTCCATCCGCCCGGCCAAGGCATAGGCGACGACGAGAGGGGGGCTCGCGAGGTAGTTGGCTCGGACATCTCCATTGATCCGTCCTTCGAAATTGCGGTTTCCAGACAAGACGCTGGTGACGGCGAGCCCGTTTTCTCGCACCGCCGTGGCGACTTCCTCTGGAAGAGGACCGCTGTTGCCGATGCAGGTCGTGCAACCGTATCCCACGATGGAAAAACCTAGCTTCTCGAGATCGTCCAACAAACCGGATTGCTTGAGATAGTGCGTGACCACCTTCGAGCCGGGAGCCAAGCTTGTTTTGACCCATGGATGAACTTTGAGACCGCGCTCGACCGCGGCTCGCGCCAAAAGGCCTGCTCCGACCATGACCTGGGGGTTGGAGGTGTTCGTACAGCTTGTGATGGCGGCAATGACCACGCTGCCGTGACCGAGCACGCCCGTTTCTTCTTCGAGGATCACGGGAACTTCCGGCTGGGGAACCGGCTTGTCCGCGGGAAGATCGAGAAGCTCCTTGAGAGTGGTTTGCCAGGCCGTCTTGGCATCCTTGAGCAGGGTCTTGTCCTGAGGGCGTTTGGGACCGCTGATGGTCGGCTGAACCTCGCCGAGATCGAATTCGATGAGCTCGGAGTATTCGGGATCCGGCGTTTGAGCGGTTCGGAAGAGTCCCTGAGCCTTGTAGTAGGCCTCGACCAGCTCACATTGCTCTTCGGAGCGTCCGGTGAGGCGCAAGTAGCGGACCGTTTCTTCGTCGACCGGAAAGAGCGCGCAGGTCGAACCGAACTCCGGGCTCATGTTCGCAATGGTGGCGCGCGTCTCGAGCGTTACGTGATCCAACCCCTTGCCGAAAAACTCGACGAATTTGCCGACGACGCCGTGGTCGCGCAGGACTCGAGTGAGGCTCAGGACTACGTCGGTTGCCGTGAGGCCGGCGGCCAAGGTGCCGGTGAGCTTGACGCCCACGACGTTGGGGAGGAGAAGATTGATGGGTTGTCCCAACATCGCCGCTTCGGCCTCGATGCCGCCAACGCCCCAGCCCAACACGCCCAGGCCATTGATCATGGTGGTGTGGCTGTCGGTCCCCACGAGGGTGTCCGGATAGGCGATCCCGTCCTGCTCCATGACGCCGCGGGCTAGGTACTCCAAGTTCACCTGGTGGACGATACCCGTTGCAGGTGGCACGACCGTAAAGTCTTTGAAGGCGCCCTGCGCCCAGCGCAAGAGTTGATACCGCTCCTGGTTTCTTTCGTACTCTTTCTTTGCGTTATGGATGAGTGAGTCGGCGCGGCCAAAGGAATCAACCTGGACCGAGTGATCGATGACGAGCTCACTGGGAAACAACGGATTGATGTTCTTGGGATCGCCACCGAGATCGGCCAGTGCATCTCTCATGGCCGACAAATCCACCACCGCAGGGACACCGGTAAAATCCTGGAGGACCACGCGTGCCGGGTGAAATGCGATTTCGTGGCTCGGCTTTGCCTTGGGATCCCAGTCGAGGACCGCCGAGATCTGGTTTTGCGTGACGGCTGGACTCTGCTGATGCCTCAGCAGGTTCTCAAGCAAGAGACGCATGGCATACGGCAGTCGAGTGACGTCGCGTTGTACTTACTTCGCTGCCTCCTCATTGTTGAAAAAGCGTCGGGTCTTACCCTTGACGGAGAGTTCATCCATGGCGGCCACCCTGCCAAGGTTCATCTCCCGGCGCCATCCCATCGCCTTCGGAGCGCAACGGGAGGAGCTTTTCGAGTTGGCTCAGGGGTGCCCCCCGAGCGAGTGAGCCCTCCGGCGCCCGAAACGTGCTCAAAACATACTTCAATGCATGTTAACTCCGCCTATACGGACACAAAGCATACGCTGGTGTATGCCTGAAGCGGTCCTGTGGAGGTGCGGACCTCCCCCCACGCCGAGCCAAGTCTGCTAAGGAGTCAGCAGCATGATTCGAGGTGATCGCTGGACCAACGGGCCGACCAAGATAGTAGTCATTTGGATCTTCATGACCGGTCTTTTGGGGCTTTGTGGATGCCATCAGGAGAACTCTTCGGAGCCTAGGGTTCAGAAGTCGCAGGAAGCTGAGAGCGAAGTGCAAGTTCAACAGCGTCCCGCGTCTCAGGCGGGCGCGCTCGGCGTGGGAGATCCAGCTCCCGGCTTTTCCGCCGTCGCGCACACCGGCGAGTCCATCCAGCTGTCCCAGTTCCGGGATCAGGTGGTGGTTCTCTATTTTTATCCCAAAGATGGCACTCCTGGTTGTACGACGGAGGCCAAGCAGTTTTCGGCGCAGCACCAGAGTCTCGAAGAATCTGGCGCTGTGGTCCTTGGTGTCTCGGCCGATGACAATCGGTCTCATCGCCGTTTTGCCGAGGAACACTCCCTGCCGTTTTTGCTCCTTCCCGACACTGAGCGCGAGATCGCTCAGGCCTACGGAGTGGGGAGTTTCTTGGGTATGACCAAGCGTGTGACCTACCTCATCGATCGGGAGGGGAAGATCGCCAAGATCTACCCCTCGGTGAGCCCGAAAGAACACGCCGAGCAAATTCTTCGGGACATCGAACGACTCGAGCCATAGGCCGCTTTTCCTTGGATCCGCCTGCGGAACGAGAGCAGCGTCGAAGTTGGGCGCCCACAGGCCGCGGTGCCCCCGGCCGAGCCAACAAAATTGGGCGAATGAGGCCCGCTAGTGCCTCGGCAACTCACGTTTCGAGCGGTTTCGAAGCCCTCCCAGAAGT
>CAYTRQ010000413.1:3956-5164 GCA_964440025.1 uncultured Polyangiaceae bacterium | reverse complement strand
ATCCAAGTTGTCAGTCGAATGTAATCCAATGCGCCTCCCTCCCCTGACAATCGTCCTGCTTTGCATCTGCCTCGGCTGCGAAAAAAGACCCCAACCCAGCCAGGGAACCCACCACTCCAAGGCGCCTCGAGCCACCCCATCGACCGAGACTGCAACGAATCCCCCTTCGAGCCCTCAAACCGCCTCGAGTCACAAAGGCTCTCCGCCAACAACGGCCGCTTCGGCCTCACCTGAACAGCCGCGCGACAAAGGAGCCTCCGCAGAGAAAAGGCGAAGCTATGTGGTCGCGGCTCTTGGGGATTCCATCACCGATGAGAGCGTTGGAGGCGGAGGGTACCTCGAGTTTCTTCGCGAGAAGTGCCCCGAGAGCCGTTTCGACGATTTCGGGCGTGGGGGTGACATGACCAACCAGATGCGCCGACGCTTCGAACAGGAGCTTCTTCCGGCCCATGCCAAAAGAAACTACGACACGCTCATCGTCTACGGCGGCGTCAACGACCTCTACAGCAACGAAACGGCAGGAAGAACGAACGCTCGAATTGAATCAGATCTTTCTCGAATCTACCGTCAGGCACAGGCTGCCGGCATGCGGGTCGTTGCCATCACCGTCAGCCCTTGGGGAGGCTTCACCCGCTATTTCAATGAGCAACGCTCAAAAAATACACGCCTGCTCAACTCGTGGATCCTCGGCGGACCCGCCGCCGGACGCGTCGATGTCGTGGTCGACTCCTATCCGCTCCTGTCCTGCGGGAACCCAGAGAAACTCTGCCCCGATTACCAAAGCCCGCCTCGAGATGGCCTTCATCCCGGCCCCCGAGGGCACGAACTCTTGGGGCAGGCGATCTGGGAAGAAGCTTTTCCCAACTGCAAGTAGCCGATCCCAACGAAACGCCATTTCGCTCCGGAAACCAGCCCATCTTGGGTCCCAGGAGGGCTTTTGTCTCTGACCCCTTGGTCACCGCGGCTCTTCACTGTAAAAGAGCTTCCCATGGCCTCATCCTCCGACCAGGATTCCTCTGACAGGGAGCCACGAAAGCCCAAAGAAGCAGGCCAATCCGAGCAGGATAGGCCCGACTCGGGCGATGCTGGCTCGGGCGATGCGAGCTCGGGCGATGCTGGCTCTAGCAAAACCGGGTCAGGCAGTGCTGATTCGAGAACGGCTGGTTCCGGCAAGGCTGGTTCCGGCAAGGCTGGTTCCGGCAAGGCTG
>CAYTRQ010000413.1:0-3856 GCA_964440025.1 uncultured Polyangiaceae bacterium | reverse complement strand
GGCAAGGCTGGTTCCGGCAAGGCTGACTCCAGCAAGGCTGGTTCCGGCAAGGCTGACTCCAGCAAGGCTGACTCCAGCAAGGCCCGCTCTTCCAAAAAGAAGTCCCCTTCCAAGAAGAAGTCCGGCTCCTCGAAGGAGGAGGAGCTGTTCGAACCAGTCCTGAGTGGCCGGCTGGTCATTGCCCTGGCCCTGTGCATGGCCATGGTGTTCGTTCCGCTCAGCCCTCTGGGCGACGTTATTGCAAAGGAAAGCCCCCGCTCGGAAGCCCGCGAGCATTGGGAGGTCGGTACGGAAGGCACCGTCCACATTACGGTGATCACTGCCGACTTCGACAAGCTGGCCTGCGCCGATGAACGGGTCATCGAAGGAATGCACTGTGCGTACAAAGCCGATGACGAGCCGTTTCCGATTCCGGAGGATGCCCCTTACGACAACAACAAGAAGAACGTCATCCAACCCTACCGCACGACGGACGGTCAGCTTCTCTTCATGGCAGGGCTCTGGGCAGAACCCGAAGTCGCCATGCGCCTCCACAACGAACCACCGCGGAACGTTCCCGAGAAGAAACTCGCTCGCTTTGTGGCCGAATGCCGCGTGGCCTTCCTCGAGGAATGGGAAGGGACGAAGTTCCGTTGGAGCCCCCGCGAGTCCTGGTCACAAGGGGAAACAGGCATGGTGGCCCGTCCCTTGGAGTGCCGCATTTTCCAAGGTTAGCATCGCTCACCGGCTTGACGGCGTCGGCCTACAGTGCATACTTCGCCACCCCAGATTCCCGGGAGCCCCAACATGACCACCCAGACTCACTCCAACGGTAGCATTCTCGAAAAGCTCGAATCTCAGTATCTGCGTAGCGATTTGCCGCAGTTCCGCGTTGGAGACACCGTGGCCGTGCACTATCGAATCGTAGAAGGTGACAAGACTCGTGTGCAGGTCTTCAAAGGCCTCGTCCTCAAACGTCACCGGGCTGGTGCTCGCTCGACTTTCACGGTCCGCAAGACAAGCTTTGGGGTTGGCGTGGAAAGGACCTTTGTTCTCCACTCTCCCCGGATCGAAAAGATCGAAGTGACTGCCCGCGGTATCGTTCGCCGCGCTCGGCTCTTTTATCTTCGTGAGCGCACCGGCAAGAGGGCCCGCGTGCGCGAGCACACAAAGGCCAAGCAAAAAAAGCCGAGCGAAGACACCGCGTCAAGCAAGACCAATCGGTAAAGTCTGCGCAGTCTGGACCCCTGAAGCACTTCTCACGACCTCAAGTGAGACGAGCGGGCATGTGAGACGGTCAAGCCGGTCCCAGCCCGTTTCAGGGCAAAAGGACGATAGGTTCTCGAAGCGACCTGCAAAGGTCGCTTCTTTGCGTTTGTTCGGCTGCTATAACGAACCCGTGAACAGAGGCATTCAACAAGGCGGGCGCACCAACTAAAGATGCAACCGGAGCATTCGATAGCAACGGATCGACTCGGCCTCCGAGAACCGTCCCGGCGGCAAGATCGCTTGATGCACCTGGGAGGGCACCCGGCGCTTCTCTTCAGAGCCTTGTTTCTATTCCTTCCGCTTCTTCTGCTCGCTCCTCCTCTCGGAGCGACGCCGATGGCGCACATTCTCCGGATCGACCCACGCACCTCGGTCCAAGATGGCAGTCCGGTCATCACCACCCTGATCGATCTCACTGAAACGCGACGGATCAGTGAGATCACGGCTCCATGCGCCAACCTCCGCGGTGACGAACAGCTCGACTGCATGAGCGATGCACTCGAGAAACCAGGCTCTCTCGCAGCTCCCCATCCCTTCCCCGAGCAGCAGGTCAAGCTAACCGTCCGAGTTGATGATCAAGATGTGCCGGCAGACTATCTCGGACACGCCCGCTTCGGGGAAAGCCATTCCGAGCCAGGCGTGGGAACTGCTTGGCTCCTCGTGCTCGACGCTGGCTCACGGATGGACGACGCGTTCGACGACGCGCGAGCGGTCATCAAGCGTTTCATTTCGGCGCTCGCGCCGGGCGATTTCGTCAATCTGGTGATCCTTGGCGATCGGCAAGCTGTTGCAGACTCCGGATGGCTCGACACCGCACACAAGTCAGGGGCTTTTTCTCTTCTCAAAAAGCACGAGGAGACAGTCCGCTCCGATGGAAGAACCCGGCCTCTTCTGTCGATGATCAAACGGGCATCCAAAGACGCCTTCATCGCACTAGCAGGTACCGACGAAACCAGCTCCTTGCCTGTCCACCAAGCAATGGTGGTGATTTCTACTGGATATGGTGGCGGCGATCCGGCGACAACCGGACCGGGGGCCAGCCAGCTTTCCGAATTCCTCACTCGCGGTCGGCTCGCAGAGGACAACACAGCCCTTCCGAAGCTCCCCATCCCCATCATCAGTGTCTTCGTCCCCCCCAAGGCACGATCAGAATACAGACAGCTCGCGCGTGAATTCATGCAAAGCCTGGCGAACCCTTCCATCGGAGGATTTTTCACCGCTCTGCGTGATGGCCAGGCCGAACATGCCGGACGAATCGTCGATACCGTTCGCGCCCGCTTCGCCGAGATGATCCTTGCCAGGTTCCGGCTCTCCTGTGTCGCCCCCTCAGCAACACAGAGCTTGTCCCTTCTTTTTCCCGGCAGCAGTCCACAAATCATCGGCGACAGTTCGTTTCGAAATGTGCCGGTTGGATTCAATCCCCATGAATGGCCCCTCGACGTTGATCTCGATCTGACACGACAGGACGCCATCGAACGAGAGGGGATCTATCCCGGTGGCACAGTGCGAGTTTTCGGTCACTTTTGCTGGGGAGGTGATCTCACTCGGCCCGAGGCGTACTTCCTGCCTCCAGGAGAGAAACTCCCGCAAAGTCTCAAAAAGGACTCCGAAGCAGCTCAGGAGGTCCAGAAACGACTCACCGCGCTGGATATGCGAGCCAAGGTCCTTCAAGCTGGGGATGAATTTGCAGAGTTTCAAGTTCCCTCCAGCGAGCAAGTGCTCCACGGCACCGGAGACAACGCAGTCGTCCGCCTCGTCGTTATCGATGGGAAGTTGGGACGTACAAGTGGCGTCACCGAAGCTACGGTTCTCCAACTTCCCGGTCGAACACGTCCCACTCCTTGGAAATGGATCGCAGCCGGCGCAACCATAGCGATTCTCCTCGGCGTATCACTTTTTCTTTTCCTGCGTGGGAGTCGAAATCGAACTCCCACAGCAACCTCCTCCCTCCCCTTACGCCCCGTGGGGATCTCGCCCTACGCAACCCCTAGCCCTGTCAGCCGCGGACCACGCCCGGAAGCTGCGGCAGGAACCCGCGCCACCCTCGAGGGACCGGCTGGGCGTTTCACCCTGCTGGGCGGAACGGACCTCCGCGTCGGAAGGGACGGGACTCGCTGCGCGGCGGTCGTCAGAAACCCCCAGGTTGCAGGACACCACGCAACTTTCCGGTTCGAACAAGGCAAACTCTGGGTCCGAGACGAAGGCAGCCACTCAAAAACGCGGGTTGGGAACGAAGCCATCGTGTCTGGCCAGTGGACTGAACTCAGCGATGGAGACGAGATCCAGATCGGTCCCGAGCGCCTGCGGGTTAGCATGAGCCGAACATGAGAGACCTCTGGGACAGGATCGGGCGACAAACTTTGCGTCTCGGTTCCTCCGCCGAGTGCGAAGTCCAGATTGAAACCCCTCGAGGAGTCGACGTCGCAGCCACCGTCATCCACGAAGGCGAGGGCAAGCTAGTGCTTCTGCCGGAGCTCGACGGCATCGTCACCCAAGAGGGGCGCCCGCTCCCCAGAGGGCAACCCGTCCTTTTCGATTTCCAGAACCACTTTTCAATCGGCGAAACTGCGCTCTCGCCTGCGGCTGACGACTTCTGTCTCATGGTGAT
>CAYTRQ010000412.1:0-5176 GCA_964440025.1 uncultured Polyangiaceae bacterium | reverse complement strand
TGGCGATCTCACAGCCCATGGCAACCTCTTGCGGCACTCCCCCAAAACCGTGAATGCAGAGCACGGACGGCAATCGCCCCGATCGCTCGATCCGTTGGGCTCCCGGGAACTCATCAAGCGCGGGGGAGGGCTGGAGCCGCGTGTGCTCGCGCAAGGCCCTCCCTGAAGCGAGGGCCCTCTTGATTGGGCTCTTCAATGACATGGCTCGAGCTTTTCCCAGGAGACCGAGGACGGGCTACCGCGAGCTGGGAGAACGACGATCGGCGAGTTCGGCGAGAAAACGCCGAGCAGGATGGACGAAGGGAGAAGATGGAAAGCGATCGAGAACGAGCTCGAACGCCTCTGTTGCCTCCCCGAGCTTCCCGCGCTTCATGTGGGTTTCGCCGAGAAGAACCAATGCTTCCGGCTCCAGACCGGTGTCCTGGTACTTGGCCAGTGCGTATTCCGTCCGAGAGAGGGCCGCCTTGAAGTTATCTTCAGAAAGGTAGTAGCGCGCAACGTAGAGTTCGTGGCGAGCAAGCATACCGCGGACCCATTTGCGCATGTAGATCAAGCGCTCGCGCCGAGGGTGATCCGGATAGTCCCGGAGGAAAGCATCGATACTTCTGCTGGCGTCCCGAACGTTGGAGAGATCGCGTTCTTCGAGGGGAGGGGAGGTGATGCTGTCCCCTCGAGACTCAAACTGGCAGAGAATGACTCGATACCGTGCATAGCGGACCTGATCGTCACTCGGGAAATCGTGCAAAAATTCACGATAGGCCGTGATGGCCTCTGGGTAGGAACCTTCGTGGAAGTGGGCATCGGCAATACGAAGCTGAGCAAGCCGGGCCCATTTGGTTCCCGGGTACTGCTGCTTCACTTCCTCCATCAGCAGGGGAACGCTGACCCAGTCTCTTTGGTGAAAGCTCTCGAGCGCCTTGGCATAGGCGGCCTCGGCGTTCGCCTGGTACTGAGCGGCAGTCACCGGCTGAGCCGGCGCCTTGTCACATCCTGCAGCCAGCGCCAGGAATAGAAGAAACAACGGCATGGCCCGTACGGAGGGCATCATCGGCCGCTCGTTCAATCGCCGAACGCCATCTTCTCCCAGTTTCTTTGCATGCCACAGGAAGTGAGGGCACGAAAAGTCCTTCATCGGCCATAGCTCCGCTTAAATGGTTCGCGTCCACAAATGGACGCGAACCAACAAGCAACAAAGCGTTCGACGGCGAAAAATGGGCCAAAAAGCGAAGTCGCCCGCCCTCGCCCCGAAGGGGCGGGCGACGAAGTGGCCATTTCGCGCCGCGAACTAGATGGGGATTTTACGTTTTTCATTTCGCGTCCTGACTGATGCGAACTAGCTGCAACTCCGTGGGGCTGCAACCGCCGTCTGGCTGCTGCGTGGTGGGGCTGTTGCGTCTGGAATTTCGATGATAACAGTACCTCGGCCATGGAAAAGTTCCCGATGACCCCAAGAGGCGCAGAAATGCTGCGAGCGGAACTAGCCCGCCTCAAGGAAGAACGACCGCGCATTTCCAAGGATATCGAGATCGCACGAGAACACGGCGACTTGAGTGAAAACGCCGAGTATCATGCTGCCAAGGAACGGCAAGGAATGAATGAGGCCAAGATCCGAGATGTCGAAGGCCGCTTGGCAGCCGGAGAAGTCATCGATCCTTCCAAGCTCAGTGGAGAGCGCGTCATGTTCGGCGCAACTGTCACGCTTCTCAATCTCGATACAGAGGAAGAAACGCGCTACCAAATCGTGGGCTTGGAGGAGGCTGACATCGACAAGGGACTGATCTCTTTCAACGCCCCCGTCGCTCGCTCTCTCATTGGCAAAGATCTCGGTGACGAGGTCACCATCAAGCTGCCTGGTGGTGTTCGCCGTTTCGAAATCAGCGACGTCGAATACAGCTAAAAGCAGTGCAAAACTCCCATCGTCCGTCTTCTGGACCCACTCTCGAGTGGCTCGCACTCGGCATCGGGGGAGCCTGGACCTTCGTGCTGGCTCGACTTGTCGTCCTTCTTGCCGCTTCGGCAGACAAGATGGCGGGCAGTTGGGAGGTCCAAAATGGAGCCCTGGGTTTCCTCCCCGCGTGGTTGCTCCTGGCTGCGCCCGGGGGAGTCCTGGGAGCCTGGTTGAGCCATCCTGCAACCCGAACCCGAACCCGCTGGGCGGTAGGAGGCACGTACGGAGCACTCCTGGGATGGGGGATCTCTGGGGGCCGTCATGTTTCCACCTTGCCCGCCCAGCTCGGACTAACCTGTGCTGTTGCGGTCGTGGCGGGCTTGGGGGCCGCGGTGGTGGGAAGGCTCATCAGAATGTTCTTGCGGGAGCGCGCGGGGCAATGGATTTTGGGGGGAGCACTCACAGCTGGTTGTTTCTTGGCGGAGCTCGCCAATCAGTTGATTTTGGTCCGGCTCTATCCTGCTTTCCACGCCGGCCTGAGCTTTCTTTCCGTCGCGGCCGCGGGCGCGGCCTTGCCTCTGTTCGTGCTGGGGGCGGACCAGGCCCTCAGCTCCTCGACGAAGCGCTGGGGCGGAGCCGCGTCCTTTGCTTCTGGGCTGCTTCTTCTCAGCGCAGTCAGCGTGATCCCGGCAAGCAAGCATGTTCGCGGGTTCGACAACTTCCGCTGGGTGATCGCCGAACACTCGCCGACGCTTTCGTGGGGACTCGATCTCGCTTCATTTCTCGCCCCGCCCCCTCCCATTGATCCGGAGTCTGCAACAGCGCCGCTTGGCAGCCTGCAGAGAGGGAACGGGGTAGACTTTCGCGGCAGAAGCATTCTCCTCGTCACGGTTGACGCGCTCAGGGCCGATCACGTGGGAGCCTACGGCTACCAGCGCCCCACGACGCCACATCTCGATCGGCTGGCGGGCTCCGGGGTGCGTTTCGAGCGAGCTTACGCGCCAACTCCTCATACCTCCTATTCGGTCACGTCCCTCATGACCGGAAAATACATGCGTCCGCTTTTGCTTCAGGAAGCCGGCTACGATTCGGACTTGTGGGCGCAGTTGATGGCGACCTATGGCTACCGCACCGCCGGCTTCTATCCTCCCGCCGTTTTCTTCATCGATACGGAGCGCTTTCAGACATTCAAGAAGCGCCACCTGGGCTTTGAATATTTCAAAGTCGAATTCGCGGAAGGGGAGAAAAGGATCCGACAGATCGGCGATTACCTCGAGCGCCAACCGGCAGCGCAACCGGTTTTCGTCTGGTTGCATCTTTTTGGGCCCCACGAGCCCTACGAGGACCAGCCAAGCGTCGATTTTGGCTCACGCGATCTTGATCGCTATGACGAAGAAATCGTCACGGCCGATCGAACCATTGGTCGGGTCGTTGAGCTTTTTCGCGCCAGGGATCCCCAGGCAGTGACGATTGTCACCTCTGATCACGGTGAGGAATTCGGTGATCATGGGGGCCGCTACCACGGGACCACCGTCTACGAGGAACAGGTTCGGGTTCCTCTCGTTATCGAAGGAGAGGGACTGCCCGGAGCTCGAGTGATCGAGCAGCCTGTGCAGACGATCGACCTTTTGCCAACCGTTCTTGGGGGACTGAAAATCCCTGTTCCGCCCAGGCTGCGAGGTCGAGATCTCTCCCCTCTGTTGTCCGACGAATGGGAAGAGAAACCCCAGGACAAGGGATTCGCTTTCTCCGAAACCGAAGATTACACGCTTTTGGCGCAAGGGCACTTCCGCCTGATCTGCCAGCGCCGCACTGGAGCCTGTCAGCTCTACGATCTTCGCACCGATCCTGGCCAGAAGAAGGACGTGAGCGGACAACACCCCCAGCGGCTGCAGAAGATGCGACAAAAGGCGCGGACTCTCTCTGCATCTCATGGAAGACTCGAGAAAAGTGGATTGCGGGCCGAGGGAAAGGGGTGGCCCGCGCCAATCGTCCGCGGTCTCAGCGGGGCAGCCGACGCAGCTCCAGAGCTGGCTCGCCTTCTCGAGGACGCCAATACCGACATTCGAGCCAAAAGCGCCGAAGTATTGTTCGGTCTAGCGACCGAGGCACAAGCTCCCGCGCTACGTTTGGCCTTGAGCCGCGAGGAAGATCCAAGAGTTCGCAATTACCTGGCCCTGACCCTCACTCGCCTTGGTCAGGGAGCACCGCTGACGCGAGAGCTCCTGTCCCAAAAAGACCGGCGCCTTCGCCGGCTGGCCGCTGTTGCTCTCGCACACAATGGCGACGATGCTGGGGAAGACGTCCTGATCAACTGGTGGCTCGCTCCTGAGCATACGTTCGAAGATGACAAGATGGTGCTGGAGGCTTTGGGATCGATTCGCTCCGAGCAGGCAGTTGGTCCCCTCGTGCGCCGGCTCGACGATGTCCGGCTGCGCCCTCTCATTGCCAAGACCTTGGCCCGGATTGGAGACGAAGATGCCGTGCCATTTCTGACGAAGGCTCTTCGGAAGGAACGGTATCAATCCGTACGGCCCGTACTGGCCCGCTCCATCCTTGAGCTAGGGGGTTCTGAGGAGTTGATTGCTCCGCTCCGGCACTTCTTGGGGCTCCCCGATCCTATGCCGCAAGGCCTAGCGCTGGCTCTCGAGGCGGGGATCCTCGAAGAGGTCGGAGGTCCCAGCAAAAGCGAGCTCAGGCGGCTGCGCGAACTCAGCGATAGCGGCGTATCGGTCTCGACGATCGTGCCTCCCGTACCAAAGGGCAGAAGGGCAGGGGGGGTCCAATTATTGCTCCGGGCCCGAGCGACAGGGGACGGACGACGCGTCCTTATTGCCCCCTCGGCGCCTAGAATTCACAACAAAGATGAAGGCCCAAGATACCGAAATCAGCCTGAAATTGTCTCAAGTAAGTCCCTTGAGGTTTTTCTTGAACCCGACAAGGGGTGGCAGCAAGAGCGGGTGATCTTGCCAAAGGAATTTGGAGCCCAGCCCGGTCATCGCTTGGGACTCGCCCTGTTCACAGAAAGCGGGGTGGAGCTGAGCGCGGTCGCTGCTGTCCCGCTTCAAAAGGAAATCCCCCCACCACCTCCTCAACCTTGGAGAGAAAGCTCCCAGTAACGTCGCGCAGACCATCGGGTTCTGGTATTGAGGCGCCGGTGAGCGAGAGCGAGACAGAAAACCAAAGCCGCCGAGCTCGGCGAGCTCAGGCAAAGAAGAATTCTGCCGAGGACGTCAAGGATCGGAACCAGCGCGTCCGAAAAGACGCCGCGACGCGGAGGCGCAAGGT
>CAYTRQ010000411.1:0-5181 GCA_964440025.1 uncultured Polyangiaceae bacterium | reverse complement strand
GCGCCGCATCTACACCCTCATGCACGATCCTCAGTACCGGGTCGCCATCTCATGGCAGAACGTGGCCTACAATCAGCCACCCCACCCAAGCTTCCACATCGGCGAGGGAATGACCGATCCACCGGCACCTGATATTTCTACCCCTTGACCACCAAGCTCCTCCGGTCCACTTCCTCAAGGTCCTCCGTAGGTCACCTTGATGTCCATCGCAAAACGCACGTTCGCGCTCGATGCCAGCTGAGCAACCAGAAGAGAGGCGTCATCCACCTCGAGAGCATGATTCACCGCCGCCAGGCGAGCCTGCTGCTGCTCAGCATCGAGCGCATCGGCGAAGTCGTGGGGCGGCTTCCTCCCGGCCCGCTCCCATCGCTCGAGATAGGCCGCTCGGCCCCGCGCGAAGAGAACCAAGTCACTCGCGGTGTAGACCGAGATCGCCGCGAGCTTTTCCGCCCGCTCAACACCAATCACATAGAACAACATGGAGCGATCGCAGGCGCGAATGAGCAAGCGCGGATGAATTCCAACGGTCTCAATGAGGTGCCGCAGCCTTGCCGAGGCCAAATCGGCGCCGCTTGAAACACCGACCTCCGCAAGCGCCGCCTGCTTGTTCGAGTCGATCTCCGGCAAGCTTCGAAAACCAGAGGAGGCATCGAGCGAAAGCGAAGAGCTCGACGCTTGGGCCACCTTGGCGATGTATCGAAGCCCCGTTTCCGGAAACACGGCCGCGATGAACACGATGGCCCGGGTCAACCCCTCGCCCTCGGTGATCCCCGAAAGGACCAGCCCCAAAACAATGACCGTGACGAGACGATTGATGAGCGATGGCAGAGAGCGGTTGCTCAGGTTTCCGGCCATGAAGCGACTAGCAAGCGTCGTGCTGACATAGAGATAGTATCCAGCGAGCCCAACAACATAGGGCGGCGCGTGCCCGAAATATTCGAAACCGAATGGGTGAGAGGAAACCCCGGCGGGGGGGCGAATGGCAGCGTACTCCCCAACGATGGACGCCTGAATCCCGGCGGGAGAAAGAATGTAGTTCGTCCCCATGGCGATCAGGAGGGCAAAGCTGAATCGTCTCCACACCAGCGCCCGAGCTTCGTCCGTCAACCACCGGTGATGCCTTTGGAGTCGTACGTGCTCTTCCAAGTTGAGCGGTCCCGCTTTGCCGCCGTGCACCCAGGCCCTCATTTTGGAAAGCCCTTGAGCCGCTTGAAAATACATGACTCCGAAGAGCGCCGGAAAATAGAGAACCAGGAGCGCGTGAAGCAATAGATTCGCTGGAAGACTCCCCTGCCACAGGATGGAACGGACCTTCTTCTGAATCACCGCCCTCGTGGGTTCTTTGCCGAAACCCTGCTGACGCAACTCGGCGTCGAGTGACGTCACGAGGCGTCGTCGGATCGGCGGGCCCGAGCCCGCCTGATTGTCGTTGACCTCGGCAAGCGTCTCCAATGCTTCTGAGCGCTTCTTTCCCTCTGGAGCCTGTTGGATCTCCACCGCCAAATTCGTAATCGAATCGGCCGCCTGCGAAAGAGCCCAAAGCCGGAGGCATCCCGCGAGAGCAAGGGCCAGCACGAAGATCGCACTGATGACGGCCGTCGCCTTGACGGCAGCCCAATAGGGCCGAGACGGCTCCCGCTCCCACGAGGAGGAAGGGCCGCCGTCGCTCGGAGGATCGGACTCGGTCATTGGCCCGCCTCGCAATCGGAAACGGCGCTGCGGAGCGTTTCGAGCAACTGCTGACCCCGCTCGCCCGCCAGCTCGACATACTCCTCACGCATGGGGGCAGCGGCCCTGCGGAAGCGAGCTCGCTCTGCCTCGTCGAGGTGGAGGATGTTCAAGTCGGGCTTGCGCTCTCGGATCCTCTCCAAACGTTCGCGGTTGAAGCGTTGTTGAATCGCTTCAATCTCGCCCTGGAGCTGGTCGATGACATCCTCGACCATCGCGCGCCGCGCCGGCGACAGCTCTTCGAACAAACTCGGGCTTCCGGCAACAGTAGTGATGAAGTAGGCGTGGCCAGGAAAGATCAGCCAATCGGTGACCTCGTAGAAGCTCATCTCTTCGATCGCAAACACAGGATTGACCTGCCCATCGATCATTCTCAGCTGAAGCGCGCTGTAGACCTCCGAATAGGGCAAGGGCGTGGGAGATGCTCCATAAGCCTCATACGCTGCGATCAGGAGTGGGGAGGTCATCACTCGAAACTTCATTCCTTCGAAGTCGTCCGGGGTGCGGACCGCCTCGCGTGTCGTCCAGGCCATCGCTCCCTCCGAGATGGCGCTCAAAAAGCGCAGCCCCTTCTCCGCATAAAGCTCATCCAGCGCCGCACGCACCTCCGGCTGGCGGAGCGCGCAGACGTTGGCCGCCTGATCCTCACTCATCAGAAAGTGCAGGAGAAAGACCTGCACTTCGGGGATCAGCTTGCCGAGATGTCCCGGCGACGACATGGCAAAGTCGATTGTGCCATTGTGGAGCTGCTCGAGGATGTGGTCGCTGGTGCCCAAGGATCCATAGGGATAGACGACAACGTCGATCTGTCCGTCAGTGCGTTCTTCGATCAGTTCCTCGAAACGCTTTGCGTAAGCGTCCTGCACGCTGCCTTGCGTCTCTTCGATCGCGAAACGCCAGATCTCCACGTCTTCCGCGGAAGGTGACGGGGCACACCCCCCAAGCAAGACGCTCAAACTCAGAGACGCCAAGAGCGTGATGGCACCGGTCGTCCTGACGATGTGCTGAAGGTAAGTGATCAGTCGAAACATGGGTGGAATCCGCAGGCCTATTTGCCGAACGCCAGATCACGCAAAAACAGAGCCACGTCCGGAAAAGCGATGAGCATCACCGAAGCAGCCACCAGAATGAGGATAAAGGGCGGCGTACCACGCACAATCTCCAGATAGGGTCGTTGAAAGATGGCGATCGCCGTAAAGATATCGCAACCGAAGGGCGGCGTCGCCGATCCGATGGCGACCTGCAGGGTAACGACCGTGCCGACCAGCACCGGATCGATTCCCGCACTCACTGCCACAGGGTGAAAAAGGGGAGTCAGGATCAAGATCACCACAATAGGGTCGACGAACATGCACCCCAAAAAGAAGGCTACAGCAATCGAGCTCATGATCGCCACATAGCCCGACTCGGGACCCAGACCGAGCATTTCGTTGATCAGTTGGTCGGGCAGCCTTGCGTAGGAAATGGCCCAGGAAAAGGCAGCTCCCGCTGCCACCAGCACGAACACCACCGAGGTGACCAGCCCCGTCGAAAGCGCAAGACGAGGCATGTCCCGCAGCGTCAACTCCCGATACACGCCGATTTCGAGCAGCGCGGCGTACAGCACCGAGACGGCCGCCGCTTCCGTTGGGCTGAATACGCCAGCGTAGATGCCGCCGATGATGATGACGGGAAAGCCCAAAGGCAGCAGAGCCCGGCGCAACGCCGTGAGACGCTCGCCCCAGGTCGCTCGGGGCAGCGGTGCAATACCGAGACGTACCGTGGCAAGCACGCTATAGCCGCAAAACAGGAGCAGGATGAGCAACCCAGGCCCGATGCCCGCGATGAACAACTCCCCGATCGAAGTTCCGGACACGACGCCATAGACGATCATGCCAATGCTCGGTGGAATGAGCAGCGCGATGTCGCTGGAATTGATGATGAGCGCCGTCGTAAAACTGTCCGAATAACCTGCCTTGAGCAGCTTGGGCCGCAGTGGTCCCCCAATCGCCACAACCGTCGCCTGGGTCGACCCGCTGAGGGCCCCAAACAGCGTACAACTCACAGCACTTGCAATGGGCAGACCGCCACGCACGTGACCCACGAAACGCATCACCAGATCCAGAAGTCGATCTGCCGCCTGACCCCGAGTCATGATTTCGGCAGCAAAGATGAACATCGGGACCGCAATGAGAGCGGCGGGCTCCACCCCGCCTATCATTTGCTGCACCAACGTGGCCGGATCACCGCCGGGGAAGAACAGCACGACAACGGCCAACGCAGCCACCGTGAGCGGCACCTTCATGGGGAAGCCCATAAAGAGAAGTACGAGCAGAATGCCCAGAATGACGAGCGCAATCATTGTCAGATGTTCGAGGGAGGAGCTTCGTCGTACTCGTCGAGCTTCTCAAAAGAGAGATAGACCTCGGACGCGGACAGATTCTTGACGAAAGCCAGAAGATATTGAACGCCCCCGAGGAAAAACCCGAACGGCGCCGACAGATAGACGATGTAACGGGGCACGCGGAGCACTGGCGAAACCGTCCCGAGCTCCCGAACCGTTCCGAGCGTGTAGCGCAACGCGAGCCAGGTGAGCGTGAAGAGCAGAAGGCTGGTGCTGGCGGTCATGAACAACATCAACGCCTTTCTCATGCGGGTTGGCAGGGCATCGTAGAGCGCCGTCATACGAATATGGCGCCCCTTGCTCGTGGCGTATCCAATGCCCACGAAAGTGACGAAAACAATGAGAAAACGACTGATTTCTTCTGCGAACAGCAGGCTCTCTCCCAGCGTCGAACGGAGCAGAACATTGGCGATCGTCAACAGAGCAATGCCGAGAATTCCCCCCGCTAAGCAGATCTCTTCGAGCCGCGTTACCACCCGAAAAATCGGCTCCATCCAGCGCTCGATCCAACGCATCAACTACCGATCTCCTCGTGAGTTCCTTGAGTGTGTCACCGCCCGACAACCCTACAGGGGAAGACCGCAACTGTCACGTCTCCGGGGAAGAGGTCCATGCACCCAAAGGCCCCAGCAACACTCCTCTCCGCAAGGCTCTCGACCACTGGACTTGGAAGCATGTCCCCTCGCCTTGTCTGCTTCTTTCCGGCCCTGGAGCCTAGATCGTATGCGGCGCGAAATGGCCACATCGCCCGCCCGTAATCCGTCAGCGGGCACAACTCTCGCTCGGTCTTTTTCCCGCCCTTGTCAGGTGAGGGCGCGCCGCCGGCACTCTCGCGTCCATGCTGTCTGGTCAAGCTATGGCAAGATGGATCGAGGCGAGACAAAATGGGTTACCGCCCTTGCCTCAATAGCAGCACGACTCGGGCCAGCGAATCATGGCTGGGAGTTCATCGGTAGCCCTTCGACCAGTGGGGGCCGAGGGGGAGCGTCGGCTGGGCCTTCCGAGGTGATGAGATGCGTTCTAGTGCCTCGGCAACTCACGTTTCGAGCGGTTTCGAAGCACTCCCAGAA
>CAYTRQ010000410.1:0-5183 GCA_964440025.1 uncultured Polyangiaceae bacterium | reverse complement strand
GTTCCTGCGTGTCATGCTCGAACCGACTTCTGATCAATCTTGAGCCCCGAAGGGGGGGGCGACGAAGTGGCCATTTCGCGCCGCGAACTAGCTAGATCCCGTCTACAAATGGCGCTTCGTCGCCCGCCCCTTGCGGGGCGAGGGCGGTCGACTTCGCTATTTCGCCTGTATTGTGACGCTGAACGCTTCCTTGCTTGTTGGTTCGCGTCCATTTGTGGACGCGAACTAGCTAGGCGGATGCCCGACGTGACGAGAAAAGCAGCGCGAAAATGCAGCCGAAGTTTGAAAACCAACATCGAGCCCGATGGTCGTGATGTCGCGATCGGTTTCCAACAGAAGTCGACGTGCCCGCGCCAGGCGAACTTCCGTGACATATTCGTGAGGAGTTTGGCCGTATGCTTTGCGGAATTGCCGGGCGAAATGATACGGCGAGAGGCGCACGCGTGACACCCACGCGGTCAAGTCCCAAGACTGACTCGGGGCATCCTCGACGAGAGGCGCGGGCGAGACGTCGTCGGAGTTCCGGCCCGCTGCAGATCATCTGCTCTACGAAGAGCACTTCATGCAGCTCGGAAAGAAGTTGCTCCCAGCCTTTTTCCATCACGACACGAGCTTGCCGGGCAGCCGCGCACGAAAATCAACCGATAGAGCTTTTCCTGCCCGTCGTCTCACTCATCCTCAAGAACGCCAACGACGACCTCGTCCGTCGGGTAGTCGAACTGCACGGTCACGCAGCGTTCCGTTTGACTGCAGCTGCCACTTTCGAAGACCAGGGCGCACATCTCAGCCGAATAGCGACCCGACTCGGAGCACGACGACGTGGCGCACGAGCCCTGAATCGGAGGCTGCTCCGCCAACTCACAACCGTAAATCTCACAGGTTTCCGTACCCCACGACTGGCCCGTCCACTCTGTCTCCAGCAGCCCATCCTCCCACAGGACCGCTTCCCATGAGGTCATCGGCCCCAAGACTGCACATTGTCCGCAGTTGCAAGAAATCTCCCGGTTTACGATTGTCGAGCCCTGGCGGAGCGTCAGCCACGGAGCAAGCTCCCCTGCTCCCTGCGGAGCGCAGTATTGCGTGTCTCCTGCAAGCTCCAGGCGAAACCGCACCGGCTCTACGACACAATCTTCGTCCGGCTCGGAAGCTCGTGCGGACGCGCCAGCGGCTGCATCATAGCTGCCATCGGACGAGTTGCTTGCGCCACCGGATGATTCGTCGACCAACGTTCCATCGTCGGAGTTGTCATCGTTGGTTGATGTCGGCTGCTCCGTCGCGTCTTCCGACCCACCGCAACCCGACCATGCGGCGCAGCTGAGTAACAACAGGACCCATTTTAATCCTTCAAAACTTCGCATCATCGGCCTTCATCGGCCTGTCCTGCTGCAGTTGCCGTGCCAAAGTCATTTCTCCCAAAAGAGTGCGTTCGACGCAGTTTCGCACAATCGCGCGCGGCACAAAATGGCACACGGTGCGTCATCAGCGCCTCGATGCAGCCAACGTGTCGCGGCAGGGCAACTACTCAAGGCTACACGTGCACCCCATGTCGAACCTGGCTCTGGTGTACTACGTAGATGCAGGCGACCACGAGCCGGCAGATGCGGAGGACATCTCGGGGGCGATCGAGTTTCTCGATCCGCGCAGCCGAGTGCAGATGTTCACGTCTCCAGGCAGCGACGCTCGGGATACGCTTCTGTCGCGGCCCCAAAGTGGGGTGCTTTTGGTGTTTCCGTCGTGGTGCCTTCACGCAAGAGGTCCAGCGGAGTCTGCGTCATCGCGCCAAGAGAATGCTCGGCCTCCGCAGCATGAGCGAGGCGCACACCAGAGGGGTGACGTCATCCAGAGGTTCGACTCGGCGCTGCGGATGAATGTGCACTTTCACTCCCTCTTTTTGGCTGGAGCATTCGTAAGAGGTGAGGACGGAGAGCTCGAGTTCCACGAGCTCGATGAGCCCTCCCCGGAGCAGGCCGCTGAAGTGGCCGAGCGCACCGCAAAACGCGTCGCCAAGCTGCTCGAAAAGGAGGGTAGGAGCCTCGATTCGGCGCTTCAAGACGACGAGGAGGAAGACTTCGCGCACCGACAGCCCGCGCTCGCTTCCCTCTACGCGGCGGCCGCTCGTGGTGTCGACCTCTCAGGTGACCGCGCTGGCCAGCCCACCATGCGCCTCATCGAGCAGGACAGCGCGGAAAAAAAGGAGCCGCACGCCGTGGTGGGCGGAATCAATCTGCACGCAGCCGTCGCCTTCGATGCACGCGACAAGCCTCGCATGGAGAGAATGTGTCGGTACCTTGCAAGGCCGCCCATCGCTCAGCAGCGGCTGACACAACGCTCGGAAGCCGAGCCGCATCTACACCTCTGTCTCGCGCTACCTCCCGAAGACAGCATCCCCGAGGCAGTCGACGACCGTGGGTAACAGTCGCGCCCGCGTGTACATACACTTTTACCCGGGTCGAACGCATGCAGCCCCTCCGGATCATGAGGGTTGCCGGCAAAAGTGGTGCCGATCCCGATGTTGCCCCCTCAGCAGAGATTTTTCGAGCGCCGGTTTGGCTTTTCGCGGGTCGCGGTGAACGGAGTGGGTGGGACCGGGGCGAGTGACGATGGCGGCGAAGGGCTCCGGCGGCGGGGCCGTGCTGCACTCGCATGAGGTAGGTGCCGTACGGCACCTACCGATCCGTGTCGCCGGCCGCTCGTGCGAGCCGCACTTCGCGATGCTCCTGGCGAAACGCACGGGTCTCGAGCGCCGCCTCGTCGACGTGAGCCAATGCCCCGAGTGCGAAGGCCGCATGAAGTGGCTCGAAGTCTGCACCGAGCGGCGCGACATCCATCGGGTGCTTTCGGCTCATGGGCTTGCTCCGCGCGCCCCTCCTTTAGGGGGCCCGATGCCGCTCGGGCAGATGCGCTTTTCGTTTCGAGGCAGCCTCGAGCATGGTCGCGTTCGAATTCGCTCGCAGGGACGCGCGAGGGCGTCTTGCGGCAGGAGAGTGCGGGCGGTTCGGCGAAGATTCCGCTGAGTGCGAACCACCAGGCAGGAGGAAACCAGGGATTCAGGGGCTTGCGCGGGTACCAACGCGGGCCGTCTACTTCTCGGAGGGCAAGATTTTCACGTTTATTCTTCCTAGCCGCACCGATGTCCAATCATCGTGCTTTCACACTTTACCTCCTGTCCCCCACTATCAATGGCGGTGAGATTGTCGGCGAGCCACCAAAAGCCCTACTTAGTTCCCGTCTACAAATGGCGCTTCGTCGCCCGCCTCTTGCGGGGCGAGGGCGGTCGACTTCGCTTTTTCGCCTGGATTGTGACGCTGAACGCTTCCTTGCTTGTTGGTTCGCATCCATTTGTGGATGCGAACTACTTAGTCCCCAGCAAGGAGCTCGCGCACATTTTGCTACACCCTCTTCTTCTCGGCTGTCAACGATCAATTCCCGACTCTCATCGATCTTGTCGGCCAGGCATACAAACCGGCAGAAGCTCACAACGTCGCAATCAACTACTTCATCAATACTATTAGACACTTGCAGAGGGCGTTCGACCCCGACGCCGGGATCGCTACGCTTGAAGCTTCAACAACGAGCCCTTGTCGTGACGGCACGACTGGAGAATTCGGCAGGGACTTGCTCGCGGCGCGCGTTCTTCTTATTGTTAAGTTATGGTGAGGAGAAGTGCCTACATCGTACCTATGATATTTCCGTACCTGATGGCTGCGGGATGTAGTAGTGGAACAATGAATCCGGATCCCGATTCGCAAACTCCGTCCGAAGAGCCCATCCTCGAGGATCGCTTCGAGTCGGATCTGTCGACGGAGGAGGACGAACCACCGCGATGGAGTGAAAAAGCCAATGTCGATGTCGTGGAAGACCCCACGGAGCCGGGCAACCGGGTTGCGCAGTTCTACTTCGAGGGCGGTGATCCCGAAGAAGATGCTTGGGCGGAGCTCCGTTTTTCGCTGGGGGATTTGTATCAAGAGATCTGGATCAAGTATCGTCTCTACATCCCCGAGAACTACTATCACCGCGACTCACCATCGAGCGATAACAACAAGGGTTACATCATGGCCTGGAGCGGGACCTACAACGATGGGTCAAATGTGCTTGTCTCCACCAGCTGGTGGCACGATGAATCAGGCAATACGGTCCAGATGGGCAACTGGAAGACGAACACTCAAACCTCGGAGCACTACGAAGAGCAGACATACAATGCTATGGCCGTCAACCTAACGGAGGACCTGGGAAAATGGCAAGAGGTCGTCATTCGTATCAAAGTTGCCGATCACAACCAGGCCAATGGGGCGCTCCAAGTGTGGAAAAACGGTGAGCCCAATATTTCTTTCGAAGGCATAGAGAACTATTCCAAAGATGGCATCCGAAACGGTATTGAAAAAGGCTACGTGCTGGGATGGTCGAACTCGGGATTCGATGAAGACACCTATTTGTTGGTCGATGACTTTGTCCTTGGAGAAACGGAAGCCTCTATCGGCGCGTCCGTGACGGAGTAGTAGGCTCGGGACGACCAACGCTGCCTCGCCGACTTACGGTTCGATAGGATAGGCTTGCAGGTGGGCGAGCGCTTCCTCTGCAACTTCTTCTGATCGCTCGTCGAAAATGAAGTGACCGCCTTCAGGGCTCACTACGCGATAGGGACCCGTCATGAGTGGTTAGGTCGGCTTCTAGAACCGAGGCCTACGATGCCATCAGCGAGTACATCGACAACTACTTCAACGCTCGCCGTCGCCACTCAGCGATCGGCTACGCCATCCCGAGCCAACTCGAACACGAGGCGACTCAGCTCGCCACCTGAATCAACCTAAGACACCAACTCTGTCCGCGAGAGCGGGGGAATTCCAGGCTTTCGTTCTACGTCCGAGCAGACACGCAACGTCGACGATTCTGCTTCAGAAGGCATCTTCTTCCTTCCCGGTGATTCACATTCCCGAGACGTGTCGTCGTGGCGCAATCGCTTTTCGCTGATGCCTTCTGCGGCTTGCGCACGCAGCACTCAGACGTGAGCTTCAGCCGCGCAAAGAAATGCCCCGACGCGAGGTTTCGCGGGGGCAGAGCGTGCGCCTGGAGGCACTCCTGGGCCAGACGCAGAAACGCCCTGACGCGAGCGCATCAGGGCGGCTAAGGCTTCACTTAACGCTCCGGCGTGCGGTTTTTCGGCGTTTTCGAGGGAATTTGCTCAT
>CAYTRQ010000409.1:0-5184 GCA_964440025.1 uncultured Polyangiaceae bacterium | reverse complement strand
GAGTCACGATCCTCTATACTGCTCCGACCGCCATTCGCGCCTTCATCAAGGCTGGTGATAGTTGGGTGGACAATCATAGCCTTTCTTCGTTGAGACTCCTGGGAACCGTCGGTGAGCCCATCAATCCGGAGGCTTGGCGTTGGTTTTATGAAAAAGTCGGAAAAAAACGATGCCCCATCGTCGATACGTGGTGGCAAACCGAAACGGGCGGCATCATGATGACCACGCTTCCGGGAGCCCATGCAGCCAAACCAGGCAGCTGCGGCGTCCCTTTCTTCGGGGTCAAGCCGGCGATCGTCTCCAGCGACGGTCAAGAACTCAAGCCCAACGAAGGAGGGCTACTCGTCATCAAAAAACCGTGGCCGAGCATGCTTCGCACAGTGTGGGGAGACGATGAACGTTTTCGCCAACAGTATTTCGGAGAAATTGAAGGCGTCTATTTCACAGGGGACGGCGCTCGTGTCGACGAAGAGGGGTACTTCACCGTGGTGGGGCGTATCGACGATGTCCTCAATGTTTCCGGACATCGGATTGGCACCGCCGAGATTGAAAGCAGCTTGGTTGCTCACGAGGCCGTCGCCGAGGCAGCAGCCGTCGGACGTCCCGACGACTTGAAGGGCCAGGCTCTCGTCGTCTTCGTCATCTTGAAGCCCGGATTCGAGGCCAACGAGCAGATGAAGAGCAAACTCAGCGAACACATCGGTGGAGAGATCGGCAAATTCGCTCGCCCCGACCAAGTTGCCCTCACCGACGCTCTCCCCAAAACGCGTTCCGGAAAGATCATGCGTCGCATCCTTAAGGCCATTGCGGCCGGCCAACAGGTCACTGGCGATACATCGACTCTCGAGGACCCAGCGGTGGTCCAACGATGTCAGGCAGCCTTTGATGACGCTTCAACGCAAAAAAGTTGACAGAAACTCTTGTTGAGTCATCGAAAGCGCGATTCGTGCACCGATGAGCTGAGCCGCGTGCACTCCAGAGAGTGTCTCGCCTCTCAATCAGCGCGCCGGCAAAAGTCGAACGCGAAACGATGATTGAGTCAGCGAAATAGGTACGAGGCACTTTTTGTCGACTAGGTCCGTTTCCATGCCAACGAGCCAGCAACTCTCACAAACGAAACCTCCATGGCCTCAGAACAACTCGATCCGGAGGATCGATATCGCTTCACTCCGCGACAAGGTCGCCGAACTCCTCACAGCTTCACCCGGTGGGGCACTCGTTTTCGATGCTGACGGAACACTCTGGAGTCACGATGTGGGATCCACCGTGTTCGAAGAGGCCTATCTTCGTGGCGCCCTCCGGCCCAGCGCAAGAAGACATCTGCTCGGTGAAGCCCGCGCATTGGGACTCCAGCCGAAGGAATCGGCTAGCGTCGAGGAGCTCGCTGAGCAGCTCCAACATGCTTTCTTGAATGGCACATATGGAGCAAAAGCTACTTCCGAGATGCAGGTCTGGGCCTACATCGACTTCACTGAAGCAGAGTTGCGGGCACTGTGCCACAAGGCGCTAACGGATGACGTTCACAGTTCCCGTTTGCACCACGAAATCCTGGAACTCATCAAGTGGGCGCAAGCACAAGGGGCGAAAATTTTCGTCATCTCGGCCTCACCTCGCATCGTTGTCGAAGAAGCGGTAACAGACCTAGGAATTCCCCGACAACGCATTGCAGCAGGTGAACCCAACTGGAACGACACACGCATACAGCACGGCCTGAGCGCTCCCCTCCCCTACGGTACGGAAAAGGCACTTGCCGGACGCAGGCTTTTGGGAGATTTGCCGTGGTTAGCAACTTTCGGAGACAGCGGATTCGATCTTGCCATGATGTACGAAGCAAAGTTGGCGGTAGGAATCGGGCACAAGCCCGAACTGGTGACCGGTCTCGAAAATCACCCCCACGCTTTCTTACTCGATTTTTAGGATTTGAGGGAAAGCGGCCTATCAGCTAAATAGTTCTCATCCACTTTTGGATGTGAACCAACCAACCAGCAATCGAGCGTTCGTCGGCATTTTTCGCCGAGAACCGAATAGTTCTACCATGCGTGCTAAGATCCCCTTTGCCTTGACCACTCGTACCCGTTTCAACGTCCTCACCGTGAGCGCGCTTTTCGCCGGCACCATGGTTGCCTGCGGAGGGAGCCAGGAAACCCCACAAGCCGCCAATGACGAGCCCTCCGAAATCGATACGGAAGATCAGGACGACGGGATGGCAATGATGCAAGAGTTCGGTGGGATGAATGAGGAAAAGGTCAACAGAACGATCGAACGCCTTTATCCGTCCCTATCGGATTGCCTCATGAAGGGATTTCAAAACGTCGATTTTCTCGGCGGTGAGGTCGCCTTTCTTGTCAAGGTCAACCGAGACGGCCAAGCAAAAGTCGCTCACGCCGAGCATTCAACACTAGGAAACTATGAGTCCGAGCAATGCATGCTCGATACACTCGAGGCGAGCCGTTGGCCCAAACCTGTAGGGGGACGGATCGGCTTGGCTCGCACGTCCATTGCGTTCGATCCCCCCAGTGACATCCGTCCACCGGTCCACTGGACTTTCGAGGACATCGAAAAGACCCTCGAGGATCATCGGGAAACCCTTGAAGAATGCGGGCCTGGAGGTCCCTTTGAACTGACGGTCTATGTCGGTACTAGCGGACAGGTCATGTCCGCCGGTATCTCCCACACCGACGATACTGGTCAGGATGCCGCCTCATGCCTGGTCGATACTGTAGAACAAATGGAATTTGGCTCACCGGGAAGCTGGCCCGCTAAGGTCACCTTTAGCCTGTGATCCCTCCGGAGGGCCGTCCTGGAGAGGGGGCGGATCTCCAGCCGAGTCGTCACCTTCTGACTCCTCGTCAGCCTCTCCAGCTTCGATTTCCGCTCGCTTGGGGCGCGCCTCCTCGTCTGCTCCCGACCGGGCCGCTCCAGCCGCGCACTTTCCCTTGAATGCTACAAGTTTCTTCGTCAGCTCTTCGTTTTTCTTCGAAAGCTCCTCGAGACGCTCCCTGAGCTCCTTTTTTTCGTCAGCGTAGACTTCGAGATGCGAGCCGACCCGAGCGAGCTCCCCGCGAAGTTGCGTGACGAGATGGGTCTGTTGCTCCCGTTGTTGATGCGCCTTGACCTTGCCCAGCCTCGCCGCGGAGACCTCGCCTTCCCGTTCGACGAGCTGGGCCTCGAGGGCGTCCTGCCGACTGGCTAGTTGTTGGTTCTTCGACTCGAGCCGAGCCAACTCATTGCGAGCTCGATCCAGCTTCTTTTGGGTGCGCCGATGAGCCTCGAGTTGCACCTGTGCGGTGGACGCGACCTGCTCGTAAGTCACCTTCGAAACGCAACCAGATAAAATGAGGGCCAACACAGCGCCCGAGAAAGCAACGCCCTTCATGCTCTCCACCTCCTCAATTGAGCGGCGTTCCGCCGTGATGCACGATATCCAGATGCTCGGCGAGGTTGAGGCGATCAACATCGGAGAGAGCCACAAATCGCAGCACCTGCGCCGAGCCATAGCAGCGAACATGGCGCGCAAGAGCGCTGATCGGCTGCCTTCGCTCGGGCAGACGGATGCACAAGTTCATGAGCAGCGGCATTGTGGCCTCATCCAAAATGCGCCCCCGATCCACGATGATGCCCGTGCCGGAGAGCTCGATCCCTCGCGCCCGGTGGGTGAAATGCCCATTGAGCATTGTCACCGGAAAATCGGTACGGCCCCTAAGACCAACGCGTCGTTCCATGGCTACCTCCCATTGCGTTGGACCTTAGAGCCCTTCTGCGCACCTTGTCCAACATTTTCACACAAAAACTTACATGTAGTTTTATTGACCACCCGGGTCCCGCCGGGGTAGAGCCAAGGCCATGTCCTGGAAAACGCTCCAGAAAGCCATCTGCAGCGCGATCTGCGCGCTCGGCCTTGCAGCGGGGGCGAGCGCCACGCCTCATTCCGACTCGGTGCGCTGGTCCACCATTCGCTGGTCGGACGACAAAGCCACAGCTCTGCGCAAATCGGGGAGGGAGGTTGAGCTGGGCCTCGACCTCGACCTCCAGCAGGATCTCAAGCGCCTTCTCCGCTGGGCTCGCCCCGTGGCCGGCGCCGCGACCCTCGTCGACGTCGCATCGGGACAGATCTTGGCGGCGGCGGAAGTTGGAGACAGTCCCGCCAGCCTTCTCTTCGATCCCGTGGCACCTGCAGCCAGCGTGTTCAAGATCGTCACCACGGCAGCCCTCTACGAGCGCACCTCAATCTCACCTGTCACTTCCATCTGCACAAAAGGGGGGCTCAAAGGGATCACCCGCAGGCATCTGCACCCTGCCAGCGGCCCAGGAACCGTGTGCTCCCCTTTCGCTCACGCCCTGGGAGTCAGCCGCAACGCCGTCTTTGCTCAGCTCGCCACTCAAGAACTGATGCGTCAAGACTTAGTAGAAATCGGCTCGGAGCTCGGCTTCAACGCAGCACTTCCTATGGACGCTCCGGGCTCGGTCGGCCAGCTGCAGGTGCCCTACAATGACCTCGAGTTCGCACGCGCAGCGGCCGGGTTCAAAGGATCTCAGCTCTCTGTCTTCGGCGGAGCTCACCTCGCCTTGGTGGTCGCAACCGGTGGGACTTCCAGAACCATGCATTTCGCTCGGGAAACGAAAGGCCTTCCTCGGGATCGCCAGGTGCTCAGCCGCCGCACGGCAAGACGACTTCGTGATGCCATGGAGGTCACCGTCCACAGCGGCACGGCCAGGAGCTCTTTCGTGGATCCCCAAGGGCACAGTCGCTTGGGCCCCATCCAAGCAGCGGGCAAGACTGGCACCCTGCAACCTAGCCCTGGCAAACCCACAGCAAGCTGGTTCATTGGGTTCGCCCCCAGCAATCGTCCAATGGTGGTTGTCAGCGTGTTGCTACAAAATCCGGCTCGTTGGCACCGTAAAGGGCACCAACTTGCTCGCGATCTGCTGGCAACCTACTTCCGAAGCCGCGGTGTCGAAGGACTCGATGTCCCGCTTTAACTCCCCACGGCCTCATCCGCCCCCAATTAGTCCGCGGCGCGAAATCCCGCTTTTTCGGCAACCCCTTTCGGGTGAGGGGTTGCCGAAGCCGCTCCTCTCGCTGGGTTTTGCCTCATCAGTTTTGTTGCTTGTTGGTTCGCATCCCCTTGGGGATGCGAACTAGTGCCTCGGCAACTCACGTTTCGAGCGGTTTCGAAGCACTCC
>CAYTRQ010000408.1:0-5188 GCA_964440025.1 uncultured Polyangiaceae bacterium | reverse complement strand
ACCGCTCGAAACGTGAGTTGCCGAGGCACTAGTTCGCATCCACAAAAGGATGCGAGCCAACAAGACACAAAACTGGTGAGGCATAAACCAGCGAGAGGAGCGGCTTCGGCAAACCCTCACCCCAAAGGGGTTGCCGAAAAAGCGGGATTTCGCGCCGAGAACTACGTAGTTCGCATCCACAAAAGGATGCGAACCAAGCCGCAGTGCTCACGCGATGCTCGGTGCGGGGCGAGAGCCTTCGACTTCGGCTGGTCAACCCCGCGGCTCAGGGCTCCTCTATCACGAGGTAGTCCAAGGTAGTAAGAAGTGGTTTTTTTGTCATCCCTGGCGTACCACGGCCGGCATTTGGCATGATGAAAGGAAAGTGGGGGCTCAAGAGAACTCACCTCCCGTGAGCCGGCCTACCCGAAAACGGAGGGAGTTACGCGGAGTGAACAAGCAAATGGCCAGCGGTTCGATGCGCGCGAGTGAATCAAGGGCAAACCAATGACTCAGCCAGTTCGAATCGCCATCCTCACTGACCACATCGAGGCCGCCTACCATATCGAGATGGTGGAGGCGGCAATCCGTGTCGCTCGGCCTCGAGGTGTCCGCGTGGTGATCGTCCCCGGGGGCGCGCTCACCTCCTCGGGAACCCCCGGTCGAGCACGAGGATTTCTCTACGATTTTCTCCGAAGCGCGGACATCCACGCCCTTTTGGTGATGGGAGGCAGTCTCAGCAACTACTGCGGCGCCGAACCCTTCGACCGCTGGCTTCGGACGCTACCCAAAATACCCACGCTTGTAGTCGGAATCGAGTCGCCATCGGCTCCCAGCGTCGCCGTCCACAACCGTCAGGGTGTCGAATCACTCGTCGACCACCTGGTGCAAACGCACCGACGAAAACACATTGCCTACGTAGCCGGTCCCGACGAAAGCTACGAGTCCGAGGTCCGCCTGGACGCTTACCTCAATGCTGTCAAACGCCACAAGCTCGGTCTCGGTGATACCTATGTCATTCCCGGTGGCCTAGGACGGGAACAGGGAATCGACGCAGTCACTCACCTTCTCGAAGACCGAAGACTCACCGCGAAAACGCTCGATGCGATCGTTGCCTTCAACGACGACCTTGCTCTAGGCGTCCTGGAAGAATTGCAGCGCAGAAAGATCGCAGTACCGAGTCAAGTCAGCGTGGTTGGTTTCGATGACGCTCCCAATGCCCATGCGGCATCGCCGCCACTCACCACAATTTCACAGCGTGTCTACGAGCAGGGTGCTGCCGCAATGGAACACCTTATCGACGCGGTCAAATCCGGTGACCCTCTCCGTAATCAAACCGTGCGTCCTGACGTCATCTACCGAGAGTCGTGCGGCTGCCAAACTTCAATGGCCTGCGACACCAAGAACCTGATTGTCGCCGAAAACCACGGCAGTCCGGCGGATCTTGTCAGCAAATCACGAACCGAAATCGCCGATAGACTCGAGCAAGTAGCTCAAGGACGATTGCGCGGCGGAAAGGGCTGGCCTTCCCGTCTCGTGAGTTCCACCGTCGAGTACTTGCGGTCGGACAACCTGCGGCTTGTTCGGGATTTCGAAAATATTGCACGACGCTCGGGCCCCACGGGAATCGAAGTTTGCCACGAAGTCCTCACAGAGCTTCGTAAGCAAGTCATCTCGGCTGGCTCACCGGATGAGGAGACCAGACCCCGACTCGAAGACCTATTTCAGGAGTGTCGGCTCGCTTTGGCTCACGTGGCACTCTTCGCGGAACGCGAGAATCAGGCGCTCCAGGCGCTCCATCTACGCACCGTCACCCGCGCCTGTCTCGAGCGCGCCCATGGGGCAGGTCTCCCCGAGCTGGCAGTCGCCCTTGAGGAACAGCTCCCCTTATTGGATATTCGCAACTTCGTCATCTCCCAAGGAGACGAAGACGTGCTCACTGTCGTCGCGCGAAGGGGGAGCCGTGGCTCAACTCCCCCCTCCTTGACGGTCACCACTGCGGATCTGGGCATGGACGAGCAACTCGAACGAGAAGACGCCGTATGCGTTTTGCCTTTGAGCGCTTCGGGGCACCAAGTGGGGCTCGCAGCCATGGCGTGGGAGAGCGCCGATCCCTATCTGTTCGAGAAACTCCGAGACTTACTCGGCATGGCGCTGGGACTCGACGCCAAGTAGGGGGCCCTCAAGCGCTGCCCCCAAAAAACAGCCACTGGACGTGGCCGTTCTGTGAAACGATGTCTCCGCTCGCACCAAATACCAAGCGCATGGACGAGGTACTGTCTGCCCTCGGACTGGATCCCATGCCGCAGGCACTCTCCTCTCAGAAAACGCTAGCATCCGAGTGGAGCCAACTGCTGCACCGTTCGGCGCTCCGCTTGAGTCAACACGGGGACCTCCCCGACTACCTGGATGTCCTCGCTGCTCTCTCCTCCAAGCCGAGAAACTCCGGTTCCCCACCTCTCGAAACCGGGCCATCCCCTGCGGGAAAGGAGTTCGGCCCTCTCGAGCGTGAAGAGCGCAGGCTCGATACAGCCGCTCCTTACACCAAGTTGCCGGAGCTGGAAGGCGCACAACTCATCGAAAGCGTGACGGCGCTCAGCCCCTGGAAAAAGGGACCATTGAGCATCGAGGGACAAGGTCCCCCCTTAGAGCTCGACGCGGAATGGCGCTCCGATTTCAAATGGCAGCGGCTCGAGCGGCTCGGAGTGAACTTCAAAGGCCGTCGGGTCCTCGACGTTGGTACCGGCAACGGCTACTTCCTCTATCGGATTGTTGGAGCAGGGGCCCGTCACGCTCTCGGCCTCGAGCCTGGAGCCTTGCCGATCGCTCAGTACCTTCTACTCCAAAGGCTCTATGAGGTCGATCAAGCCGCCCTCCTCCCCCTCCCCTGCGACCAATTCATTCAAGGATGCCGCGCCTTCGACACCGTACTGTCCATGGGCGTCCTCTATCATCGTCGCTCACCACTCGATCACCTCATGCAACTTCGCAGCTTTCTGCGACCTGGAGGTGAGCTCATTCTAGAAACGATCGCAGTCCCAGGACCGCCTGGTCACAGCCTGGTTCCCGAAGGACGATACGCGCAGATGCGCAACGTCTTTTTTCTTCCTACCCCTTCGACTCTCGAAAGCTGGCTCGTCAAAGTGGGATTTCAGCACGTCCACCTGGATGAGCTCGTGACAACCAAGACAACCGAACAACGTTCCACTCGTTTTATGAGCCATCCGTCTTTGGACGAATTTCTCGAGCCATGTCACTCCGAACCAGATTCAGAGGAGCGGAAAACCCGCGAGGGGCATCCTCGACCACGCAGGCTCATTGCGCGTGCTTGGGCGCCATGAGGCTGGCCATCACCGTAATCAGCGCCTCAACCGCGTCCCCGTATCCATGTTGGCCGGATTCACCGCGCGCGAGCGACCGTAAAGCAGCCACGTTCATCGAGCTTGCCCACCTCACTGAAACCGGCAAATGACGTGATGCGAATAAAATGCCGCCGATAGAGCTCAGCCGAAAGTCCTGGGGACTCATCGGCGGTGACCGGAGCGGGACCGTCGACATCGATTCGGTACGGACACAGCGAAACGGAGGGCACGTCTTTTTCCGTGAACGTCAATTCAACCAGGTAGCCTCGGCTGGTCCACGGATGATCACCATGCTGCTCGAAACGCAAGTTTCCCAAACTGTAGAAAACAGGTCGCTCTTCCACCCATTCGATGCCCTGAGGCACGTGAGGGTGGTGACCAATGACAGCATCGGCCCCCGCCTTCATCACCGATCGCGCAAACTCTCGTGGCTCCCTGGCAATGTGCTGCGTGTATTCCTTGCCTCCATGATAGCTCACCAGTACCAGATCGTGCCGGGAGCGCGCGCGCCCAACGGCCTCGCAAGCTTTTTCCACGTCGGCGAACGCTACATGACGGGCGGCTCGGCGGCGGGCGTTCTCTCCTGCATTCCACACGTCCGTCATTGCCAACCACGCCACCGACCACCCTTTAATGGACACCGTACGCGACGCGAGGACATCGTCGTGGTGAGGCGAGGCTCCAACGTAGAGGATTCCTGCTTCGTCCAAATGCCGCAAGGTTTCGAAAAACGCGGGCTCTCCATAGTCCCATACGTGATTGTTCGAAAAGGACACCAGCTGAATGCCAGCTCGCGCTAGGCTGTAGCTTCCACGTGGAGGACCACAAAATACCAGCGGCTTACTGGGATGGCGGGGTTCGCCTCGAGTGGCCAGCGGGGACTCCAGATTGACGAAAGACAGGTCTCCATTCGACAGCAGCGGACGCATCTTGGCCAACGGCTCGAATTGTGGATCGTCGAGCATCCGCTGCCCCGTTTCACGACCAAAACTGACGTCACCTCCCGCGACGATCGTGATCGAGGAGGCACGCCGTCGTTGGCGGCGATTGCCTTCGCGAGGCGTCCGCTGCCGAGCGTCCTTCGAGGGTGCAGTCGCTCGGGCCCGTTTTCTGGCAGCGCCCGCGATTCTGGCCGCGCCCACCACACGGCTCACACCGAACGTTCCCGAGGCCAGCTTCGTTGCGGAAGACGCTCGTGTTGCCTCGGACGAGCGGGGCGGCTCTGTGTTTTCACAACCGAGCAACGCTCCGCCGACGAGCACTATGCCAAACAACGGGGCGGCCTGCTGGAAAAAGCCCCAAACCATCGGCCCAGCATGACACAACGACGTGGGGGACGCCTGGACCGTTCGCATGCGGAAGAACACGCGGAGAAATGACACGCAGATGAACATCGCACTTCGGATTGCCCAGGGAATGCTTGCCTTCGTTTTCTTGGTATCCGGATTTTACAAGATCTCGCACTCCAAAGAGGCCCTCGTCTCGAAGGGGCAGACCGGGGTGAAGTTCTTTCCCACGGCCTTCATTCGATTTATCGCTCTCTCAGAGCTTTGCGGCGTCGCTGGACTTCTCGCCCCGGGCATGAGTGGGATTGCTCCGTACCTCACTCCATTTGCCGCGCTGGGGCTGTTTGTGATCGTATTGGGTGCCACGTTTTGCCACGCGCGACTCGCCGCAGAGTGGGAAGATCTTGCCCTTCGACGCAAGGAGTTCTTCAACGTCGTGACGACAATCTCGATTTTTCTCCTCTGCCTCTTCGTCGCAGTGGGACGCGCCGCCGAGATCTACGCCACCACGCTCTACTGCATCCGATAGCGCCCTTGTGCGCTCGAAAGCCTCTGAGCACG
>CAYTRQ010000407.1:0-5190 GCA_964440025.1 uncultured Polyangiaceae bacterium | reverse complement strand
TCTTTTTTAGTTCGCATCCTTACGGATGCGAACTAGGCTCTTTTGTTCCAGATCTTTTTTTTCAGGCGCAGGCCAAGTATCCACGAAATGGAACCTATGGGGGAGACGGCCAAAGTTCTGATTGTCGATGACAACGAAGGCATTCGCACCGCCCTCGCTGTGCTTCTTGACGTCCACGGGATCCCTAGTCTCTGCGTCAGCCGTCCAGAAACGGCCCTCCAAGCAGTGAGAGAAGAAAACATCGGCGTCGTGCTTCAGGACATGAACTACAGTCAAGATACGACCGGTGGAGAGGAAGGCATTCGCCTGTTCCGGGCCATCCATGAACACGATCCCGATCTTCCGGTGCTCTTGATGACCGCGTGGACGTCACTGGAAACAGCCGTCCAGCTGGTCAAGGAAGGTGCAGAGGACTACTTTGGAAAGCCTTGGGACGACGACAAGTTGGTCAATAGCGTCCAGAAGCTACTCAACGTACGGAGGCTGCGACTCGAAAATCGACGTCTCCGAGCCAGCGAAGAGCGCGCTCGCCGTCAACTCGCCCAGCAAGGGGATCTCTGTGGACTGATTTATGAAAGCCGAGAAATGCACGAAGTGCTCAGCTTGGCCCTCAGCGTCGCCAGCAGCGACGCCGGCATCCTCATCACCGGTCCCAACGGTTCGGGCAAAGAAAAGATCGCGGAAATCATCCAAGCCAACTCCCGCCGTGCCCAAGAGCCCATGGTCACCGTCAATGCAGGGGGACTTCCCGACGAGCTCCTCGAAGCGGAGCTTTTCGGCGCAGAGGCTGGCGCGTACACAGGCGCGAAGACGCGACGACAAGGCCGCTTCGAGGCCGCTCATGGCGGGACACTATTCCTCGATGAGCTTGGGAATTTGTCAGCCAAAGGACAGATGAAGCTCCTTAGGGTTCTGCAGACGGGCCAATTCGAACGTCTTGGCTCCAACTCGACCCAAAAAGTCGATGTCCGTCTCATCAGCGCAACCAACTCCGATCTCAAGAAAGCCATTCAAGCAGGTACCTTCCGAGAGGACCTCTACTTTCGACTGGCGGTCATCGAGGTTCACGTTCCCGCTCTTCACAAACGACCGGACGATATCCTCCCACTCGCGAAGCATTTCGCGGCGACCTATTCGGAAGGAACCGAAGCCAAACAGTTCAGCCAGGCGGCCATTGACGCCCTCCTCGACTACGATTGGCCCGGCAACGTTCGGGAGTTACAAAACCGTATTCAACGAGCATGCCTGGTCAGCCCATCGAGGCAAATTGAACCGCAAGATCTCGATCTAGAAGAAGCGCCCCTCAGTTGGGTTCGATCCAGTGTTCGAGCGCTCCCGGACCAAGACGAGATACGAGATCCCGAGCGCTCCGAGATCGAAGAGGCGCTCAAACGGGCCCACGGCGTCATCAGTCGCGCAGCCGCCGATCTCGGCTTGAGCCGCCAGGCCCTCTATCGACGCATGGCCCGGTTAGGGATTTCGGTGGAACGCCGTACCACCGCCCGCGTTTAGCACGTTGACGAAACCGTCAGGAGGAACGCTCCAATTCGCGACACAAAGGGACCGAATTCATACCTGGATCGATGTACGTGACCCGGTCAGCCACTGGTGTTTTGATAGCGCTCTTCATCGCATTGGTGATGACGTCAAGCTATCTGCGCATCGAGCAAGAGTTGGAAGCCACCTTAAAAAGCAAGTTGGTGTCCGTGCTCCAAGGAAACGCGCGCTCCGTCGAACAATGGCTTGATGAGCAGATCTCCCTCGTGCAGTCCCTCGGCAGCAAACCAGCGGTGCAACTCGCCGCTGCTTCGATTCTTTCGGCGGAACAAGGCCAGCACGAAAAGTCGCTCGATCGGGCGCTCGGCCCCATCATTCATGCTCCCTGGATCGAGGGTATCCGTCTGTTCGGAGCCCAGGGAAAAGGTCTCGCGAGTACATCGACCCTAGAAGAACCTTTCCCACTCCCTGACCCTATGATGAGGCAGCTCAAACAGAAGGGTTCGGCGACGTGGTTCATTGAGGCCACCAGAAACCAAAAGCAGAGGCGCCGGGCTCTTCCAGCAAAGGTGGTCGCGTGCGCCCCCTTGGAGCCCCCTTCGGTCAAGCAGGCGATTCTCTGCATCGTCCTCAGCGGGGCGAGCTTTGGGAAAAAGCTTGGCATCGTAAGCTGGGGTCAAAGTAGTCAAACGTACATCTTCCGGCACAATGACTTTCCAGCAACCGATCCGCCGCGACCGCTGGAGAGCTCGCCGGAATCATCAAAATCATCTATAGGAATCAATGTCAGCGGCTATAAAAACCCGCGAGGCTCAACGGTCGTTGGAGCCTGGCAGTGGCTCGAGCCCCATGGAATCGGAATCGCGACGGAAGTATCGCGCGCCGAAGCCTATGAATCGATCAATGTACTACGTACCGCATTCATCCTCCTCGGCGCTCTAGTCGGCCTGGCTCTGCTGGGGTTTCTCGTACTCGGTCGTTGGACCTTTCGGATCAGGCAGGAGTCCGCTCGAGTCGCGGAGCGACTCGGCCACCTCTCAAAAGCAATTCAACCACTCTCAGCAGCGCTCGAGCACGATCCCACGGCGGTCCTGCTCATCGATGACGACGCCCGAGTCGTCTATGCGAACGCCGCAAGCCACAGGGTCCTCCAAGTCTCGGGACCGCTCATGGGGCAAACCATCGCGGACGCCTTCAAGTACCTGCCACCAGAACTCGAGTCCGCGCTGGACTCTGGACAAGACAGCATTGTTGCTCGAAGCCCGGAGGACGACGGAGAGACCCTTCTCGTCAGCAGCCGAGAGCTGCAAATCCACGGAATCCCTCACTTTCTCTATTTGCTGCGGCCGATCACCCAGCAGATCCGTCGCCAGGAACTAGAAAACCTACGAAAGCTCATCCGCATCTTGAGTCACGAGCTCAATAATTCCCTTGCACCGATCAGCTCCCTGATCAATTCGGCGAAAAGACTCAACCACCAGGAAGCGCGGAGCGAGAAACTCGAAGAAATCCTTACCGCCATTTCCGAGCGCAGTGCCCACCTGCGCTCGTTCCTCGAGCAGTACGGGGCTGTGGCTCGATTGCCACTGCCCAAAAGACGACAGATCTCTTGGGCGGACTTCATTCACGGCCTGTCTCAACAGGGCACCTTTCAACTCCGCGGAGAACTTCCCAGCGAGCCTGGATTCTTCGATCCTATTCAGGTTGAGCGAGTCGTGCTCAACCTACTCGCCAATGCCAAAGAATCGGGAAGCCCCGATAGCGAGATCGCCCTCAGCGTGACAGAGGAAGACGAGAGCTTCAAAATGGAGGTGCTCGATCGTGGGAGCGGAATGCCAGAGAAAGTGCTCAGACAGGCACTCCTGCCGTTCTTTTCCACCAAGGACTCCGGGACAGGCATTGGGCTGGCCCTTTGTCGTGAAATCGTCGAGGCCCATGGTGGCGAGCTGGTCGTGGCCAACCGAGATGGCGGAGGCCTAACCGTGTCCTGCACTCTCCCCAAAAGGCCCTCTCCTGCGAAGCGGGGCTCTCTTTCCCGACTCCGGACCCGACTCAATTCGGAAGAAACACCTGACAGCTCGCGACCACGGAGTACACTCAAATGATGCGTCGGCTTTCTGTAATTGTTGCAATCAGCAGCGGCCTCTGCCTTGGCTCCTGCAACGTCGATGGGCTGGTCGACGTTGGCGGGACGCTTCTCGACCCAGAAGCCGCTCTACTCGATCGCCCGGGACGCAAGCTGGTCAGCGGGAACTATGCTCGCTTGACCGTCGACGGTTCCCTGGAAAAGGGAGGGGAGGTCATTGCCATTCGACGAGACGCGGAGGAGCCAACCATCTCGATCGTTCCCTTCATCGAGGGAGAGCCATGTGAGATCACGCCTGGGGTGGCCTTCGATCGGCTCTCTAGTCGAGTCGACGTAGCTCTTCCTGGCATGATCGCCGTTCATCGAAATCGAAATGAGTCAGATCGTGGAACACTTGCCTTTGTCGGTTTCGACTGCAAGGAGGTCCTACCGCCACTCGAGGGCGCGCGAATGCCAAGAGTGTTGTTTCCTTCTGAAGAACCTCGGGGGATGCTCACCATCACTGGTATGGGAGATCTTCATCTCATCGATGCCGAGAACCGGGAACGCTCCCCAATCGCCTCCGGCGTCTCTCTTGCTTCCGTCACCGAGGACTACCTGTGGGCACGAGAAAATAACCAACTCGTCATTCGAAGCTCGGAATTGGAACTCATCGATCAGGTCGGTGACACAGTGACAAGCTATGTCCCTACGGGTGGAGCAACCCTTCCCGCGGTCTTCCAGGACGCCCACGGACTTCATATCTGGAACGAAGAAGATGGGGCTTCTCTGATTTCAGAAACAGCCTGCAATGCAAAGTATGTGGGCACGAACTCGATAGCTTACCATGATCCCTGCGAGGAGCGGCGCCTCAAATTGCTCGTGCCATCCGAAAGCGTCCTCGAAGAGCCCATAAAAGAGGGGGCTCTTCTCACGCTGGAAGGGCCCAGTCGGATCAATACGAATGATCTTCAAATCAGCTGGGGAATGGGTGATGAGCCAACCGAAATCCTCATGCTCCAAACAACAGAAGCCCAGGCAGCCGAGGGCACCCTACTCCTTGCGACGATCGCTCCAGACACAGATAACGAGGAAGCTCGAATCGAGCTCTCCGCCGACCAGCTCGCTGAAAATGTTCGGCTGCAGGGCCGACAGATTTTCTCCAACTACCAAAACGGTAGCGGGACGCTCCATGAACTCGAACGAAACGACGACGACAAAGTGACGGGGCTCACCAAAATTGCCGAGGGCGTTGCTCAACTGCCCGGTGGCACTCCGTTCTCATTTCGGGGCGCCTTGGTCGACTACGATGGAAACACGGGGCGCCTGGTGCGACTCTCGCAAGAGGAGGATGGCTCAATCACCGAGGAACAGCTGGCAACCGGGGTCCCCATTCAGAAGCACCAGATCGACGATAGCCAAGAGTTCATTTCTTTCATCGCTGACACCAAGGAAGACGGAACCGGAACCTTGCTACTTGCCGATGAGGAACAAGTCTATCCACCTCTTGCAGAAAACGTGCTTCCCGACACCATCCGCTTCTTGGATGAGCCTTTTGGGGTCGCCTATCTCAAAAAGACGCGGACTTCTGGCAGCGCCGAGCTACACGTGTGGTTGATCGACCCAGG
>CAYTRQ010000406.1:0-5192 GCA_964440025.1 uncultured Polyangiaceae bacterium | reverse complement strand
CTTCTGGGAGGGCTTCGAAACCGCTCGAAACGTGAGTTGCCGAGGCACTAGAGCTGCAAGCAAGCGCTTTATGTTTCTCTGGTTCGACTCGATAGAAAATATCCAGGTCCTGCGTCATGAGGTCGAACCGTGTGCGACGACTGCCCCCCCACCCACAAGGATGAACTCAACATTGTGTTTCGCGAGCACGGTGAGTGCTAGCTTGAAGTTCATTGCCTCGCCGAACCTCGCAACCCGACAAGAAAGGAAAGCTGCCGCTCCAGATTCAAAAACCGTTCCTCAACGGACAGACTCAGCTGCTTTCTCAGGAGGAGTCGATCAACGCCGGGTTGGTCTTGAACCTCATTGAGGTCATAACCGAAACGGACGTCTATCTCCTCGTATTCCACAGGAGGTTTATACCATCGGTTCCGCCGACGCGCGGCCTGACGAAGAGACTGCCCGGGCTCAGTGCTTGTTATTGTTGGCGGAGCGGACGGGACTCGAACCCGCGGCCTCCGGCGTGACAGGCCGGCGTTATAACCAACTTAACTACCGCTCCAAGGGAGCCGCTGGGTGCGACCCTCTTTCCCTAGCTTGCCTAGGGCTTCCTGGGATGGCCAGGACCAGTTCGGGAAGAACCCGAAAATCCTCGAGTTTTTGGGAGGCACCAGGCCTCCGGTCCCCTCGGGGAGCCGCGTACTACCACAGTAAACCCGGCGATCAAGAAGATATTGGTCAAGAGGAAACAAATAGGCACCGCTCGTGGACGTGCGCCGTTGCTTGGGAAGGAATGGAAAAAACACCTCCGCCGAGCGAGCGAGAGGCAAAACAGCTAAGGCAAGCACGAGTGGAGGACCTTCCAGCCGCCCAAATTGCGACCGACGATCTCTTCGAATTCGCTGTGCCTTTCAACATACCGAGGCAACTCCAGCACGATCACCGAATCAAGATTCTGATTCGCCTTCTTCCACAGTTCAAAGTGCTGAGCCATGGTCAGCAATATCGCCCCGTCACACGCCGACGCCATCGAACGCAACGCTCGTTTGGCCTCCTCGGTGGGTGCTCCGCGCTCGAAGATCACTGGGAAGTATCGCCATCCCCGATCACGCGCCAGTGCGCGAACCTTTCGGGCCGATGGTTCCCAACCTGCGTCGGGCGCCAGGGCCTCCAGAGTCCCGGCTGCGTAGTGCTGGCGATCTTCGACAAACACCTCCTGCACTTGGAGCTGGGCCAGTTGCTGACCGTTGAACGTCAGTCGAACACAAGCCCCGACTTCGATTCCATCAGTCGGCGCGGAAATGGGCAGCATTTGCGGCCGCGGCCAGGCAAAGCCCTGCTCCAAATGCTTGAGCGAGCGCACTTTCTCCGCTTCCCGCTGGGACATGAAGCCCGCTACCGGACTGAGGAACCCAGCGCCCAGCGCAAGGCACGCGTCCTTCGTTTCTTCGTCGACTTCGAGCTGAAGCCCCACCGAGGCCAAAGGTCGCAGGGGAACGAGGTGAAGCTCTCCGCCATAAGGAGGAGGCATCTGGAGGCCCCACCGCTCACTTGCCTCCGAAAGGTACCCCATCTCTCCAAGCCGACGCACGATGATTTCAACGCATTCCTCCGCAGGGGTTTCGTCGGTTCGCAGATGGATTTCCGGATTTTCCGGCGGCTCATAAGGGTCGTCAACACCCGTGAAGTTTTTGATTTCCCCGGCTAAGGCGCGCTTATAGAGCCCCTTGGGATCGCGCTCCGCGAGAACCTCGAGAGGGCATTCGCAGTACACCTCGCAAAACCGGTCTGTTTGACTACGGATTTCATCACGGATGCTGCGAAATGGGCTAATGGCAGCAGTGATCGCACAGGCTCCCGAGCGGGCGACGAGACGAGCGACATAGCCGATTCTGCGGACGTTGCGGTCGCGATCCTCGCGGCTGAAGCCCAAACCCCACGATAGATGTTTGCGGACCTCATCACCGTCAAGCGCTTCGACGTGCACCCCCTCCTGACGCAATCGTTCGGAGACCATTGCGGCCAGCGTGCTTTTTCCCGAGCCGCTGAGCCCCGTAAACCAGATGATGAATCCCTGGGCCATGGGCGTGCAACCAAGCATTTTCCTCGAGGCATTCCTAGATCGTTTGCATCCCCAAAGGATGCCAGCGGGCAGGTAATGAGGTGCTGTGGCGGTCACAATGCAGGCGAAAAAGTGAAGTACCCACCCTCGCCCCGTCGAGCATTGCGTGAGTCATGCGGCACAAAGCAAACAACGGACGGCGAACACAACGGGGCACGGAATGGACCAGGCCTCCGACCACCTGGAAGAGTTAGCCCTCCGGTGCTCATTCCTCGGGAAGACAATTGAAGCTGCCGGGCGACGGAGCGCCATTTTGTGGGCGCGAACGAGACCCAAAGAATGCAAGCGAACGAGCTTTTGAGCCGCCTCGGACGCCCACTACACGTTGCAGGCCCCTTGACACTTGCTGGCTCCCGCCGTTTCAGCTAGTTCTCCGCTCCCGCAACGGAAAAAAAGCATCTTCGCACCTCCCCTGGATCAACGTTTTCGACGAGCATCACCCGGCTCGACCGGGGCGATTCACCAAAAACCGATTCACGCCAAAAAGCGGGGAGCCCACACTAGGTTCGAATCTCATGGCAAACTACGCAGTCTGGAACATTAGGAAACGCCACGAGTGGCTCGCCAAGCCGCGCAAAGGAAAGTATCTCAGCCGACGCAAGCGCGCCCGGATTGGCTTGCAGGAAGCGCTTGACCGAAAGAGCGGCGAGCCGAGCGAAGACCAGCAAGCTGACGCAGAGAGCTGATCGAAACGGCTTCCTGTCTTCAGAAGTGAGGACTGGCCACTCTACTGGGTGGGCACGTCCCTTCTCCCAGTAGACAGCTCCAAACGAGCAGACAATTCCCAAAACGAGCTCAGGCCTCGCCCCGAAGCCTGGAGCTCGTTTCACAACGTCGAAAGCCCCGCCGACGTTCACCCGTGGGCGAGTGAGGCGAGCCTCGGCGAAGCCTTTTCCAGCGCTTGGCTCGATATGCCGGGATTCCTATTGAAACGTATCTCCCGAGCCCCTTCGGGACTTTGAGCTGGCATTTTACGAAGCAAAGCATCAAAACCAGCTCACCGCCTTGTCTCCCGCAGGGCTTGTCTCGTAAGGGCATGAAGCGAAACGTCTTTTCGAGCTGCGTGCTGGAGCGCGTTCGCGTCCCCATCCTTCGTTTTTCACTCGCTTGCTTTCCCACTCGCTTGTTTTCCCCCAAGGACACCACCCGAGGAGTGAGGAACCGTTCAACGGCTTCTGGCTTGCGAGCAACGTCTTGGATCATCGTTGAGCGACTGCTTGAAGCCTTGCGGGACGATGTGCTTGCGTTCTAGCCTCCGGCCCCGTTTTTCTTGAAGGGCTGGGCGCCGAGCGCCCTTTCGTGCGGTCATGCAGGTACTCGAAGCGTTGCCCCTCTGGGGCTCTATTCTTTCTTCCACTAGCTCGGTCGTTGGCTCGCTACTCGGAGCTGCCGCTGATTCACTGTATTCGGCGTTTTTCTTCGAGAAGAAGATCTGGGTCAACATAATGTTTGGGTTCCGAGTCACGCTGTGTTTGCTCGGCGCCCTGCTTCTACTGGCCGAGGTCCGTGCCTGGCGCATGAACGTGCATGTTCGTGAGCGAACCAAGAAGCGCATCGCCATCATCATGACGCTGCTTGCGTTCGGCACCTATTTCGACTTTGGCAATGAGAAGGTCCGCTACAAGGACTACTACCACCGCCACGAATTTTATCACTACTACCTCGGCAGCAAGTACTCCAAGGAGCTCGGCTACAAGTGGCTTTACTCCTGCACGATGGTGGCCGAGATCCAAAACGGTCGGAAAAGCCAAGTCGTCGATCGAGAGTTCCGAGATCTCTCAGTCAATCTCATCAAACAGGCAAAGAACACCTACGTTCTGACCGAACCTGAGCGTTGCACCGACCGCTTCACTCCGGAACGCTGGGAGGACTTCAAGAAGGACGTTGATTGGTTCTACCGATCTGCAGCGGGTAGCTACTGGGAGCGAATGCAGCAAGATCACGGCTACAATCCGCCACCTGTCTGGACGATGACGGGGAAGGCGATTGCTAGCTTACACCCCGCCGATGACGGCTTCTTCAAGCTTCTCGCATCCTTCGACGTCATCCTTCAGGCAGGCATGATTGCGCTGCTCTACTGGGCCTTTGGTTGGCGGGTCGGGGCCACAGGTGCGATCTTTTGGGGCTGCAACGCCGCAGCGAACTTTTACTGGACCGGCGGCGCTTTCCTGCGTCAAGACTGGCTCTTCTTACTCGTTGCCAGTGTGTGCTTGGCACGGAAGCGCTATTTCTTTCTCGCTGGTTTTGCCTTGATGTGGTCTGCCTTGTTGCGCGTCTTCCCCGCCGCGCTCTACGGCGGATGGGCGGCGATGACCATTCTCTTCATCATTCAGCGGGTTCGTGGTCGTCCTCGGGCACCGGGCGACAAACCGGGCTTGCTCAGTTATCTCCATCCGACCCACCGACGTCTTATCGGCGGTTCACTCTTAGCGATCGGGCTGCTCGTTCCGGCGAGCATGGCTGCCACTGACGGCGTCAAAGCATACAAGGAGTTCGCTTCTCACATTCAAACTCACAAGCGAACGCCGCTCACCAATCATATGGGACTGCCCACCATTCTCAGCCACACCTGGGAGGGCAGAATGCGCTTTACCAGGAACGAGAATCTCGACGATGCCTTCGAGCCCTGGAAAGACGGACGCAACGAACGCAAAGATCGGATGAAGCCGGTCCAATACACGATCTTTGCAATATTTCTTCTGTGGATTGCCTGGGCTGTCAAGGACCAGTGCTCACTTGGCCTGGATGTTATTACCGATGGTGAGGCATACAGGGAAAATATGTACTGGTTCTATCAGCTTCGCATGGATGGCGTCGATGCACATAATAAAATCTACAAACAATTCAGTGTCGGCGGATCAACGGAAGGCGTGGATCTGGAAAAGGCTCATCCGCTGGTCAAGGAAAAGGGTGGTTTCGGTATCGAGTGTTCCGTGGTCACCGGCAAGCTGGAAAATCCCGCCTGGGACCTCGCCGGGAAATGGAAGCATGCAAAGGACAATGCGGATAGCAATGTCACGGTAAAACAGACCATTACCGGCCCGCACATGCTGGCCCGGTTTTCGGTAAATCAGGCCACTGACATATATCC
>CAYTRQ010000405.1:0-5221 GCA_964440025.1 uncultured Polyangiaceae bacterium | reverse complement strand
AGAACTTGAGTATTTCCGCATGAACGACGTCTACCTTCTCGCAGCCCAGCGAACTCCCATTGGCTCCTTTTTGGGGAGCCTGAGCCCCCTCAGTGCCCCGGATCTTGCTGCCATCGCATCCAAAGCAGCTTTGGAGCGTGCCCGGATCGATCCCGAGCTCGTCGACGAGGTCTACTTTGGGAATGTTCTTTCCGCCGGCATCGGGCAAGCTCCCGCCCGTCAAGCGGCTCTTCGAGCCGGACTGAGTCCACGAACACCAACAACTTCCGTGGGAAGAGTCTGCGGTTCGGGCCTGGAAGCCGTCATTGTCGGCGCACGCGTCATCCGCTGTGGCGAAGCTTCCATCGTTCTTGCCGGTGGTATGGAAAGCATGTCCAACACACCTCACTACCTGCCGAGTTCCCGCCGAGGACAAAAAATGGGGAATGCGGCGTTGATCGACGGGATGATTCACGACGGGCTGTGGGATCCGCACAACGATTTTCACATGGGAGAGGCCGGCGAGATGTGCGCTCAGCACTACGAACTCACTCGCCAGGCCCAGGACGAATACGCAAAAGAGAGCTACAGGCGAGCCCTGGACGCCCAGGCCCAAGGTCGGTTCTCGGCCGAGCTGGCCTCCGCTGCGATCCCCCAACCCAAAGGCGAGCCTCGAGTCGTCGACACCGACGAGGAACCGAACCGCGGAAGCCCGGACAAGTTCGCTCACCTGCGTCCCGCTTTCAGAAAGGATGGTACTATCACTGCCGCCAACGCCTCCTCCATCAACGATGGTGCCGCAGCCGTTGTTCTTGCCTCCCAAGAAGCCACACAGCGCATGGGCGCAGAGCCCATCGCTCGTCTCGTCGCCAGCGGTTCTGCCGCCCAGCAACCGGAATGGTTCACCACAGCGCCGGTTCAAGCGGTCGACGTCGCTCTACGCCGTGCCCACCTCACTGCCGACGACATCGACTTGTGGGAAATCAACGAAGCGTTCAGCTGCGTCACGATGTCCTGCTCCCAGCTTATCGGTGTTCCTGCTCAGCGCGTCAACGTGCACGGTGGCGCCGTGGCTCTCGGCCACCCCATCGGCGCATCGGGCGCGAGGATCCTCACCACACTCGTGCATGCACTGAGAACCCACGAGAAAAGACTCGGCCTGGCCACGCTCTGTATCGGCGGTGGCGAAGCCGTAGCAACGATCGTCGAACGGCTCGCCTAGTTCGCGTCCTTTTGGGGACGCGAACTCTGCTCACCTCAGCTGGCGAACGGGTCGCCTGCCGATGCCCCAAAAGGACTATCGGGACGCAACTGCAAACTTCTGCCGGAGGGCGTCACAGACCGCTTCTGGGGTATAGTTACTCACATCACCACCGTGGCGCGCGATATCGCGCACCAACGAAGCGGAAATAAAGCCATAGGTCGTTCGCGTGGGAAGAAATACCGTATCGAGCTCCCCTGCAAGATCCGCATTGGCTTGAGCGATCTGCAGCTCGTACTCAAAGTCGGCTCCCACTCGCAATCCTCGTACGATGACTTGAACACCCGATCGGCGAGCAAAATCAACGAGCAAGCCGTCGAAGGACGTGATCTCCACACCATCGATGCCGCCGCACACGGCGCTCATCAACTCGAGGCGCTCCTCGATCGAAAACAACGGATCGCGAGTCGGGTGGCGTCCCACTGCGACCAACAGTCTAGAAAATAGCTTTGCGGCCCGGTGAACCACGTCCACGTGACCAAAGGTGATTGGATCGAAACTCCCGGCATAAATCGCCGTATCGATCTGGCTCACTTGGCCCCTCCGGACTGCCCAGGATCTCCGGAAGCATCATCCCGAGGCGGAGGAGGCATGCGGTCCCCTTGAGCGGAAGAAGACGCCTCGTCCGGAGAAGATCCTTCGTCCGAACCCGACTTTTCCTCCGATTTCAGAATCCCGGGAGCACGCAGCTCCACGTCGGGGACGGGCTCTTTCTTGGCGCCTCGCTGGAGAGACTCTGCGGCCTCCTTGCGAGCCGCAATGACCTCCGCCGGCAGATCCTCCATAAAAAGAACCTTGCCTTCGCTGCCGAACGTCAGGCGATACGTCGCAAACAGCCCACTGCCAGCGAAGCCGTCCAGTTCGACATCGAGCGCCTTTTCCAGCTCCCCCACCTGCGGCCGAAGCACTCCCGGCACATTGGGGATTTCGAACGCGCCGAGTTGTAGAACCGGGAGCTTGCCATGACGGACGCCTTCCTGACCGGGCACCGACGGAAACGACGACGGATCCTGTCCTGCCGCCTTCCACCCTTGTTCGTCCAGGGCCACGGGGAATTGCATCGAGGTGTTCATGAGCAAACTCGCCCTGGGTGCCGATGGCCCGGACCCGAAGGCTCCCGGAAGCACGAGGGCACCACCGCGATAGTAGATGGGACGCAACGCCGTTCCTTCAGGAGGTGCTGGGGGATCATAACTTCTTGCGACGAACTGCCTCCCAGCAAAATCGACCGTCGCGTGCAGGCGCCTCAAAAGATTGACGCCAATGAGCATCTTCACCGGGGCACCTACCTGACGGGTGAGCCCGGAAAGATCCCGGCCAATGGCAGGAACATCACTGACTTCTAGCTTGCCTCCAAAACGCACAGAGACCCAAGCGCCCTCTCCATCCTGACGAGAGTCGACCACAGCCTCGGCCATATCCGTTGCGACGAGGGCGAGAGCTGGCTCACCGTTGAGCTCAAGAGGAACCACCATTTGTGTGCCACCAACGCGCGGCATATCGACCGCTGCCACCAAGGCGCCACTGATCTCGAAGGGCCTCCGTCCACGGCCCAATCGCGCGAGTCGGGATACCTGCTCCGCCCAAGGGTCCCTCATTTCCGGATCGGTGATGACTTTTTCGAGCTCATTGGCCGACTGCTCGACGTGGCCCAAATACCAATGAGCCCGTCCTCGCACTGCCGCCGCTTTGCTACCGGGAAGTGCCTTCGCGATCTGCAGGCTCTCCTCATAGGCCAAGTCTGCGAGGGCAACCCGTGCGGCGATCAGTCGCACCTTCGGCTCTCCGGGAAGTGCCTTGAGTGCCTGACGGCTCGCATGCCGCGCATCTTCGAGGTCGCCGTGGCGGAACGAGTGCTGAGCTCGCTCGTACCACTTCCTTGCGTGTGCAGGCCACTCGGGCTCCTTCTGCTTGGCGCCACACCCAAGCAGAGATCCTGCAAGAAGAAGGAACAACAGTCCCCTCACCATCCAGGAAGCCACTGAGCCAAGTCTGGCTTGGGCCTCGAAATGGTGGTTCCGCACAGTTCTGCCTCCGATGAGCGAACCAGAATGTCGCTCCATGGGAAGACGGAAGATCTTTACAGCTGAAGCGGCGCTCGCGCGTTGGCACATCATCATCATCCTACTCGGCTCCGCAATCAGACGGCAATTCAGGTCGCGCGGGCCAAGCCGGCAAACACCAACCTCGGCGCCTTCCAGAAGAAAACGCGCGTGAGAACATCTCGCCTCGAAATCGCGGGCTCAGCGGGGATACATGATCGGTTGCCGGAATGCATCCGCCCAAGCGACACGAACGACAATTGATCTCAATTGGCCGAAACCAACACGAGCTTTGAACGCCGAGCAGCGCTGGACCGCTCAGGAAAGCCCCCAACTGCGAGCGTCACACAGACAGCCCGCCTGCTGCAGCGGGTTACTGAGGGCCTCTTGGCTGAGCCATCCTCTCGACCACAATCGGTCTTTTCGCCCTCGCAGGCCGAGCCGACCAGAGGACGCCTACTTCTTGGAGGTCTTTTTCTTAGCGGTCTTCTTTTTACGGGCCGGCGCTTTCTTCGCCTTCTTGGCGGAAGCCTTCTTGGCCACCTTCTTTTTCGCCGGTGCTTTCCTGGTCGCTTTCTTCTTAGCCACCTTCTTCTTGGCTTTCTTGGCGACCTTCTTCGCAGCCTTCTTCACTGTCTTTTTGACAGTCTTTTTCTTCGCCGGCGCCTTCTTCGTCACCTTCTTTTTGGTCGCGGTCTTCTTAGCGGCCTTCTTGGCGGTCGTCTTTTTTGCCGCCTTCTTGGCGGTTTTTTTCCTGCCGGTTTTTCTCGTCACCTTCTTCGCCGGGGCCTTCTTTGCCGGGGCTTTCTTGCGAGTCTTCTTTGCAGCCATGATTGATTCCTCCCTGGACGGATCGGACGGTGGATTTTCCTTTCCACCATTAGAGTATGTTGCACGACGTATATTGCCACCTATTGTGATGTGTCAACGAAAAAAATGCGATGGCCTTCTCGTCGCGTGAAGATTTCCCGCAGAGCAGCCATGCACTTTTTTCATACAGGTCATGAGTACAGGTTTTTCCGTGCAGCTGCGCAACCGGTCAGACCGGCATCGACTTCGCACGGTTTTGATGGCCACCCATCAGAATCTGCCCTGATTTCGGACCCTTGACGCCTGCGCGCGCAGCGCGGTAGCTGGAAGTCGTTGCGGAGCGGTCGCTCCAGCGACAGAGAAAAAAAGATGCGAGGCTTCTCTGTTCCGCTGCAAGCTCTCGGGCTCGCCGTCGGTGTGACAATTTCCGGATGTGGCTACTCCCAGGACGAGTGGGACCAAAAGGTTCGTGAGGTCGAGGAGCTCCGCGGTCGATTGGCAGCGGAGCAGCGCGCCCGGGCCAAAGCCGAAGCGGACTACGCTGATGCACTCGACGAAATCGACGCCCTGCGGAGCGAGCTCTCGGAACACGACACCAGCATGGACAGCCTCACGGCTAATCTCGAAGCCCAAAAGAAGGCCATCGCGGAGTACCAGAAACGCACCGCCCAGCTGCTCGAAATCAGGAACCGTTTCGAGGTCCTTCGCGAAAAGCTGCAAAAGCTGACCAATATGGGGCTGACCGTTGAGGTTCGAGACAACCGGATGGTGATTCAGCTCCCAGGTGATGTCCTGTTCGATTCGGGGAGCGACCAACTCAAACAAGAAGGGAAAGAGATCCTTTTACAAGTCGCCGACGTCATCAAAAGCGACGAAGATCTCCGCAGTCGGGAGTTTCAAGTCGCCGGTCATACCGATTCTCGAGCGCTCACCGGCGGCAGCTTCCGCGACAACTGGGGACTCTCCGCCATGCGCGCACGGTCCGTCCTCGTGCTCCTCACCACCCCCGAAGAAGACGGCGGCGGCGGACTCGATCCAGCGCACTGGAGCGCCGCTGGCTACGGAGCCACCGATCCCGTGGCGAGCAATGAGACCAAGGCCGGCCGAAAGAAGAATCGACGCGTCGAGC
>CAYTRQ010000404.1:0-5224 GCA_964440025.1 uncultured Polyangiaceae bacterium | reverse complement strand
TCCAGAGAAAAGTGGTCTCCCTACCGACCACTTTTATGTGGTCGCAGCACTAGTGTTCTTGGCCAGCCTCGAAGACTTCAGGTCTTGTCCCGGTTCTGATCGAAACGAACCCAGTGGCCTCGCAGTCGGCGCTCATGGGGAAGAAATCTCGCCTTGTACATCATCGAGGAGCATTCTGCGATATACAGGCCAAGGTAGAGATGGGACAGATTCCATCTCCTGCACAGCTCGAGTTGCTTGAGAATCGAATAAGTTCCGAGCGAGAATTTTTGATGGGCTGGATCGTAGCAGCAGTAGACTGCAGAGAGAGCATCTGAACTGCGATCACAAATAGCGAGGCCAATCAAACGACCATCCAGGTAATAGGAGATCTCGAACGTGTCGCAACAGGAGGCGACCAAGAAATCTCGGTAGCCGTCTTCGTCGATCGGCGGTTGCCCATCCTGCAGGCCGCGCATCAGTTTATGAGTATTGTAGATATCGACGCGACGTTGATCGACGACCGGAGTCCCAACCCTTATGAGTAGATTGCGATTTCCGCGGCGAAGAATCCTTCGCTGTGTCTTTGTGGGTTGGTAGTCGACGACCGGAATGCGAATTGGTTCGCAAGCTCGGCATGTGGCACAGGAGGGACGATAGAGAACGTACCCCTGCCGACGATCTCCCCGCTCCAAGCGTCGTTGGAGTTCTCTACGCGAAAGAGGGCGCGAGGGCAGCCGGAGCGGAAGCCGCGAGGGTCTGTCGGGAAGGTAAGGGCACGGCTGTTCGCGGTCGTAGACGACCAGTTCCGGCGGCTGTTCTTCGACGAGTCGGGGAACGTGTCCGTGGGGCCCGGCCATTGATTGATCGTGCCACGAGGATCGGGACAGACCAAGCACAAGCTTGCCTCGCTTGCATCCTTTGTGGACGCGAACTCCCTATCTGGGCTGGCAGAGTTCGAAGACCAGTCGACAAAAGGCGTCGCTGGTGCGCCCGGCAACTTCGGCAACTTCCTCATGGCTGAGCGCTGTCGAGCTTTTGCCCGCTGCCCGATTGGTAATGCAGCTGATACCGAGGACGGGAACGTCGCGGTGACGGAGCGCAATGGTCTCGAGCACCGTGCTCATGCCGACGGCGCTGGCTCCGAGCTGTTCGAGCATTCGGATTTCCGCGGGGGTCTCGAAGGTGGGCCCCAAGAGGCCGGCGTAGACTCCTTCAGCAAGTTCCAGTCCGAGCCGTTTCGAAGCCATTTTTGCCTTCTGTCGCAGGTCGAGGTCGTAGGCGACACTCATGTCGACGAAAGGGGAGTCGTCTCGATTCCAGGGGCCGACCAAGGGATTGGTTCCGGTCAGATTGATGTGATCGGTGATGAGCATCAGGGTGCCCGGTTGACAGGCTCCGGAGATGCCTCCCGCGGCGTTCGTCAGAAGAACCCAGCGAACTCCGAGTTCGGCAAGAAGCCGGACGCCGAAGACGACCTCGGCGGGTGAGTGACCTTCGTACAAATGAGCACGTCCACTGAGGCATGCGACCGGAGCTTCACCGAGCGTTCCTAACAAGAGCTCCCCGCGATGTCCCTCGACCGCGGAGCTTGGCATGTGGGGGATTGCGGAGTACGGGATCCGGCTTGGTGCGTGGAGGGTATCCGCAAGAGGAGAAAGCCCACTTCCTAGTACGATGCCGATTTGGGGACTGGGCGAAAGTGGAAGAACGTGAGCGGCCGCCTCTCGCAAGTTGGAGCGAGAGGCCTGCGCATCAGGGCTGCCGGTGAGCTGCGTCATTTCTTCAGCGTACTCGAGGAGAGCCGCGACAGCACCACCTCGAGCTTTTGTCTTGAGCACATCTCACCACCTCGCAAAGCTCCGCCGACGCTCCTTCACAGGTCAAGGGAGGCGAGCCTCGGCGGGACCTTTGCCAGCGCTTGGTTCGATGTGCCCGTGGATGTCTCGCGGGAGCCCTTCGGAGTGACGAGCCGACGTTCTAGTGCTGCGACCACATAAAAGTGGTCGGTAGGGAGACCACTTTTCTCTGGAAATCATTCATCTTCCTCCGGTCGGTCGCAGCACAAAAACCAGCAAAAAAGCCGAGGCAAAGACGTACCCGAGCGCGGTTTCGAAGCCGACCTCACCCACTTCTGGGAGTGCTTCGAAACCGCTCGAAACGTGAGTTGCCGAGGCACTAGAGACGACGGAGCCACCATTCCAAACTGTAGCGGTAATCGCTTCGCGCCCACGCTTCTGCGATCCACGTCCATACGAGGAGCACAAAAGCAATCAAGCTCAGTGTGGGCAGGGCTGCAAACTCGTTGCGCCAGCCAAGCGCGGTGCTTCCTTCGCGAAAGACAATGATGTGGAAGCACAACAGCGTGAGCGACGTTCGTCCCAAATGGCGCATCCCGGAAATGCGCCTCACCCAGCCCCGGTGTTCCGCCTTGAGAGCCAAGGCGACCAGCGCGAGGCAGAGGGCACCGAGCACGCAGAGGTAGGCGGGCGTCGCTGGATAAAAGGAAAACTGCACGATGGCCCGCCAAGGCACACTTCTCGCGGCCGTGCGCCCCAGATTCATCATCGGCAGCTGGGTCAACCCCGCCAACAGCAAAAGCAAGCCACTTGCCCTCCAAAGCAATGAACCATGCTGTTTTCTGAATTGCCGACCTCCCCAAAGTCCCACGACAGCAAGAGCAAGCCAAGGAAACACCGGAAAATGGCCTTCAAAAGCGGCCAAACGGAGGGCTCCACCAGGCAGGCTCAAATCGCTGAGCCTCTGGTTCGGAAGGTAGCGAGGAGTGAGAAGCCAAATTTGACCGAGAACACCAACGACGACAATGAGCCCGGCCAGTATCCAAAGTGCCCGACTGGGAAGCCGGCGCACGCCAGGGGCAATGAGCAACCAAAGCCCCAGGAGGTGCAGCACGTACCAACTTCCTCCGGAAAACCAACTGGGAACGGCTAAGTTGAGCGCGTAGCCACAGAGCAGGAGCCCGATTCCACGGCGCAAGAGCGTTTTTTTGCCTTGCCTTCCCAGAGCAACACCGACTCCGGAAAGCGTGATAAACAGCGGGGCTGCGGCGCCGCCCAAAGAGTTGAGCCCGACGAGAAAACTTCCGAACGTGTCAGTCGCCTCGTGCATCGACAAGAGCCACACCCCTAAGTGTTGCTCCACCATGAGAATGACCGCTAGGGCCCTGAGCACATCAATGGAGAGCCACCTGCGCCCAGAAGGCTGGGACGCCCCCCGAGCCGATGCGTTGCCATCCCGCGTGACAGAGTCCTTGCTGTTCCGCTCGCTGGCCTTCCTGCTCGTCACTTGCGCGATAGTTATGGGCTGCGACGGCGGATGCAACCGCCCCAGCGAGAAAGAGTCGACGTCCCCTCCCTCGGCGCAGCCGGAGAAACGAACGCAGAAGGATGCTTCTCCCCAGGAAGCAGCTTCCCCACAAACGCCACAGAATTCGCCCCTCCATCTCGATCTGCCCCCTCGGCTCGGAGGCGCCACCCCAGATTCTGCCCATCGGGTGGATCTCGGCGGCCAAGGTAGCCCGATGCCTCGCTCGAGGTCTCCGTCGGCAGGGCCCTGCCCCTCGGACATGGTTCTCGTTGCCGGGCTGTTTTGTATCGACCGCTACGAAGTTCACCTGGTCGACAGCGAAAGCGGCCGAACTCTCTCTCCGCACTATCCTCCAACACAGAAGTTCACTAAGCAGCTTTTCGAATACTGGGTCCAAAAGGCACCTCGGTCCCGGATGTCTCTGGGCCGAAAAATTCCGGTCCCGGAGCCTCCTGCATTTCAACTCACCGATGTTTTTATGCCTCAGGCCGAATCACGGGCTGGGGTGCTTCCCTCCGGGTACTTGAGCCAAAAAAAGGCCCGAGCTGCCTGCGAGAATGCGGGAAAGCGCCTTTGCACCCGGGGCGAGTGGGTGCGTGCCTGCCGCGGACAAGCGAATCGTCCGTTTCCCTACGGTGAGCGGTATCGGGATGGAATCTGCAACGTGCACAGAAAGAATCATCCGGCGAGTCTGCTTCACGGCAACTCCTCCGAGAATCACACCGATCCGCGTTTGGGATTGACCGAAGACGAGGCCGGCCCTCTCCTTCGCAGGACCGGAGCGACCCCAGAATGCGTGAGTCGCTGGGGAGCTGACGGGATCTACGACATGGTCGGCAATCTTGACGAATGGGTGGATGAGCCGGGGGGAACCTTCGTCGGCGGCTTCTATTCCCGTGCAACCCGGGAAGGCTGCGACGCGGCCATAGAAACTCATTCGCCGAGCTACTTCGATTACAGCCTCGGCACACGCTGCTGTCGCGATCTCTGAGGGGGGCACTCCGATCGGACGGCCCGTCGAGGGGCAGTCCGACCGGCGGCCCGCCGAGAATCTCCGAGAAGCGACCGCGTCGGAGTTTCTCTGGGAAAAGCTGTCGGAAACTGGACTCCGCAGGAAGATCTCGTTCATTTTCCGTCCCATGGCCTGGACTGCATTGCCGCGCCGATCGGGACTCGCGCTTCGGCCGCTTGTTGTCGCCGACCGGAAGATCACCAGTGCTCGATCAGCCCTGATGATTCTCGGCCTTCTTGCGGCGCTCGGCTGCGCCCATCCGGCAGAGCGCGCACTTCAAGGACGGTGGCAAGGGCAGGCCGTGGAGAACTTCGACCAAGAAGAAGTCGCTGCGGCCACCGGATGGGCCCGCGGGACTCAGTTCGAATTCGAGGGCAAACGCCTCACCGTCTCCGTACCCGCCGAGGAACCTCGAACGGGGACCTATCGGCTCGTGGCCATCGAAAATCGCCGAGTCACCCTCGCTGTACGAGGCAAGGATGGACGGCAATCAGAGCTTCAGCTCATCGTCGACGATGCGAAAAACCTTCGCTGGGTTCTCGAGGAAGGACGAACGCTTCTTCTTGAGAAGCGTTAGAGCGATCTCGCCGCGCAAAGGACGCCGATCTCGCGGCGCAAAAAGGGCGCTTCGTCTGGAAATCGTTCTGTGGATTCAGGACTTCCCACGATAGACAATCAGCCCATGAGTGAGATCGTAGGGCGAAACAGCAACGCGAACACGATCCCCAGGCAGAACTCGGATATGGTGACGACGCATTCGGCCTGACAGCTGCGCACGAACGATAGCTCCCCCTTGATCCACTTTGATTGTGTACTGGCCGCCGCCGAGGGCATCTTGGATGTAGCCCTCCATCTCCAACAAGTCGCCTTTGCTCATGCGTTACAGGGGTCCTTTCCTCGCTCGGA
>CAYTRQ010000403.1:0-5227 GCA_964440025.1 uncultured Polyangiaceae bacterium | reverse complement strand
ATAATGTATCGAAGATAGCCATTGGAGACCGTGTCCAGGAACCCCTTGCGACCGATTCCTGTACCGTTGCCAGTTTCCTCATACCCCGCACCTCTGTCTCCGTGGCATCCCGAACAAATAAGGCGAAACGTCTTCTCGCCGTTGCTCGAATCGCCCTGAAGGGGTGACTCATCCAGCTCGGCTGGCGTAGTTCTTTTGAGAGTTCGCAGGTAGGCAACGATGTCCTCGATGGCTCGACGATCGAGAGACTCCCCCCAGCCAACCATTGTCGTTCCGGGTCGACCTTTCTGAATGGTGGAGATCAGCATCTTGTCGGAAGCTGCTTCCAAGAAGGTCTTGCTCGTCAGGTTGGGTGCCATTCCCACCTGACCCTCCCCTTGCTGACCGTGACATGCAGTACAAGCGGCAAACGATGCCTTTCCACGCTCCGCCGCCTCGGCTGTTACCTCGACAACTCGCATGTCGAGCGGGTGCACGGCTTGCGTCTTCATCGCTCCTTCACCACCACTGTCACTGGCCTTGCTGGCGTCGGGTGACTGGCAAGAGACAGCTAAAAGGGCAAACATCAGGGCTAGAACGTATCTCGCCCCCCCGAAGGGGCGATGAAGTACGTTCCAATCAGAAACACGCCACATCGAATCCACCGCTGGAAATGGCTCCGCGAAGACTCGCCTCACCTTCCCCCGAGCGGGCGACGGTGGAACCTTTCCAGGTGGTGAGACGCGCTCTAATGCCAAAGGATTATCCAGCTTGATTTTCTTCATGGCTCGAACACCTCGTGGTGAAGATTGCTATTGCGATGAACTATGTTGTTACTCATGGATGAACAATGGTGTGAGCGTCTACAAATTGATCGGATCGTTCCAAGGCGGCGGCTTCATCGCCGGGTTCTTCGCTGGAATAGCTGGCAAGTCTGCTAGCCAACGCGAAAAGCGGAGGAGCATAGCGAAGATCGACATCGAGTCCGTCGATCGATGCGAGAGCGACATCACATTTCGACGGAAGCACCTGACACAATCCCGCAACCAAACGATGGAGACGTTCGGGAGCTCCGAACGGCAGCTGGGACGATTGCCACCGCTCAAAAGCCAACAGCCCCAAAGCTCGTCCCTTTTTTGACAAATGCGGACTTTCACAACCAGCCAGGGCAATGAGGAGCTCACCGAAAGCATCGGGAGGAGCAGGCTCAGCCCCCTCCATTTCTCCCTGCTTTGTCCACAGAAGGAGAGGCCAACGTTTGCTCGAAACACGATCCAAAAGTGGGCAGAACTCTTCCGGCCACAGACGTGCCGCCCGTGCCTGCACGTCGAGACGATAGAGTCTCTGTACCGGCGGCGCAGAAAGATCCGCGCGTTCCGCTCTGGTAAGCCTATAATAGAACGCATCGGCTCGCTGCGTGGCACGAAGCAATGGTGCGTCGGCGAACGTATTCCGAACAAAGTCGGCGATGCGCGCGCTTTCTTTTTGCTTCCCGAGGTGCCGAAGCAGAAGGGCCCAAGACAGGTTGTCGAGAGCCGTGCGTTCAAAATGAGGATGGTACCATCCTGGGCCCGCAGCATAGCGAAAGACTCCCCCATCGATCTGATCCTGGAGACCAAGGTAGGGATCCATTTGGGGGAGCAGCTCAACCCCCTCTCGCCAAGGCTTTCCCATGGTGGGGCCGAGCCGCGCTGCGCGCCTGAGGTCCGTCGAGCTATACTTCATGTCCTCGAGTGGCTTTCCCGAGAGACGAGGAGAGCTACCGCGCAACGCTGAATCGACGCTGAGGTCGAGCCATCGACTCACCCGTTTTGGCGCAGAGCCTTGGGACCGCCATGCGGCCAGCTCTCGCAATAGATCTGGAAACGGATGGCGCGCGGGACTTCCAAATCCTCCATCGTTCGAATTGATCTTGAGAAAAATTTCCTTCTCGAATTCGGCGAGAAGTCGTCGCGCGGCTTTCTGCGAGAAGGGTCTCTCTGCTAGCGCCGGCATCCTCTCCAAACAGCCGGCTTCGACTTGGAGCCCCTTTCGCTCACTCGTCTGTTCAGCTGACGGTGAGCTTCCTTCGAAAATGAACGTCCGTAGCACCTCGAGCAGCTCGGGGACTTCTTGGAATCCGGACAATGCCCGAACGAACCTCCCGTTTTTGTCGAAAAACACGAGCGACGGAAGCCCTTGAACGCTTTGCAGGTCCATCCAGCGGGGGTCCTTGTCAACGTTGACGTGGCGAACAACGAAATGATCGCTAAGGAAGGACTCGACCTGTTCGTCGACAAGAACCGTGTTTTCTAGAATCTGACACCATTGGCACCATGGCGCCGAAAGAATGAACAATTGGGCTCGCTCAGCCGGGGCAACGCTTCGTTGAGCTTGGTCGAGAGGTCCAACTTCATGCGGTGGCTCTGCCATCGCATCTTCCTTTTCTCCCCCGTCATGAAGCCCCCGCTTGTTCGCCGGCGGAGCAGAAGGCCGAGACCGGTTTCGCTTCGTTGCCGATAGTGATGGCGAAGCAGTAGCGAGGTCCTGCTTCTTCGAGCCCAACGAAGGAAGATCACAGCCAACGGTTGGCAGAGCCAAGAGTGAAAGCGAGGCAAGCCCCCACCCCCTGAGCAGCGAGCGAACCGACGGCATGGGGGCAACAAGCAGTTGTGGTTCAGGAACGAGCACTAAGACTCCTTGCGTCGTCGACAAGGCGCTGCAACGTCTTTTCCTTTTTCGTCGGATAGTAGCCGCGGATGTCGAGATTCTGATCCACAAGAACGAGATGGGAACCGTGAATGATTCCAAATCCAGATTTTTCTGGGTTGGCTTTCCCTTCGAGGGACATTCTAAATCCCCTGATACTGGTTTGCTTGATGCTCTCGTAATCTCCAGTCAGAAAGCTCCAGTTTCTCAGATCAACATCATATTTATTTGCGAAGGATTTTAGAACTTCCGGTGTGTCGTTTTCCGGATCGACACTAAAGGTCACTAGATGAAGATCGACTCCCTCCGCCTTGACCTGATCCTGGAGCTTCTTCATGTAGCGCATCATGCGCGGGCATGTGCTCGGACAACGAGTAAACATAAAGGAGGCGACCCAAACCTTCCCCTTCAGATCATTCTTAGTGAAAGGCTGTCCCTCCTGATTAGTGAATTGGAGCTCTTTGATCTGTTCGAGAACCGGCGGACCCTCGGCTTCTTCATGGCAACCAGTGCCCACCAACATGGCTACGCCAAGAGGCACCGATTGAACGAATTGTCGTCGATCTTGGTTCACGTCAGTTCCTTTCCGACTTCCACTTCTCTAGCCAGAGAAGCTACGCACTTTCTTTACGAGGGCGTCGAGAAGCCGCTCGTCTTTGGCGAGGTCCGGACCGGCCGGCATTCCTGGATCTTTGCCCGTGGCAGCGCCCCCCTTTACGATGATCTCCTTGATCTCTTCATCGCTAACGCTGTCCTGCCACTCTTGATCTTGAAAGTTGCGCGGTTTGACAGTGAGAGGTTGAGCAGCGGCTCCATCCCCTGCCCCTTGTTGGCCGTGGCACATCGCACAGCGCGTGGAGTAAATCTGATCGACGTTGGTCTTGGGTTGGCTCGGCGAAGCGTCGGCTTCGACAGGTGCCTGGGTCGAAGTCTTCGAAGCAGTCTCCGTATTCGACTCCGAGCCCGCCTTTGGCGTCTTTTCTTCGCAGGCAGTAGTCCCAACGGCGGTGGCAAGCAGTAGAAGATACATTTTTCGATTCATATAGCGGACCTCGTCGTAGCTTTTGTCTTCCTCTCACAGACGAACATCAGAAGGGCCCCGTGAAAGGAATTGAGTTGTGAGACGATGACTCCCTGAGCCCGCCTTGCAGGAGTCGGACCAAGTCAGCTTTGAGGTTCACTATTGGGATGTTTTCGAGCTGCCAAACGACAGTCTTGCAGGCTATTCCCCGGGATTTCGGCACGAATTGCGGTGCCTGTTCTTCCAAAGTGCAGTCGTTTCCGGAACCGACGCAGAACTAGCGCCCACCCTCGCCCTCGGACGAAGCGCTCGGAGCACAGACAACTCTATCGAGTCCGTCTCAAGATGGTCCAACCAACGCTCTACGACCCGAGTCTCTCATCCACCAAACGACCGATGTGTTGTATGGTATGAGCGCCGTTGTCCAGTTTGCATCCGGGAAAGATGCAAACAAAAGGCAACGACCATCCAACGAGCAGACGGAACCTTTTCGAGCCTTCTTTCGTATGTGCCCGCGGTTCCAAACTGCACAGCACAATCCAAAACGAGCAGGTGGAACCCTTTTCGAGCTTTCTGTCGTGCCCTTCGAAACCGCCTCTCGCACCTGCCCCCCAGGACGAAGACTTCCACCAAACTTCATGAATCCGTCGAAAGGCGTTGCCTGTGTGACGCAAATATTGCGTCAGCTGGATCGATCCTCTTCGCGCCGCTTTCCAAGGAGATCCTGGGGATAGCCTCTGAACAACTGGGGGCCAACGTGCGTTCAGCAAGGAGTCGTCCTCGGAGGACTCCTTTTCTTCCTCCTTTGTTCAGTCCACATGGAGGTTCAGTAACAAAAGAGTCGGTGGACGGCTTGATGCTCGTCGCTCGTCGAACAGCCGCAACACGCTATCCGTGGAGCGTCCCCAGGATGCCCGCAACCAGCCCCCAGACCTCGGACGCACTTTTGGCGCAAAAACTGCAAACCCCAAGCAGTGGGGCAAAGACGAATACATTTGCCCAACTAGTTGTGGTTTTTTCTCTTGAACAGGAGGGGGACTTGGGAGTACACCAAAGACTCGTCCTTCGGGATCACGCGTCTTTCGCATCCGAGACATCGAGGTGCGGAAGCGTGCGCGAGAGCCCTCCTGCTTGGCACGGGTGGGCTCGCTGGAGGTGGGCCTCGGGCCCATCAGGCCACCTTTGGGGCCCCGCGATACTGATCAGAAGGAAAGCACAAGAGCGGAGGGTTGAGCTTGCTGGCACGCGCCGCTGAAGTCATGTTTGTTTCAGTGGACTGAACAACTTTTCAGTAAAATTGCATCCGCGCCCTCTAGCATGAGGCCCTGACCGCAACTCGGGAAACCAAGCACCGGCACGTGCTTTCTCGCCGGACACAGTAGAAAGAAAATCAGGAGATCCCAGGAATGACTCAATCTCTCGTTGGTGAAACGACTTTGGATAACAGCTCCTCGACCGATTCCGCGAACGCTGGTCCGGCCAATGCTGGTCCGGCCAATGCTGGTCCGGCCAATGCTGGTCCGGCCAATGCTGGTCCGG
>CAYTRQ010000402.1:1571-5230 GCA_964440025.1 uncultured Polyangiaceae bacterium | reverse complement strand
TGCCTCAACAGTTTTGTGTCTTGTTGGTTCGCATCCTTTTGTGGATGCGAACCAGCCTAATACCACGCCCAACGAATGCGCGTCATGGGCGACGGCATGCGCTTGAAGAGAATCATATCGTGCGGCTCAGGTATACATCGCGATAGGGATGCGATGGCGTAGCGCTCGCTACACGATGTTTGACGTCATCCGGCATTCCCCAAGACGACAACCTCCAACAGGACGGCCCCTGCACGGCGAGCAGCTGGTCACGTGCAGGACTCTGATCCCCCAGTGTCCCGCTCGGCCCAATCCCCCGGACTGATTACGTACACGCTTGTGTGTTCGGGGGAGTTGGAAGAACCAGCCTGCAAACTCCCCACCAATCAATGAGTGACCCATCCACCAGCAATAACCACGCCACACACTGTACTGTTAAGCCACCACCACACAACAGCGAGCTGATCTTTTTCCCGCGAGGGGTTGGTTTTTTGGGTTGCTGGATATTGAGGCGTCATGATACAAGCCGCTTAACTTGACCAAAGGGAGTCTGAAGGGAGTGGAGGGGTCGCTATTGTAACGAGCAAATAGGCAGCGTGATGGAGTAGCGTCTCTCCCTCCGCAACGGCAGCGCGCGTCTACCGCGGGATGCCTAACTTCTCAGTCGCACTATCTCACTAGTGACATGACGAAAGGGTGATCTTTTCTCCCAATCGCCACACATGTCAACCGAACTGGTGCGTCTAGCCTGCGGCTGTTTCGTTCGGCAAGTTCGACCCATTTTTTCCCTCTCATGACCAGAGAGCGAGCCAACTTCCATGTCGCAAGAACCCATGACCAAACTGAATCACTTCACTGAGACGTTCACCGTCACGGCCGATAACCCGCTGCTCAAAGGTCATGTGGTCTATGGCAGAAGTCTTTTACCGGGAGTCGGCTACGTAGACTTGGTACTTCAGGTCCTTGCGCACCAAGGGTTCTCGATGGACGAGATTGAGCTCTGTAACCTGGCTATCCTGGCCCCCCTGGTCGCCGCACCTGGAGAAAAGGTCAACACCACCGTCCAAGGACATCCGACAGCCGCCGGCCTGCGCGTTGAGGTGCGAAGCAGGCGAGAGGGCGACGAAAGTGATGTTCAACATGCAGTCCTGACAGCACGACAGGCAGAACCGATCCGCTACACGGAAAGACTATCGCTCCCCGTCGACAACTCGACGGACCAGACCACGCTGTCTGATATCTACTCATGGTGCAGAGAGCATGAGCTATTCCACTCCGGACTGATGAAGATCGATGGTGTGGTACATCACCGACCTGACGATTGGGTCGCCGAACTGAAGCTCTCCTCTGAGTTCCACGACACCGTTGACTCGTTCTGCTTTCATCCCGCCCTGTTCGAAGCGGGATTGCTCGGCGGAGGTGTCGGCATCGGCATGCTCCACGCGGATGATCAGGGCCCTGGCCTCTACCTCCCGCTGACGTTCGAATCATTTCGCGCAGCACGAGGACTCGGCAAACAATGCTTCGTCCGAGTATCGCGCGATTCCGTACAGCGCAATGACGAATTGGTGCGATTGGGCGTAGAATTTTTTGACTCCGCCGGTGAGCAAGTCGCACATATAGCCGGGTTCGTAGGCAAACGCGTGAGAGCCGCATCAGCATTGGATGTGCGCCCCAGTCACCAGACATCGCTTGAGACAAGTCATTCAGCTGTCGCGAAACACTCCAACGTGACACGGCCTGCCGCCAACCTAGTCGAGACTCTCCAAGAGCTCGTGGCGGCCCGCCTGGAAATACCACCTTCTGAGGTCGATGTCGGCGCAGGATACTACGAGTTAGGCCTTGCGTCGGCCGACCTGTTGTCACTGGTGGAAGACCTCGAAAAGAAGCTCTCGCTCGAACTGTCTCCAACCCTCATGTTCGAACATAAGACGATTAGGGACTTAGCGGGTGAACTCCAGGCGCAGGGTGGGCTCCCAGAGCCCACTATCGACGTCACTCCGGCCGCAGTCACTGCGTCAAACAGGCATTCTTATGCACCCCGTGTCGAAAACGCCGAGTCGCCTCCCTCGTCGCTCTTAGTAAGTTCGGGTTCTGCAAGAGCGGATACGACGACGCTCGTTGCAGACGTGCGTGAGTCATTGATCGCCGAATTGTCCAAGTATCTCGGAGTATCAGCAGAGGAGTGCGACCCCACGATCGACTTCGCCGAGTTTGGGCTTGATTGGGCAGATCAGGCTAAGCTGGTCAGTCGCCTCCGCGAGCGGTTTGACGTATCGCTGTCACGTTCTGTCCTCCTCGAACAAAGAACGCTCGACGCCCTAGCGTCCTTGATTGTCACTCTCCAGAGCAATGGCACGCCTACGTCAAGCGGTATAGGGCGCTCTGAAGCAATGAACGAAATAGCGGGCAAGTCCAGTGCGGACGGTCTCAATGGAGGGAGCACAGATCTCATCGATGATTTCGATGACTCATGGGCTTCAAGGACAGCATTGTTGCCGCCGCGGACTGTCACGCGAACCGACTCCGAGCACGTCTATCAGTGGCACTTCGAGGGAACAGAACCTCCACTGCGCGACCACCAGGTACGGGGCAAACGGGTGCTTCCTGGCGTGGCGCACTTGGAGCTAGCTCGTCAAGCCGTCTCGCTCACGTCGGATATCAACAGTTCTTATCCCCTTCAGCTCCAAGACGTCGTTTGGCTACGCCCGGCTGTTTGCGACGCCGGCGGGCTCTTGCTGCAAACGCACATTCAAGGTTCACCAAACGGCGGGTATGACTATCTTGTTCACAGGATCTCCGACGACGGAACCTCCAGTATATGCAGTCAAGGTCGAGCTCTCAACGCACCCGCTTCCATGGCGAAGCAGCCAACTCTGAGTGATCTCCGTGCCCGCTGTTCGGAAGCCGTGTTTCAAGCTTCAGAGCTCTACGAACAGTACTCGAGGATGGGCTTAGATTACGGCGCCACGCAACGTTCTGTACGTCAGCTGCGGCTAGGAAGGGACGAGGATGGGCGCATTCAAGTGCTCGCTGAGCTCCATCTACCGGCAGAAGCCGGCGGCGTCGAAGCCAACGCGCTTCACCCGAGCATACTGGACGGCGCGCTACAAGCCACAATGGGCCTGCGGCTGAGCAAGGAACAAACCGACGGCAATCAGCCCGAACTTGCCCTGCCATTTGCTCTCCAAAGCGCTGTGCTGTTCAGCGGTACTCCCTCTCGCGCATTTGCGTGGATTCGACACCAACCAAGAGACGAAGCAGCATCCACCACACAGCGGCTCAATATCGCTGTATTTGGCGAGGATGGACAACCATGCATCGATCTATGCGGCCTCAGCACGCGGTCACTGCCCGCTTCGGAAAGCGGAGGCTTTCCTAGCAAAGCTGCTGTCGAAAAGGCCCACCCCGTTGCGCCAGTGACCGCCGAGCTGACGACTCACGACACAGACATTGCCATCGTTGGCGTCAGTGGCAGTTACCCCGAAGCCCCTGACTTGCAACATTTCTGGCAGAACTTGCGATCGGGGAAAGATTGCATTCGAGAAGTTCCCGCAGAGCGGTGGGACTACAATCGCTATGCCAACGTCGGTGGCTCGTCGACAGGTAAATGGGGAGGTTTCCTCGACGACATCGACCGTTTCGATCCCCTGTTCTTTCAGATTTCCCACCTCGAAGCT
>CAYTRQ010000402.1:0-1561 GCA_964440025.1 uncultured Polyangiaceae bacterium | reverse complement strand
ACATCTCGATCCTCAAGAGCGCCTATTCTTGCAGTGCGCTCACCACGTCCTGGAAGATGCCGGCTACACGAGTGAGGGCCTGTCACGTGCAGGAAAGGTCGGCGTGTTCGTCGGAGTGATGTATCAAGAGTATCAGCTTTTCGGCGCACAAGCACAAGAACACGGTCTCCCTGTTGCCCTGTGGGGCAGCGCGTCAACAATCGCGAACCGTGTGTCGTACTTCTACGATTTCAACGGACCGAGCCTCGCCGTAGACACGATGTGTTCTTCATCTCTTACGTCCGTACATCTTGCGTGCGATGCCATCAAGAGTGGTCAATGTGCGTCGGCCATAGCGGGCGGCGTTAACTTAACCCCACATCCGAACAAGTACCTCGTGCTAAGCCAACGCCGATTCTTGTCCAGCGATGGGAAATGCCGAAGCTTTGGTGAGGGCGGCGATGGTTACGTACCCGGGGAGGGCGTGGGGGCCATCTTGCTCAAACCTCTCCAACGCGCCGTGACGGATGGCGATCACATCTATGCGGTTATACGAGGGTCCGCCCTCAATCACGGCGGACGAACGTCAGGATACTCCGTGCCCACACCGGTAGCGCAAGGTGAAGTGATCGCCCAGGCTCTGAAAGCATCGGGGGTCGACCCGCGATCCCTGAGCTACCTCGAAGCCCATGGCACGGGCACCTCTCTAGGCGATCCAATCGAGATTGCAGGACTTGAAAAGGGCTTTCGTCAGGCTGGCGGATCACCGGAGTCCTGTGCGATCGGATCAGTGAAGTCTAACATCGGGCATTGCGAAAGCGCAGCCGGAATCGCTGCGATAACCAAGGTATTGCTTCAGCTACAGCACGGTGAGCTCGTGCCTAGCCTTCACTCGGACAATCTCAACACGCACATCGATTTTCATCGAACTCCGTGGCACGTGCAGCAACAGCTTGAGGTCTGGCGCAGACCGACATTGACGGCCGACAGTGAACCGGAAACGCTGCCGAGGATCGCAGGTGTTTCCAGCTTTGGTGGTGGCGGCTCAAACGCTCACATCGTGATCTCTGAATACGTTCCGGAAGCCTCGCGAGACAACAACGGGGGCGCACACGAGCGCCACAACGAGAGAACCGCTTTGTTCGTACTGTCAGCCAGAAGCAGCGAACAACTCCAGATTCAAGCCCACAAGCTCAGTGTTCGACTCGCACACTTGAAGAATGAAGACCTATTTGACATCGCGTACACTCTACAAACCGGACGAATCGCCCTTGAAGAGCGTCTCGCGTTCGCCGCAACATCCATTGAACAGGCTCGCGCTCTACTTGATCAGTTCGATGCCCGTCTTCCTGGCTCAGAAACGCTGCTACGCGGAAGCACGAACGGAACGAGAGTCAAGCAACACGACCTGGACGTAGCCTTGTCGGATTGGTTCGAACGGCAGGATCCTCACAAGCTACTCAATGCATGGGTCCTCGGAGCCCAACTGCAGTGGGAACTCATTCACCGCAATTCGGGGCCGGCCCGGCGAATCAGTCTTCCAGGTTACCCGTTTGCTCGTGAGCGCTGCTGGCTAACGTTC
>CAYTRQ010000401.1:0-5249 GCA_964440025.1 uncultured Polyangiaceae bacterium | reverse complement strand
AGAGAAAAGTGGTCTCCCTACCGACCACTTTTATGTGGTCGCAGCACTAGAGCAGGACGAGCACGACCCCGGTTGCCATCATTCCGCCCGCGACGATGCGGTGCGCACTGAGGCGTTCTCGAAACAATACCTGGCCGAGGATCATGGCGAGAAGCAGTCCGGCCGCCCGCTTGAACGCTTCGAACACGCTGACCACCATCGCCGAGATCGCAAACAACTGCAGGCCCAAGGCAAGCACATTGATCCCGCCCCCCACGGCAAGAAGGGGCAAACGCTGAGGCGCAATGCGGAGCGAGAGAAGTTGCGAGCGGGCCCAGAGCACAACGCCCATTCCCAGCGCAACGCCGACGGCAAGGACCAGGCCGTGGAGCCCAACCCCGGCATGACGAAGCGCCAGCTTGTCGAAAATCGGGGTCAGCGCCCAGAGCACCGCCACAGCCACCATGTACATCGCGCCGCGGTTGCCCCAGAAGGACCGCACGATCCGTCGAAGCGACAGGCCCGCCTCGGGCGGCGCTGTCAGGACAAAAGCCCCGAGAGTGACAAGAAGCACTCCCAACCACTGACGAACCTCCAGGTACTCTCCCAAGAGCGGAATGCTCGAGACGGCAACGAATACCGGCGTGAAGCTGAGCAGGGGGATCCCCGTGCTCATGGGGATGCGCTTCATCGAGGCCAAGAAGAACAGGTTGGCCAGCAAGTTGAGCACGATCGAAATCCCTGCTGGCCCGGCGTAAGCGATATCTGGCACGCGTTGAGGGACCAACAAGAGCCAAATCACATAGCCTGGAACCTGGGCCACGCTCAGCCAGAACGCCAGGGCCGCCACCGGTACCGTCTCGACGAGCCTCTTGCGCACGACGTCGAAAAGGGCCCAGGCCAAAGTCGAGCCGATGGCAATCGCCCACAATGAGGTTGGCATTCGCGCCGACCGTACACCGGCGGGTCGAGGCGTGCTATGGGGGCGCCACCGTGAGCACCGATGCGCGCCCGAGCAAGCTTTGCACCCCGGAGCTATTGGTTTTTCGAGGCGTCCGAGCCATCGATCCTGGCCAGGAGCTCGACGACATCGTCGATGTCGTCATCGAACAAGGCGTCATCACTCGCGTTGGGGCCGGAGCTGCCGACCACCTGATCCGCGATTCCGCAGATCCCCGCTCTGTGAGCGCCGACTCTCCGGGCTCCGACCCCGCGACTTCTGAGCCTACGAGTGCCGATCTTTCATCACCAGAAAAAGTGAGAGTGATCGAGGGAAACGGTCGGTGGTTGGTCCCGGCATTCACCGATCTTCACGCTCACCTCAGAGAGCCGGGGCAAGAATACAAGGAAGACGTCTTTTCTGGCCTGAACGCCGCCGCAGCAGGAGGCTATGCGCACGTTTGCGTCATGGCCAACACGAGTCCGGTCAACGACAATCGGGCCATTACGGAAATGATGATCGCTCGCGCGGCCGAGCATGGAGGTCCCCGTCTGCATCCGATCGGCGCGATCACCCGCGGCATGAAGGGCCAAGAAATCACCGAAATGAGCGACCTTCGGGAAGCTGGAGCAGTGGGGGTGAGTGACGATGGGGTTTGCGTCATGAACGCAGCGGTCATGCGCCGAGCCCTCGAATACGCCAAGAACTTCGATCTCCCTGTCATCCAACATGCAGAAGATCACCACCTCACCGACGGCGCCAGTATGCATGAAGGAGTCGTTTCGGCCCGCATGGGACTTCGCGGCTGGCCTCGCGTCGCCGAGGACATCATCATCGCTAGAGATGTCTTGCTCGCCGAATACGTCGGCGCGCGCTATCATGCTGCGCACCTTTCGACGAGCGGTGCTGCCCGCATCATCGAAGAGGCCAAAGCACGAGACCTAGGAGTGACGGCGGAAGTGACCCCCCATCATTTGCTCCTCACCGACGGCGCCGTGGTGGGCTATGACACGGCTTGTCGAGTCAATCCGCCTTTGCGCGAAGAGCACGACTGCAGCGCGCTTCGTCGGGCTCTCGCCGAGGGGGTCATCGACGCCATTGCCACTGACCATGCCCCCCATTCGAGACTGGAAAAAGATCTCGAGTTTTCCGAAGCAAGCCCCGGAATGATGGGACTGGAGCTGTCTTTCGGTCTTCTGGTCCAACTCGTCGGGAAGGACGGCTTGACGCTCGGTCGGCTCGTGGACGCGATGAGCCAGGCACCGGCTCGCATCGCCGGCACAAGCGTGCCAAAGCTGAAACCAGGTGCCCTGGCGGAACTCACCCTCATCGATCCAGCCTGTCGTTGGATCCCCGCCCAACATCGTCTCAAAACGAAAAGCCGCAACAGTCCATTTCTTTCCAGTGAACTTGGAGCTCGCGTCAAACTGACGATGGCCCATGGCACCATCGTTTTCGAAGAAGAAGGAGAAGACCCCCCCTCGTGAAACCTGCAACACTCGCTCTCGCTGATGGCACGCTCTTTCATGGTTACAGTTTCGGAGCCGACGAACACACCGTGGGAGAGGTCGTGTTCACTACGGGGATGACCGGTTACCAAGAGGTGCTGACGGATCCCTCCTTCAAAGCGCAAATCGTCACGATGACGTCACCCCACATCGGTAATACCGGGATCAACTCCCTCGACCCGGAAAGCACCACGTCGAAGCCAATGGCTGCCGGATTCGTCGTTCGCGATCCCAGTCCCATGGTCTCCAACTTCCGCAGCGAGCTGAGCCTTCAGGACTATCTCAAGGCACAAGGCGTCGTCGCGATTGGAGGGATCGACACCCGAGCTCTCACCCGCCACCTGCGCGACCACGGCAGCCAAAATGGTTGTATCGGCACCGGGCCTTCCGATGACCTCGTCGACCACGCGCGGCAGGCACCCAACATGGAAGGCCTGGATCTCGTCCGCGAGGTGACGCCCCAGAAACCCTACGAATTCAGTGAGACTCTCCAAGCCTGGACCCCGGAAGTCATGGGCAAAAAGCTCGTCTTGTCAGAGGGCGATCGCCTTCGCATCGTAGCAGTCGACTTCGGTGCCAAGAGAAACATCCTTCGCTGCCTGACGGCTGCAGGTTGTAACGTCACGGCCCTGCCGGCTACTGCCACGGCTGAAGAAATTCTCTCCCTCAACCCGGATGGGATCTTCCTCTCCAGTGGACCCGGTGATCCAGCCGCTCTCGGTTACGCCGTCGATATGGTCAAAGGCATATTGGGAAAAAAGCCGGTGTTTGGGATTTGCCTCGGCCACCAGTTGCTCGCACAAGCTCTGGGAGCGAGCACCTACAAGCTCAAGTTTGGCCACCGGGGTCTGAATCAACCCGTCCTCGATCAGAAAACGAAAAAGGTCGAGATCACCTCTCAGAATCATGGCTTCGTCGTGGACCTCGATTCTCTGAAAGAAGGCATCCACAGCAGTCATATTCACTTGAACGACGGCACAAGCGAGGGCCTGAGCGTACCCGATGCCCAAGCGTTTTCGGTTCAATATCATCCTGAAGCCGCCGCAGGGCCTCATGACGCGTACTATCTATTTGAAAGATTCACCAATCTGATTCGCAAGCCAACGTCCGCGGGCGCACTCCTGTCACGGAAAGGAAGCTGATGGAGTCACGCAGAGTCCATTTCGTTTCGCTCGGCTGTCCCAAGAACCGTGTCGACTCCGAGGTCATGCTCGGCACAGCCACATCCGAGGGATTTCAGCATACGATGGACGCAAGCTCCGCCGACGTCATTGTCGTCAATACCTGCGGTTTTATCGACTCGGCGAAAAAGGAGTCCATTGAAACCATCCTCGAGATGGCCGAATACAAAAAGACCGGCCATTGTCAGAAGCTGGTTGTCACGGGCTGCCTCTCGCAGCGCTATGCAGTCGATCTGGCAGAAGGCTTGCCGGAGGTGGACCACTTCCTCGGGTCGAGCGACATGCCCAAAATCCGTCAGGTTCTCACCGAAAAGGCGGATCGTCTGCTGGTCGGTAACCCGGCCGATTGGGTGACGTCCGCAGCAGAGCAGCGCACCCTCTCCACCCGAGGCGCAAGCGCCTACGTCAAAATCGCCGAAGGATGCAATAGAAGCTGCTCTTTTTGTGTGATCCCCCATCTCCGCGGCCGACAGCGCAGTCGATCCATCGAAGACGTCGTCCGAGAAGTCGAAACCCTGGTCGACCAAGGCGTCATGGAAGTCAACTTGGTTTCCCAAGACACGATTTCCTATGGAAGAGATCTCAAGAACAATACAAACCTGACGGAGCTCGTTCGACGAGTTGCCGAGGTCCCGGGTTTGCGCTGGCTGCGACTTTTCTACCTCTACCCAGAGAAGCTCGATGACGGCCTCATCGAGCTTCTTGCCGAGCATCCCACGGTCTTGCCGTACATCGACATGCCCCTCCAGCATGCCGCCGATGGCATGCTGCGCCGCATGAAAAGAGGTCACGGCGGAAGGAGACTCTATGAGCTGGTCGAGAGATTGCGCACGCGCATCCCCGACTTGACTTTCCGAACGGCTTTTATCGTCGGCCATCCGGGCGAGACAACTGGGGAATTCGAAGAGTTGGTCAAATTCGTCGAATGGGCTCAGTTCGATCGCGTGGGGGTTTTTCGCTACAGCGATGAAGAAGAGGCTCATTCCTCACAAATCGATAATAAAGTTACTAAGCAGGTCTCCTACAATCGAGCTCGAAAGCTCATGGCGATCCAAAGACGAATCAGCCAACGCAGGAATCGAGACTACATCGGGCAGCGCCTTCAGGTACTCGTCGAAGGTCCCAGTGAGGAAAGCGAGCTCGTGATGGTCGGTCGACACCCAGGACAGGCACCGGACATCGACGGTTGCGTCTACCTTTCCGGGGGCCTCACCGAGCCGGGAACTCTCGTCGAGGTGGAAGTCTCCCAAACCACGGACTACGACCTGCTAGGAAATGTCGACGAGGAGGTGGCTCCCATTGTTGCTCGAGGGCGAAAGGGAGCTGTTTCACCCCTGTTGAGCCGCGCTTCCGACGGGCGCCGGGTCTTGCGCACCGTCCCGAACGCATCCCCTTGAACCCCCGCGGGAGCTCTCGAGCACATCTCCCAACTTCTAGAGCTCCCGAAAACGCTCACCCCCGGGCGGGTGAGACGAGCGTCGGAGCCTTTTCCAGCCCTTTGTTCGGTGTGCTGGGTCTGATTGGAACGTCGGCGCATTCCCCTTCGGGATGATGCGCCAACGTTCTAGGTTCGCGGCCGTCAGTTGCTGGCGCCCGCGGCCCGACCCATCCCGGTGTCATCATCATCAGCTGGCACCTCGA
>CAYTRQ010000400.1:0-5253 GCA_964440025.1 uncultured Polyangiaceae bacterium | reverse complement strand
TGGGCCCACCGTTGGAGATCGAGTTCGTCTGGCAGACACGGAGCTTTTCGTCTGCGTCGAAGAAGATCGCACGATCTACGGAGAGGAGGTCAAGTTCGGCGGAGGTAAGGTCATCCGTGACGGAATGGGACAGAGTCAACAGACCGGCGACTCCTGTGCAGATCTCGTGATCACCAACGCTCTGATTCTCGATCACTGGGGAGTCATCAAGGCAGACGTTGGGATTAAGGATGGCCGAATCCTCGGCATCGGTAAGGCCGGGAATCCTGATGTTCAGCCTGGAGTCGATATCATCATCGGCCCTGGTACGGAAATTCTAGCTGGCGAGGGAAAAATCCTGACCGCCGGCGGCATCGACGCTCACATCCACTTCATCTGTCCTCAACAAATCGAGGAGGCTCTGATGTCAGGAATTACGACGATGCTGGGTGGTGGAACAGGACCCGCCACCGGGACGAATGCAACGACCTGCACCCCCGGCACCTGGAATATCCACCGCATGCTCCAGTCTGCGGACGAGTTCCCGATGAATCTCGGATTTCTTGGAAAGGGAAACGCGAGCCTCCCCGATCCGCTCAGGGAACAACTCGATGCTGGGGCCATCGGGCTCAAACTTCACGAGGATTGGGGAACGACACCGGCTGCGATCGACAACTGTCTGTCCGTTGCCGAAGAGCACGATGTGCAAGTCGCAATCCATACCGACACTCTCAACGAGTCGGGTTTTGTCGAGCAAACGATGGCTGCTTTCAAGGATCGCGTCATTCATACCTATCATACGGAAGGGGCTGGCGGAGGACACGCGCCGGACATCATTCGAGCGGCAGGAAATCCTTGCGTACTTCCTTCTTCGACGAATCCGACACGACCATATACTCGAAACACCGTCGACGAGCACCTCGACATGCTCATGGTCTGTCACCACTTGGATCCCGGAATTCCCGAGGACATCGCCTTTGCCGAATCGAGAATTCGTCGTGAAACGATTGCCGCCGAAGACATTCTTCACGACCTCGGAGCATTCAGCATGATTGCGTCGGATTCTCAGGCAATGGGACGAGTTGGCGAAGTGATTACTCGAACATGGCAAACTGCTCATAAGATGAAGGTCCAAAGAGGATCGCTGGAGGAGGATACGGCCGAAAACGACAACGTGCGTGCTCGTCGTTACATTGCGAAATATACGATCAACCCCGCTTTGGCTCACGGCATAGCCGACTGCGTAGGATCCGTCGAGATAGGAAAGCTCGCAGATCTCGTCCTTTGGTCCCCAGCATTCTTTGGCACTAAGCCCGCCACGATTTTGAAATCGGGCATGATCGCCGCCGCACCAATGGGAGATCCCAACGCGTCAATACCCACACCCCAACCGGTCCACTACCGTCCCATGTTTGGATCGTTTGGTGGAGCACGCGAAAAAACCAGTCTCACCTTCATTTCCAAGGCCGCCGAAAACTCAGAGATAGGAGAATCTCTTGGCCTAAAACATAGGACCCATGCCGTTCACGGCGTTCGAAAGATAAGAAAGTCCGACATGATACTCAATAGCTACCTTCCAGAAATTGAAGTCGATCCACAGACATACGAGGTTCGAGCGAACGGCCAGCTCCTCACTTGTGAGCCGGCAAACGTTCTCCCTCTCGCCCAACGCTATTTCCTTTTCTGAGCGCCGTTTTGCAATGAGCTGGAATCCTCACGTATTGCAAAGAATTCGAATCGCGCTGCGGCCGTTGACAATTTCATCGGCAGTACAAAGCAATCAAACAGGCTGCCGTAAGACGGGCAGGCCTTGGGACTCCGCGACTCCTCAGGGCTTGAAAAGGCCATGTCCGTTCAAAAAGACGCCGCGGGAATTCAAAGACGACAAGAAAGTATGATCGACTTTGCCCAAATCTGTTGTCAGCCCGAGACTCCAACGGACGAGATCTTTCTGCCATTCGAGGAAAGAAGGAAATCCAGGAACCGTGTTGTTTGTCGTTCCGGGGACGTAGTCGGCATCGTTCTCGAGCGAGGCACCATCCTTAAGGACGGCGACTGTCTGCGTTCAGAAACGGGAAAAGTCATTCTCGTTCGCGCTGCATCCGAACCTCTCTCCGTCGTTCGCACGTCGAAGGCCATTGATCTTGCGCGCGCCGCTTATCACCTAGGCAACAGACACGTTCTACTGCAAATCAGAGCAGACGACGTCAGCTACCAGAAAGACCATGTTCTTGACCAAATGATCACGAAGCTCGGCTTTTCCGTGACCCACGAACACATTCCATTCGAACCGGAATCCGGCGCCTATCACTCCCACCCGCATTCGGAAGGACAAGAGCTATCAGGTGGTCATTCGCACCAACTTGAGCAGGAGGCGAAAAACCGATGAAAATAGCAGACACTTCCTCTCGACTGCGCCTTCTTCAGCTTGCTTCTCAAGCGTTTCCAACCGGTGCCTTTGCCTATTCCGGAGGCCTCGAGTCCGCCCTGCACTGGGGCCTTGCGCAAACACCAGAAGAAGCCACCGACCTGTTGGATTCCTTGCTACGAAATAGCGTTGCCCAAGTGGAGCTTCCGTACTTCCTACGCATGTTCAATGCCTACGAGGACGAGGACGAGCCGCTTGCTTTGCGCTGGAGCGCTCTTCTTTTGGCCAGTCGAGAGTCCTCGGAACTGCAAGCACAAGACGCCCAGATGGCTCGAGCGATCCGCCGGATTTTGGCTGAGTTGTGGAGACACGATTTTCCTTCCGGGTGGTATCCGCGGACTTTCGCAGAGGGTCTCGCGCGATCCTGCGTTTACTATGGCATCGGGCAACAAGATGCTGCTCTCCTTTGTGTTTACACATGGATCGACCAGCACGCCACCGCTCTGTCACGGTTGTTCCCCTTGGGACCCGTTGCGGGACAACGAGTTGTCGATGCTCTTTTGCGAACCGTTCCAGAAGTCGTCGATCACGCAACCGCCCTACCCGACACCGAAATCGGAATGAATTGTCCCCATTTTGCCATCACGAGCGCCATGCACGAAGCGCAATACAGTCGCATTTTCCGATCATAAGATGTCACCAGCCACGAAAGGACCGCACATGAACAAACAAATGACGACTCAATCTCCTCTCCGTGTTGGCGTCGGTGGACCGGTGGGCTCTGGAAAAACAGCGTTGTTATTGGCTCTCTGCCGATCCATGAGAGACACATTCAATATCGCCGTCGTGACCAATGACATCTATACCCGGGAGGATGCAGAATTTCTGACTCGAAACGAGGCGCTGGCTCGGGACCGGATCCTCGGCGTCGAAACGGGAGGATGTCCTCATACGGCAATTCGCGAGGACGCCTCCATCAATCTCGACGCGGTCGAACAATTGACCCTGCGCTACTCTCCGGAGGTCATCTTCATCGAAAGTGGTGGAGACAACCTGAGCGCAACGTTTAGTCCAGAACTTTCCGACCTCACCATCTACGTCATCGACGTGGCCGGCGGTGACAAGGTTCCACGCAAAGGCGGACCGGGAATCGTCAAGGCCGATTTACTGGTTATCAACAAGATTGATTTGGCGCCTCATGTTGGGGCGTCTTTGGAGGTCATGAAAAGGGACGCCCAGAAGATGCGAGACACACGCCCCTTCGTCTTCACCAATCTGCGAGACGGTTCTTCAGTCAAGCAGATTGTCTCGTTCATTGTCGAAGAAGGCATGCTCGATGAAGGTGAGAGCGTGCGGCAACAACGCGCGGCCCCATGACTCGCGTGTCTTTGACCGACTCCACTGCTTCCCGAGCCGTACTACCTCTTCGGGGCGAGTGCGTGCGAACTGGTGAACGTCGCCTCCGTCCTTCCGACAATCATATTTATTTCGAAGCTGTCGCGAGAAGCGGTTCCATTAGAAAAGCTGCTCAATCCCTTCATATTGCATCGTCTGCACTCAATCGTCGAATCCACGATTTGGAGGAAGAGGTTGGGATGGCTTTGTTCGAAAGGCTTCCCAGAGGAGTTCGTCTGACGGAGGCTGGAGAAACGCTTCTCGCGTATGTCCGTTGGTCCCTGAAAGAACTTCGCAGGGTAGAAACTCAAATCGAGCAACTTCGCGGAGAGACACAAGGTACGGTGCGCGTCGCCGCGGAGGAGTCTGTCACCGAAAGCCTATTGCCAAGAGCGATCGTCGAATATCAAAAGGAACATCCTGGTGTCAGCTTTCAGGTGATGGTCGATGCACCGAAGGCTTCGCTCGACGCACTGGCACGCGACGAGGTCGATCTCATCGTATCGCATCAGGCTCAGGATCGATCTATCGTGTCGATTCTTGCGGCCCATCAACACCCCTTGTGCGCTCTCGTCGCGCCAGACCATCCACTAGCACAGCGGAGAGAAGCGTTCCTTGCGGAACTGGCGCCCTTTCCTCTTGCCATGCCTCCTCGCACCCGAGCCTCACGCACGGTATTGGACAGAGCCATCGCTGAATCCAACCTATCACTTCGCCCGACGCTCGAATCCGATTCCATCGAGTTCCTCAAGTCCTATTCGCGAAAAGGACAAGCGGTTTGTTTCGGCTTTTTCCTCTCGCTACGCGACGATTCTTCCGAGCTCAGCACGATTGATCTCAGAGACCCGGCCTGTCAGCGGGGTCGAATGTTTCTGGCCACTCGCCGAGGTCGCGAGCTTCCCATCGCAGCAGCTTCCTTCGCTGAAAGGCTGAAGGAGCGTCTAGAACATATTTCATCACCCCGAAGGGGCTCCCGAGATACGTTCCAATAAATATAGCTCATCGAACCGAGCTCTAGAAATAGCTTCGCAGGTGCTGTCCTCACCTTTCCCCGGGTGAGCTTTGGCGGGGGATTTTGAGGTTGTGACATGCGCTCCAGACGCGCACCCTCGTCTCGCATATTTGGCTCATAGAGCGCTCTCACTTGGGCATCACAGCGCTCGCAAATCAATTCTAGTCAATGCCCGAGGAGTTGGGCCATAAAAAGTCGCCTTTGTCCCCCATCCGCCTCGAAAGGAATTCCTGCATCATGAAAAATTACTCCCTTCTCCGAGCGCCCTTGTCGGCTTGCGCCATCTCCCTCCTCTGGACAGCAACGGCAAGCGCCCAGGAGGAGGCTGCACCTTCAACGGAAGAACAAACAGCTGAGAGCACCCAACCCTCCGATGGCTCCGATGAAGTCAAGACTGCCGAAAGCTCAGAAGAGACAGAACACGATTCACAAGACCAAGCCACTGATAGCGAATCGAAAACCAGCAAGGGACCTTCCGTTGATTCCGAAGCGGTCGAGC
>CAYTRQ010000399.1:0-5263 GCA_964440025.1 uncultured Polyangiaceae bacterium | reverse complement strand
AAGCGAGTCTGACCAACCTGTACCTGGACGAGTACAACCAGCTCTTGTTCACGGTCCCCCAGGCCGTGCTCCAAGCGTGGCAAGGAACCGCGAACGACTGTACGATTTCGGTATCTTTGAATTCGAATGCGGAGAGCAACCAGTTTGTCGTGGATCGGCTCAGCTTTGCGCAGTGAGAATGTCTGCACAAGCACTCCCCGTCACCCGACGGAGCGTGGTGCTCCAACTCTTGTCGGAGCCCTCCCCCTCGGGACCGAAGATTCGTAGAAGTCGCGAGTCCCGTCGGCGAAGGTGCGCACAACATGAGCACGGCTGAGTTCTGCTAATGTCCGTTCGGGGGTCTCAATCCCGGCACGGCCTACGAGTACGAAATCCTGACCGAGAAGGATGGCTAGTCTCTCTTCGTCGGTTCGATGCGCACGCAACGCCCAGAGGGCGAAAGCTTCCGCTTCGCACCTGCGGCTGAATGTCCACTTCCACTCACTCTTCTTCGATGGGGTGTTTGTCAGAGACGAGGACGGGGCGCTCGAGTTCCACGAGCTCGATGAGCCCTCGCCGGAGCAGGTGGCCAACGTGGCGGAGCGCACCGCAAGACGCGTCGTCAAACTCCTTCAAAAGGCCGGTCGGAGCCTCGATTCGGAGTTTCAAGACGACGACACGTGCGACTTCGTCTCGAGACACCCCGCCCTCGCCTCGCTCTACGCCGCGGCGGCGCGGGGCGTCGACCTCTCAGGAGACCGCGCCGGCCAGCCCACTGCGCGCCTCATCGAGCAGGACAGCGTGAAAAAGAAGGAGCCGCACGCCGTCGTCGGCGGCATCAACCTGCACGCAGCCCTCGCCTTCGACGCACGAGACAAGCCGCGCATGCGCAGATACCTCGCAAGGCCACCCATCGCTCAGCAGCGACGGACGCGTCGCTCAGACGGCTCCATTCAGTACTGCTGCGGACGCAGCGGATCAGAACGACACTGCCAGGCGCGAAGCCGTGCTACTTCAGCACGGTTGCCAGGAACGACCTCGCTGGTCGACACAACCGGCGGCCCAGCAGCAACGCCGTGTTGGACGGCTTCCGACTAGACGCGCACCACATAGACGTCGTCGGCAAATGCGGCAAGAGCGTCCAGGTCCTTTGGATCCGAAGTCAGCACCGTCCCACCGGGTTCAGCTACTGCAACCACCAATGCGTCAACGGCAGAGCCTCGCTTGGCCCGACGGCGAAGCTGAGCTGCTCGGCGCGCAACAGATTCAGACACGAGTTCGTAGAACTCGCAGGTCTTGAGGAAGCGATTCGCGTTGGCATCACGACCGGCATGGCCCTGGAGTGATTCTACCAGGACCGGCGTCGGAACAAGTGGCGGCCAGAGACCTTCAGCTTGGAAGGCCTGGATCAGCGCCGCCACGGAGCGGGTACGCTCTGCAAGACGACTGACACCGCCAGAGTCCAGAACAAGCATTCGGCTAGCCGGTCTTGCGAGCGAGTCGTGTACTAATCTCTCTCGCAATGGCGTGAGCGCGGGCGCGCTGCTGCGGAGATGGTTCTCCAACCTGGTCGACAAGCCGAGCGACGTACTCGCGGGATTCGTCCATCAGGTTCTGGCGACGAAGCTCAGCTCGAACCGCGTCCTGTAGGAGCTCCGAAGCAGGCAGTTGATGGGCCTTCACTAGCTCGTAGAGCTCATCGGGCAAGTAGACCTGCATACGTGGCATACGCCTAAGTATACGTATGCCAGCGGCGCGAGCAACCCCCGCACCCGAAACACCTCAAGTTGGCTGTTGCCATTTCGGAGAAGCGCAGGAGCGCAGCAAGAACCTCTCTGAGCCTCCCCCCGTTTTCCGGACACCCCAAAACGCGCAACAATACGCAAGGAGTCATCCATGTCCGAAACGAAAAGGAAGCGCCGACAGCGGCGAAAATTCACACGGGGGTTCAAGGCCGATGTCGTGAAGCTGTGTCGCAGCGGAAACGAATCGATTCGAGATGTTGCTGAGCGTCTCGACCTAGCGGAGAGCGCCGTTCGCGCCTGGGTGAAGCAGGCAGACGTCGATGAACAAGGTGGAACGAGTAAGGCTCTGACAACGGACGAGAAAGTCGAGATGGCTCGTTTGCGTCGGGTTGTTCAACAGAGCTTTTAGCGCTGGACGGGGCTCGGTCGCACCGCTCCCTCGGACCCGTCACCGCGAAAAGCCTATTTCATTCGGCAGAGGGTGCCCTAATCAGAACAGGAAAGGCACGAAGCGCTTCGTCCTTTGCTCGTAGTCGAGGAATTGTTCACCGTAGTGATCGCGGAGGTGCGCATCCAACTTCGGGATGTTGAAAAACTGGAAGAAGCAGAACAGAAAAGCAGGTATCGCGAGGGCGTACGGATTGTGGGTCACCAAAGCATAGCCAGCCACCCAAAGCAGGTCGCCAAAATAGTTGACGTGGATGGACAGCGAAAACAGACCTTGGTTGTACAGCTTCCGCTTGTTCTCAGGGCGCTTCTTGAAAAGGTGACGCTGAAGCTCGCTAAACGTGTTCAGGAACGAGTCCAACGGGAAGAGACCTGCTCCCACCGCCTCAATCCATCCGAACTTGACGGGGTCGTGTCATATCAACGACTTGCCATTCTGCTACCGCGCAAGGCGCTCCAGGTTACACCGAGCGGCCGCCACGATCAAAGGGAGTGAAACAGCGGCGGCCGGACGATAGACTCGCCAGCGACCAAGGCCTCAGCGATCGCGGTCAGCAGAAATGGCTTGTTGTGCAGCTGGGCTTTCCGGTCCTTGGATCACCCGACCTCGAAACTGCTCCTGCAGTTCTTGGTAGTGCTTCAACAGACGAGCCGGGTCGTGCCCGAACTCTGCTGAGATCGATCTGCGAGCAGCACGAATGGCATCTAGAGTGGGGTCAGGCATCGTTCGAGGGTTCGAGCAGTTCGAGGGGAGTCACAAGGGAGGGACTGAACAGTCCCAGGATCGAGTTGACCCTACGAATGTGACCGAATTTGTTGGCGTTCGCCAGGTGCTTGCAGTTCCAGGTGACCAGAAAATCGCATCGATGATAGGACGCAAAGGCCAGATGTAAGGCGTCTCCGAGGGGATCCGCAGGCATTACGCGGTGTTGTACGTAGGCCTCGACGATTTCGAAGATGGCCGGTTCCGCTGCCAGGACAGGAAGGTCCTCGAGCAGCCGGACGCAGTCGCGCCGGCTGTCAAAATCGCCTCGATTGAGTTCGTCAATGACCGCAAGGCTCGTGACCAGGTCGGTATCGCTTCCGGCCATTTCCCATCACTGCCTCGTCCACATGCAGCGAGCGACCATCTCCGGCTCGGAGCGTGCTTCAAAGTAGAAGCTCGGGATAGAGGTCTCGACGTAGGCACGCGCCATGATGGTGAAAGGTAACCGCGAACTCCGGGGATGCACTAGCGCCTGCGCGGTTGCCCACGGTCGGAGGCTTAGCTCACGCCAACGCCAACTGATATGCCGGATCGCGCTTGCGCGATGCCATGACACGGGGAGAAATCCCGCGTCGGTTTTTGAGGTCTGGGGAGGCGCCGGCGCGAACAAGCTTTCGGAGCAAGGACGGGTCGAACGATTTCCGAATGCCGTAGTGAAGTGCGGTGTGCCCCATCGAATCCTGAAAGTTAGGCTCCGCTCCGCTGCGAAGAAACAGCCAGCTCGCCTTGAACCTTCGCGTCTTTCAGCAATGCAGGAAAGGTGTTTCATCCTCCGCGACTTCATCGACCGATGCTCCAGCGCGAAGTAGCAGGCGGATGACAGCGAGATCTTCGTGCCAGCCCGCGGCAAAAGGTCCACGGGGAGTTGCCCCTTTCGAGAGGAGAAATTTCACGAGCGCGGCGTTGCGACCCTTTGCGACCGCGAACCAAACCGAGTTGCAGGGATACCCGTCGAGGACCAGCGTGGACTCCAGATCAAGGCCGAAGCCGAGCAGCAGTCGCACCAGTCGAACAGCGGCCGACTCCGGCACGCCCAAGCTCGGACATGACGCCGAGCATGCGAGATGCAGCAGATTCCTACCCGCGCGATCCACGATGCCCGCCTTGGACGGGTCCGCCTGAAGAATCTCCTTGGCTACAGAGACGTCCAGCTTACGGACTGCACCAATCAGACGAGTCTTCGACACGTGGCACCAAGCTTTCCTTCCTTTTATGGGTTAAACGGGACTTGTGTCTTCCGAACATTCGAGTGGAGGGAAGCGTCGCGTAGGAGCGATCACAAAGACCGGCAACAGCCACCTGCGGTACGTCTTGATAGAGGCGGCGTGGCAGTACCGGCATCGACCACGCATCATAGAACGGCAAAAGAAGTTGGCCCCGCACTGGTCGCCCAACGTGGAAGCCATAGGATGGCAAGCCCAACAGCGTCTCCACAGGCGCTACCGATCGATGCAAGCACGCGGAAAAGAGAACGGAAAAACGGTCACGGCGCTGGCAAGAAAGCTCGCGGGATTCGTTTGGGCGATTGGGTGCGAGGTAGAGCGCAGCCATTCGGTTCGAAGACAAGCAGCCTGACGAAGCACAGAGGAAGCTACGAATGAACGTGAAGAAGGAGCCAGCGGCGAAGCCGCAACCGGTGGGGAATCTTCGAGTACGTTATGTGGTGCCGATCCACGCTCCCAGTGCGAAGCAGCCCACGACGGATCATGACCATGAAGGCGACCGTCGAGTCGATCCTCGAATATCAGCGTGATCAACCGTCGAACAGCCACCTTCGCCGCTGACTCCTTCACCTCACACAACAGGAAAGAGCACAACGAAGAACGAAACGAAGCGCCAAGACTTGACAGGGTCGTGTTATATCAACGTACCTCCCGCTAGCCTGCCGCAACAGACCTCCGCAGAGAACCCTGACCGGCCCCCTTCCGTACGATCGGAAGAACAAAGGGCCGAGGGCCGAGGGACAACGTCACCACCGGAGCACGGCTCCCGCTGTCTGCGGTCGGCCGCAGCGTGTTATTGGTGTTCCAGCTTCTTCTGAGAGAATGAGAACTCGAAGAGGAGCGTGCGCCCGCGGGTGACGAACGAACAGCGGAGGGACGCCTTTGGGACGCCTTCTAACATAGCTTCGCACCCGCGGGAGCGTTTAGTCCGAAAACGAATGCTCAGGGGGAGCGTAGCAGCACTCACAATAATCGATTCGCTCGAACTAAACTCGCACGCGCCGCTTTGGATTGTAAGCCAAAGGAGACCCAGATGGAGCAGCAAAGTTTGGGGGGCCTTTTCGGCCCTCGTGGGCCTGGATTGGGCCAATGAAAAGCACGAC
>CAYTRQ010000398.1:0-5272 GCA_964440025.1 uncultured Polyangiaceae bacterium | reverse complement strand
AGAGGTGCTGACGAATTCGGTTCCCCGTGAGGTGGAGGAAGTCGAGGCGCTGTGTCAGAGCGCTAGCTGAATCGCCTTCTTCAAGTTCCACACTCGAAGAGGCAGGCGTCCTGGCTGGTTTCCGTCTGCATCGACGAGTACTTCGGCTGGCCTCGTTGCTCGGACCTCCAAAACCTGCGCCTGGAAATGCCGAGCGCACGAATGATCGAGGTGTGTCCCGCGGTAGATGTGCGGAGTCAAGCCGAGCGTTTGTATTCGTGAGCTTTCGAAGGTGACGACTTCGAATAGGCCATCATTGAGCTCCGCGTCGGGGGCTATCTTCATCCCACCGCCAAAGTAGCGCCCGATACATATGGCAATGTTGGAATAGGGCACGGCGGGCAAGCGAGAGCCATCTATCGTTAATTCAATAGGTACTGGTTGGTAGATCAGTGTAGCTCGTAGCGCGCCCCAGAAGTAGGCCGCCCGACCGCCAATCCATTTGGGCGATGTTTCCACGAGCCTGTCCGTGAGCCCGCCAAGTCCAACGCTGAGGACGTTGGCGAAGGCAAGGCGCCGGGTGGAGCCGTCGAGTGCTTCGAGTTGGGCAAGGCCGACGTCCACCGAGACGATTTGCGGGTGATCGATGCGAGTGGCCGCCTGGTCGATCGAGAGGCTCAGGCCAAAGCTCCTGCGGTAGTCGCCGCCAGTCCCCGCCGGCACGATGGCGAGCCGGGGTCCCGGTACGGAGAAGGGGCTGCCCCGACTGTCCAAACAGAGTCCCTCGACGACCTCTTGGATCGTTCCGTCTCCGCCGACGGCGGCCACCGTCTCGACCGACTTTGCGCGAGCTTCTCGTGCGAGTGCGGCGGCGTGTCCTGTGCCATCCGTTGTTTTCAAGGTGGCATTGTCCACCAGAGTGGCCAATTGTTGGCCGGTGTGGAGTGCCCGACCACTTCCGGCGGCAGGGTTGACCACGATCCAAGTGCGCACGGGCCGAAGCTTGTCATCGCCCTTGCTTCATCGGAAGGGTGGTTTTGAGACCGACGTCCTCGGTGGTGACCACAGGCGTCCGAACCGCTCCGATCTCGAGCTCGCCGGTGGTCTCGAGGGGCCGCCGCAGGCCTTTCGAAGCGTCCCTTCATCAGGGCTTCCGGGGGAGCGAATGGGCGGTTCCCGTTATTGAAAATCCTGTGCGGAAGGCTCCTGCCAAGCTGCGTAGTAGCTCCAGGGAGCTGGCGTGGGGCCCTTTTGGGGGCTGGGGCGTTCGGGCCCTCGAAAGCCCCAGCATTTCCCAGCGCGGGGGTGAAGCGAGCGTGGGCGGAAAAAAACCAAGAAGAAGAGCCGCTCTGACGAAGGATTCTCATGAGCGAGCGGGGAAGCCAACGGCCTCTCGATAAAAAGTCGGGCCTGGACTCCGCGTTCTTGCTTGAAGACAAGCGGTGGTCTCTATAAGCTTCGTCAAGAGTGGCAGCGGTGACCCGCGCCTTCCCCAAAAACCACCAACGAAGAGAACGTAGAGCAGGAATCGAGCATGAGTGCGGATGACGCACGGAAACTTTTCGTTGGCGGGTTGAGCGATTCGGCGACCGAAGACGAGCTCCGAGCCGTCTTCGCAGACGCTGGCTTTTCGGTTGCGCATTTGGCTGTGCCACGTGACCGAGAGACGGGCCGTCTGCGCGGGTTTGCCTTCGTGACCCTGTCAACGGAAGAAGAGGCCGAGGCGGCGCGCCGGAAACTCCAGGGCGTCCAATGTGGCGGAAGAACGCTGAACGTTCGCGAGTTCAGCCAGGGGGCACCGAAGGGCCCCAGCCGGAATCGCGGTGACGAACCGACCGTCTTTTTAGGCAAACTGCCTTTTGATGCGACGCAGGAGGAGATCAATCAGTTCTTCGCTCAGCGGGGACTCGGACCGGTCGTTCGTGTGACGTTGCCCTCGGGGCCAGATGGACGACCTCGGGGCTTCGGTTTCGCCACCCTTGAAACCCCGGAGGCGGCGAGCGAGGCTGTCGAGAAGCTCAATGGTGCGGCACTGCGCGGGCGTAGCGTCGTCGTGAGCCCAGCGCAGCCGCGGGGGCGCGCAGCCTCGCCAGGTCCTGGAAAAACCAGGCCGTCGGGGGCACCTCATGGCGCCTCGGGCACCTCGCGTTCTGGGAACACCGAACCCCACTACGAGGTCAGGGGGCCTCGCGCCGTTCCCAAAGAGCCCGATCCGACTTCCTTCTTTCCGGAAGATGTTCCGCTTCCGCCGCCAGAAGAGGGTGAGGGGAGGCGCAGAAAAGCCGAGCCTCGAAAGAAGGAACGCCACGAGCGCCGACGTGGCGATCAGCATCAACGAAGCGGCCGGCGGCGCCGAGGTGGTGCTGGCAGTTGGCAGCAGTGGGAGAGCGACGAAGACTAGAGCAGGATGCGAGGGCCCTCTCACCGTGAGGAAAGCCCCCCGGTGGCGAGCGGGCTCGCGTTGCTTGCCAGGTCTTTGCCAGCGGGCCGACTCCGCTTTTTCACCGCGAACGAGCCAGCCTGAAAGAGACCTGGTCCTCGGCCAGAACAGCACTGGCTTCGAAATGGTAATGATTTTGAGCAGTTGCAGATGAGGCCCGGCACGTTGCACCCGTTCTCACACGCGTGCTAAGAGCTGCTTCCTCGTCAGGGTTGCACCTGACACCGTCGAACTGGGGCTTTCGCCGCGCGCGGATGCCCATCTCCGCCGCATCTGCGGCACCTGTTGGATTCATTCCCCGATGATCTTCGACTGGCTCTATGGCCTGTTTTCGAATGACCTTGCCATCGACCTCGGCACGGCAACGACGCTCATTTATGTGAAGGGAAAGGGGATTGTCTCCTGTGAGCCTTCGGTCGTTGCAGTTGCCCGCGAGTCGCGAGGAGACAAGAGGGTGCTGGCTGTCGGTCGCGAAGCCAAGGAGATGTTGGGCAGGACCCCGGGCAATATCGAGGCGATTCGTCCGTTGCGTGATGGGGTGATCGCCGACTTCGAAATCACCGAAGCGATGCTCCGCTACTTCATCACCCGCGCCCACAACCGGAGAAGCTGGGTGAAGCCGCGGATCATCATCTGTGTCCCTTTCGGCATCACCGAAGTAGAAAAGCGTGCGGTCAGGGAAAGTGCTGAAAGTGCAGGAGCACGTGAAGTCTACCTGATCGAAGAACCGATGGCCGCGGCCATCGGTGCCGGACTCCCCATCACGGAACCCAGCGGAAATATGGTGGTCGATATCGGTGGGGGAACGACCGAAGTTGCGGTCATTTCCTTGGCGGGAATCGTCTACTCGCAGAGTGTCCGTGTCGGTGGCGACAAGATGGATGAGGCGATTGTCGCCTACATGAAGCGGAAGTACAACTTAGCCATCGGGGAGCAGACGGCCGAGCGCATCAAAGTCACCATTGGCAATGCCTACGCGCTGGACGAGCAGTTGTCCATGGAGGTCAAGGGACGCGACATGGTCGCTGGCGTGCCAAAAACGGTTGTTGTCAACTCCGACGAAATGCGGGACGCGCTCGCCGAGCCCATCAACGCGATCGTTGAGGCTGTCCTCCTTGCATTGGAGCGGACTCCCCCCGAACTCGCTGCGGACATCGTAGATAAGGGTGTTGTGCTGACCGGTGGCGGAGCTTTGCTCAAGAATATGGATGTTCTCTTGCGGGAGGAGACCGGGCTTCCTGTCATGGTGAGCGACGATCCTATCAGTGCCGTGGTGTTGGGCAGCGGAAAGACACTTGACCATATTGACCTGCTCAAGGAAGTCGCGGTTGGTTAATGCACGTTCCGGCGTTGTCGTGAGTGTCGTCGCTTGAGATTTCTTTCGCGTTCCGGAGTCAGATTTGGGATTCTATAGGCGCTATCGGGATACCTTCTTGGTGGTCTTGCTGATCGCGGTGCCCTTCTTTTTCCTTCGGGCCTCTATCAGGAATCCAGAGGAGCTGAATGCTATCGATCGGACGCTGATGCGTGTCGCTGCTCCTGTGCAGTACTTGGCATCGGCGATGGCACGCGGTGTGTCCGACATCGTCAGCGAATATATCTATCTCTGGGATGTCGGGCGGAACAACGATCGTCTCTCGCGGAAGGTCCAACGCCTCCAGCACGAGGTACGAGAGCTGGCTCGGGTTCGACAAGAAAACGATCGACTCCGTCGGGTTTTGGGACTCAAGGAGAGGATTCCTACCGAGACGGTCAGCGCCGTGGTGACCACGAAAACGCCGACGGAATTTTTCCGGATCGCTCACCTGGCTCTCGATCATTCGGGAGCAGCCATTCGGGAAAACATGCCGGTGATTGCTCCTGGGGGGGTCGTCGGGCTCATCAAAAGTGTGAGCGGCGATACCGCGACGGTGTTTCTTGTCGCCGACGCTGGATTTGGTGTTGATGTCATCTCGTCGCGGACAGGCGCTCGTGGTTTCGTTCGGGGAATTGGGGACGAATCCAAATACAGTGTGCGTGTTGAGTATGTTCGCCGCTCCGACGAATTGGAGGTAGGGGACATGTTGGTCACAAGTGGCGTTGGCTGCCGGTTTCCCGAGGGAATTTCGGTGGCTCGCGTCACAGAGGTGGTGAAGCGCGACTTCGGTAGCTATCAGACTGTGACGGCAGAGCCGACGGTCGATTTTTCTCGGCTCGAGGAAGTGCTCATTGTCGTTGCACCTGTCAAAGACAACTGTATTCCAGGAGGAAAGGGGGAGCTTTGAGCTATGCGGAGTGCAGCGTACATTCTTTGCGGTGTCATGCTCATCTTGCTCCAGGGAGTCCTCTATCAGTTCTTCTCTGGGTTGATGGATGTGGTCATTTTAGGGTATCCGTTGCGAGAACTGCTCAATGGAGCCACACCAAACCTCGTGCTCCCCTTCGTTGTGTATTTGGGTATTCACGAGACGTCGATGGCGAGAGGAGCGCTTCATTCCTTCGCACTAGGCTGGGCTCTCGACGTACTGGGCGGCGGCCCGGCTTTTCTCTATCGGTTTACGATGGTCGTCGTCTGGTGGCTGGCGCGTATTGCTAGTGCTCGAGTCTCGACGCAGTCCTCGGTGATGCGGCTTCCTTTGGCGTTTGCGTCTTCAGTGGTGGAGAGCACCATCATTTTGACCCTCTTGGCAATTTTCGGTGCCGATAGCCGCAGGCCGCTGGAACTATCAGCCCAACTGCTTCCGCACGCTATGACGACCGCTCTCGTTTCACCGTTGCTTTTCGATCTTGCTCACCGTCTCTCTTCGGACAGCCTGGCAGGGACTCGGGCGACGAGTGCCCGGAGGGCATGCCGGGCGAGATGCGGGTACGGGG
>CAYTRQ010000397.1:0-5311 GCA_964440025.1 uncultured Polyangiaceae bacterium | reverse complement strand
CTAGACGAATGTAAGAGTAGCGACTCACCAGAAGCCACAGCGCGAATACGACGAAGAAAGCTACGGAGCTGACATACAGCCAACCGAATCGAGTAGAGACCCAATCCAAGACCGCCGGGAAAATCCGGGCGGCCTGCTCGGTAGCCACGACACCAAACGTCACAAAAAGGATTAAGAGACCGCCAGCGAAAAAGAAGACCGGCGGATTGATGGCCAGCTGGGGGGACTTTCCAGACATGGCCTCGGATCTACGGAACCGAGCCATACCTTGCAAAGAGCCGGGGTGCGCAAGGCATTTCGGCTCCTTTCCTTCTGTGCCAGCGTCAGCTCGCGGAAACAAAGCCTCGTCACGAACACCTCAAAGCTGCTGCGGAATACTCGAGCGTCTCGAATGGAATATTCGAGCGTTTCCATGAGTCGAGCAGCGGAACAAATGAGCCGATGGGCCCGACGCCCCTATTTCTATGCCTAACGTTTTAAACAATCTGGCCCACATTCTTCCCTACGTCGACCTTCCAGACAGCCTCCTCGGTCCGATCCCCGTTCGTCCTTTTGGGCTACTCGTAGGAATTGGCGTCATTTTCGGCAGTATCATTGCCGAACGGCGCGCGAAGCGCGTGGGGATCCCCGGCGATCGTTTCGATCGACTGGTACTGTGGATGATGGTTACGGCCGTGGTGATCAGCCATGTTTTCGACACCCTTGTCTACTACCCCGAGACGGTCCTCAACGAGCCTTGGAAGCTATTGATGATTCATCAAGGACTCTCCTCCTTTGGAGGGTTCGCCGGAGCTGCGATTGGTTTCTTCTACTTGACAAAAAAATTCGCAATCGAGCGCTGGAAAGCAGCGGACTCCATTGCCTACGGCTTACCCTTTGGATGGTTCTTTGGACGAATGGGATGTGCCGCGGTCCACGACCACCCAGGCCGTCTTTCCGATCATTTCCTCGCCGTGGCGTTTCCCGGAGGCTCGAGGTTCGATCTCGGCTTGCTCGAGATGATGCTCACGCCTCTTTTGATTCTCTCGGTCGTGCTCGTGGAACGACGCAGCCGTACCCCCGGTACTGTCGTTGCAACCCTAGCGCTCATCTACCCGTGGATTCGTTTTCCACTCGATTTTCTGCGGGCAACACCGGACGCTGGCGGAGACATCCGGTATTTCGGACTAACGCCTGGACAATATGCGGCCATCATCCTGTTTTGTGTAGGACTCTTCCTCTTTTGGCGACAACCTCACCAAACGTCACCAAGACCAGCTAAAGACGCAAAACACCCGTGAAAAGATAAGATCTTCTTTGGGGGCCTGACCGCTACGCCCGTGCCTGGGACCGCCCGCCCCCTCGGAAGATGACTCTGAAGTTACTTTTGCTTCTTTGAAGAAAGCTTGGTCGTCACATCGATCAAAGGGCCCATTCCCTTCGCCAAGCGCACATCGTCAGGAAGTTCCAGAGCAACGGGAACCGTCGTCGTCTCGGTCATGCCCGTGAGATCAACTGGTTCGGTGGGTACGCTTTTGATTGCATTCTTGTCCCGCTTGCGAACCACAATCGACGCCATCTTCGGCTCCACCTCGATCCCGTGAAACTTGATCCCAGGAGTCATCTTTCCCTTGGTGCGAGGACGGATCGGGACTTCTATGGTCGTTGTTGGATACGCCTCGAAACGAACGACATTGGTATCAAGATGCTCCACCGTTAGACCATCCGGAAGAGAGAGAGCCGACTCATTGATCTTGATCCCCTGCCAACCGGCTTTCGGGTTCGCCACGTCGAGAGGGACAGTCAGCTTTTCAGGATTGAGAAGCCGAAAGGCCCGACTAGACCCACTAAGCGTCACATTAGCTTCATGGGGCTTTGGTTCATCGAGCATCCAACCGTTAGGCACGTTCCGGAATACGATAGGAACACTAAATGTCCGAGCAACAACTTCGCTCTGGTAGCCAAAAACAACAAGCCAAGCAATCGCCGCAATGGCCAAGCTCAACCCCTTCGTTCCGAGGTCGCTAGCCAAAAACCGTTTCCACGGGCTCGACGGTTGCCTTGGTGAAACTTGGGCAATGAAGCTCTCCAGTCTATTCTTCAGGTCATTAACGGCCTCTAGTCTTTGGAGTCGCCCTCCGTGCGCAATGCTGATCGCGCCCTGCTCTTCACTCACGGCAATCACCAGAGCATCAGAGCGTTCAGAAAGCCCCAACGCGGCAGTATGACGCGTACCAAGCTTCTCTATACCAGAAAGATTGGTGGAAAGGGGAAGGTGTGTTGCAAATTTCGTTACGAGACCATCTTCGATCACGACAGCACCGTCGTGGCCATCGGAACTGGGATCGAAAATGCTATAGAGTAATTGTTCCGTCACGCGGCCATCGAGAAGGACACCTCCGGTGGTATGACGTTCCAAAGGCTCACGTCCTTTGAGCACGATCAGAGCCCCGATTTTGTGGTGAGCAAGATGGGCGCCCGCCTCTACGATCGTATCGACGAGATCGGGGGCAAGGAGTGCCTTCCGAGTGGCCAAGAACGGCCTCCTCGTGGCCAAGCGTTCAAATCCGCGGCGAATCTCCTCCTGGAAGATAATGACCAAGGCCACGACGGCAACAGTAATCCCAACCTGAAAGAGAAATAGGGTCAGGTACATCCCCAGCAACTTCGCGGCAAAATACAGCAACACGAGGGCGCCGAACCCCATCATCACAAACCGGGACCGCGATTTGCGGAACCATGTCATGATGCCGTAAACAAGTACGGCCACCACGAAAATGTCGAGCAAATCCGCCAAGCGGACACTCGTCCAAACGTCCCTCAGGTAGGTGCTGACGCCGTCGTTCATTTTTGCGTGCAAAGCATGCAAAGTCCTTGCCTAGGATGCAACGGAGAAGCCATTGACCCCAAACTGAACGCGCTCAGGCAGATTCAGCGGCTTGGCCACTGTTGAAGCTGTATCGAGGACGCCGCGAGACCGCCCGGGCAAAATCCAACAGCATTTTTTCCGTGGTCTCGAAGTCAACACAACCGTCAGTGACGCTTTGCCCATAGGAAAGGTCTTCCGATCGGCCAAGCTTCTGCTTGCCCTCGTTGAGATGGCTCTCAATCATCGCACCGATCACGGGACTAGCTTCTTCGGCCACCTGTCGTCCTAGCTCGACAAGCACGAGGGGCTGTCGTCGATAGTCTTTGCTACTATTCCCATGGCTGCAATCGACCACAATGGACGACCGAACACCACTTTCGGTAGCTGCTTGTGCGGCCGCGGCTACCTGGTCTCTTCCATAGTTCGGCCCCTCATGCCCACCTCGAAGGACCAGATGACCGTAGGGGTTACCTCGAGTTCGCACCACCCCTACCCGACCCGCTTCGTCAATGCCCAGGAAACTATGGGGCTGAGCCGCAGCCATCATGGCATGAATCGCCACGGTCAAGCTACCGTCGGTACCGTTCTTGAACCCCACCGGCATGCTAAGACCGCTGGCCATTTCTCGGTGAGTCTGGCTTTCGGTCGTTCGTGCCCCGATGGCAGCCCAAGATACCAAGTCGGCGATATACTGAGGAATGATGGGATCCAGGAGCTCCGTAGCAGCTGGCAGGCCTGCAGCGTTGAGATCGGCCAGTAGCGAGCGAGCCGTGCGGATCCCCTGGGGAATATCGTTGCTACCGTCCAGATGAGGATCGTTAATGAGACCTTTCCAGCCAATCGTCGTACGAGGTTTTTCGAAATAGACCCGCATAATCACGGCTATCTCGTCCGACACTCGTTCCCGGAGCTTGATAAGCCGCTGGCCATACTCCATGGCAGACTCGGGATCATGGATAGAGCATGGTCCGACGATGACCAGCTTGCGATGGTCCTGCCCATCCAAGATCGCTTGAACCTCCCGGCGACCTGAAATGACCGTCTGAGCGGCACGATGGGTCACCGGGATCTCCTGGGTCACGGTTTCCGGCGCGGGCAGGACATCGGTTTCGACGACTCTCAGATTTCTCGTAGGGTGCATAAAAGGAGCTCCAAAAAAGAAAACCCCCAGTCGCGGTGGCGACCAGGGGTCTTATGAAACAAGGACCAAACGGGCGTCAACGGTCCTTCCCTGGACGCCACACGAGCGCGGGCCAGAAAAAGAAGAACCAAAAATAGCGACGCACGAGATCCATATCGGCCTGCTGAGCAGATTGGCATGCCTCCAAGGCCCCGGCAAGCACTGCCCCGATACTGAACGGCAGCACAGGGGAACCGGCTCGATAACGCGATTCGGCACACGCAGCCGATAAGGGGCTATGCAATTCGGCAGCTCCTTCTGTTGGTCTTTCGACACACTCCCTTTTCTGCTGAAACGCACTCCGTCGCCTCGTCGAGCGACGAAACGCGGGCCATGATGATCGAAGAGACGACAGCGGTGCTAGTGACCGGTGGATGCGGCTTCATCGGCTCAAACCTGGTCCGAGTCATGCTGTCCACTGGAAACTACCGGGTGATCGTTCTCGACAACGAAACCATGGGCTCGAGGGAAGCCCTCCCGCCGTCCGGAGTCGAGTTCATCAACGGGGATCTCCGAGATCCCGCTGCGGTCGATCGAGCCCTCGACGGTGCTCACGCGGTCGTCCACCTTGCCGCCGAGAGCAACGTGGCTGCGTCGGTTGCTCATCCGGCGATCTGTATCGAAAGTAACATCGTCGGTTCCTTCAATTTGCTGGAAGGCATGCGCAAGCGGGGAATCCCTCAACTGATTCAGGCTTCCTCGAGCGCAACCCTCGGACAGACCCCTCCACCGATCAATGAGCAAACGGTACCCAACCCTTTGTCTCCCTATGGCGCTTCTAAGCTTGCTGTCGAAGGTCTCTGTCAGGCCTATGCAAGTTGCTACGGGATGAGAACAATATCACTACGATTCGCTAACGTTTATGGCCCTTGCTCCGATCACAGTTCTGGGGTTATCGCTACGTTCTGTCGGCGAATCCGGGACGGAAAGCCCGTTGTGATCTACGGAAACGGAGAGCAAACCCGCGACTACGTCCATGTCCACGATATCTGCAATGGCATACTCCGCAGTCTTAGGTTGGGAGAAAGCGGGATTTATCAGCTGGGGACCGAAATTCCGACGGATCTCCACGAGCTACTCGCGCTACTCGAGCAGATCACTGGGCGAGCGATTGATGTGCAGCAAGCGCCCCCGCGCGAGGGAGAAATCCGAAACAGCTATTGCGATATCTCGAAAGCAAGGAAAAGCCTCGGCTGGTCACCCCAAGTGGCTCTCCCGGAAGGCCTGCGGCAAACCTGGCACTGGTTCGCTGCAGCTACTTGATTGCCAAAAATCCTTCAAAG
>CAYTRQ010000396.1:0-5340 GCA_964440025.1 uncultured Polyangiaceae bacterium | reverse complement strand
CCGTCGAACGCTTTGTTGCTTGTTGGTTCGCATCCATTTGTGGATGCGAACTAGCCTAGTTCGCGTCCACAAACGGACGCGAACTGGCATACCTGAGGGGGGATCTGCGAGGATGCGCGTCCTATGCGCATCCCCGCTGGGATCTTTCAAATCGCCAAGGAAATCCTCCGCCATCTACTGCGGCGCCCCGTCGTCGGAGTGAGTGCTGTCGCTCAGACCCATGACGGCCGCGTTCTTCTGATCCGCCGCAGCGACACCGGTGAGTGGGCCCTGCCCGGAGGAACGCTCGAGTGGGGCGAGGAACTTCGTCCCGCGATCACCCGGGAGCTGTTCGAAGAGGCGGGAGTCACGCAAGTCGACCTTGGCCCATTGCTCGGTGTCTACTCGGCGCTCCATCGGGATCCTCGTTTTCACGCAGTTACGGTCGTGGTCGGCGCAACCATCGACGAGCCGGAACGGGACCCCCAAAATCCGGCAGAGATACTGGAAGTAGGACTTTTTCCTAGAGATCGGCTGCCCCCTGGCCTCTCCCAGGCCAACGGAGAGATGCTCGAAAACGCTCTCGCCCAGAAGACCGTCTGGGAATGACTTTCTCACTCTCGCCCCCCACGCCAATTCTCATGAACCGCCTTTTTGCTCTTGTCCTTCTAGCCATTTCAACGCTGCTTTTGAATGGGTGCGGAACCTCGCTTTTAGCGGGAACCTCGGTGCGATCGGCCAAGACCATCGCCAAGCCCCCGGCCAACGTTGTCGTCCACATGTCCGTGGAAGAGGGCGGCGAGCCCGTCACGAACCTGAGCTCCGACAACTTCAAGATCTATGAAAACGGCGTTCTCCTCGATCGCACATCGGCGCACGTGGATCTGCTCCCTCGCAGAGCCGCCATCGGCGCCCATACGGTCCTCCTGCTCGATCTCAGCGGCGATATCAGCGAATCCGACCTGATGCGGATCTCTCGAGGGGCGGCTCATTTCGTGGAAAAGGTGACGACAACCCAGCCCGTCACCGTTCTCGTCTTCGACGGCTCCGCGGAGCCCCGAACCATCGGCCGGTTCCAGCAGGTCGAAGAAGCTCAGGACCGCGAGGTTCCAGATCTCACTCCCTTCGTGACCGGCGACGAGTCCAGAAATCTCTATGGAGCCATCATCGAAGCCATCGCCACCCTCGACGACGAGCTTTCGCGCCTCGAGCATCCCGTGCAAATCGGCACGCTCGTCACCCTCGCCACGGGTCCCGATCTCGCCGCTCGAAAAACCGAGAGAGAACTCTACCGAGCCATCGATACCACCGAGCATCAGTTCTACTCGATCCAACCCGCCGACTCCGAAATCCCCGCGATCAATGCCTTTGGTCAAAACGGGAAGCTCAAGTACGACACCATCGACACGCTGCCGCTTCGGATGTCCGATCTCGGCAGGCAAGTCCGAGATGCCTATCTCCGGCACTACCTCGTCTCCTATTGCAGTCCTGCTCGAGGGGGAAAGAGAGACGTCAAGGTGGTCGTAACCTACACCAATGAGCACGGCGAGCGTCGGAAGGGCAACGTTCGCACAGGTTTCGACGCCGCCGGCTTCAAGCAGGGCTGCGGTCCCACGCGCCCCATCCTGCAAGCCCGAAAAGAAGCAGAGAAGCGCGAGCAAGAGGCACAGAAACGCGCTGAAGCAGAGGCTGCCCAGGAGCGACGGGAGGCCCAAGAAGCGGCGCAAGCGCGACAAAAGCAGCAACGAGAAACCGAGGACCTTGACGAGGCTGAACATCAGGACGAGGCAGAACCAAAGGACGAAGCAGAGCCGACGATTCCTCCCGCGCCGGATAGTCTCCAGCGCCCCGTCCAGGAAGGACCCGAAAACGACACAGAGGAAGGAACCCCCGGTCAGGCGGACTCCGAGACCCAAGAAGGACACGATGAATAGCCAGAAAGCGAAGAAGTTGTTGCTCCTTCGTCCGCTGCCCGGTACGAATGGCGGCCAAACAGAAACGCCTACCAAGTTCGCGTCGGCCCAAGGTGCGAACCAACAAGCAAGCGGCTGTTGAGGAGAAGTAGTGGCCCTTTCGACGGATCTATTGGAACAAGAACGCGAGACGCTTCGGAGCAGGCTTCGAGAGATCGAGGCCGAACAACGCAAAGCCGAGGCTGTCCTCAAAGATGTCAGACAACGAGAACTCAGGGTCAAGCGTGAGATCGAAGCGATCACGACGCTGATCGATCTCGCCTCGACCGATTCAGACTCAGAATCGGAGTCTGAGTAAGCCAACCGGCGGAGCCTGGGCTTTACCCCCCAGCGCCGCCCGTGGTGCCTGCAATGTAGCCTTCCGTAATGACCGGGCTGTCCGGCTTGGACAGTTGCCCTCCTGGGCCGAAGGCCCGGATGACGTTGGCCATTTCATTGCGCTCCTTGGGAGTTGGTACAACCCGTTCAGCCCCCATCTGCGCCAAGTAGTTCACATGGAGCGTTTGCGTCGGGAACGCGAACTGAACGCCGAGAGTCCGCGCAAGTCGTAGGATCTCCATGAAGATATTGTGCCGCTGACGGAGCTCTTCGCTCCAAGACTCGACCTTGAAGAAAAGGTAAACCATCACATCCAAGCTGTGCGCACCGAATCCAGAGAAGTGGATCTCGTAGTAGTCCTTCCGCGTAGACTCATTCGCTAACACGATGGCTCGAATCCCCTCGACGAACGCCTGCATCTGCTCCACCGTGGTGTCGTACGTCAAATTGAGCGTCGTAAAGCACCGCCGGTATTCTCGCATTCCCAGGTTGTCGATTGCCGCTTCCGTAAAATGCGCGTTGGGAACCGTCACCCGCGAGTTGTAGAACGTACGCACGCGCGTCGAACGAAATCCCACTTCCTCGACGATCCCCTCGACGTCCCCAATCTTGACCCAATCGCCAATCTGAAAAGGACGATCGATGAAGATCATAATGCTGCCGAAGAAATTGGCGATGGTATCCTTTGCGGCCAACGCCACCGCCACACCGCCGATGCCTAGGCCGGCAAGCAGCGAACCGACGTTGACGCTGAGATTTTGCAAAAGAAACAGCGCCCCCGCGATGACGACAATCACCTTGAGAGCCTTGCGCACCAAAGGCACCAGCTGGTCGTCCAGCTTCGAATCCGTGTCTGCGGCTTTGGCCGAGAGATGATCCGCAGCGACTTCGACGAGCCGGTACAGTGCAAGCACCAACGATAGGACCACCATGGCGCGAGTCACCAGGGAAAACGTCACGGTCAAGGTAAATGGTAGCTCGAGCTGAGGATAAAACGCAGCGAGCATGCCCGCCATCACCAGAGTTGCTCCAGGCCCGGCGAAAACGTCGACGATGTGGCTCGCGGACTCCGCACCAAGGCGTTGCGCGACCGGAGCTAGACGACGTCTCAGTACGAACTGGATAATCTTGCGAACGACCAGCCCGAACACGGCGACGAGCAGCAGCGAAATGATTTGCCAGCCCTCGACCCCAAAAATATCGATACGGAGGCTATCCGGAATCTTTTTCAACACGCTCTCGGGAATCACCGACCCCGCGTGAGCTAGGTACGCAGCTCGATCGAGACTGGGCTTGGTCCACAGCCAGGAACCGGAGTTATTTTTCTCCACCTTCATCTGGGGCAAAGCCGGGTGCACAACCACGACGGACTCGCCGGTAGCTGGGTTCTTCCAGCCCGTCTTTGGGGAAAAAGAAGCCGGATCGATCGACAGCCCGCGGCGTTCGAAGACCGATCGCAACTGCCCCGCTACACGCTGGAGCTCTCCAGGCCTGCGCCCACGTTGCTCGAAGCACTCCGAAGCGCGAACGAGATCGATATGAGGCGGCTGAGTCCAATAGAAAAGAGACGCGACCGCATTCCTTGGACTGGCGCAGTCCGTCGGAGCAACATCGACGATGCCTTCGCCCGGAGGTTCTTCAGCAGAGGCCCGGCCCTGCGCTCGAGCAAGAGGGAGATCGACGAAGGCACCGGCTAGGAAGTAGACGGAACCAATCGAAAGAATGAGGAGAAGAATCCGTTGACCCAATGATTGCATAATACCTCGAAAGCACGCACGAGAACGTATCTCATCACCCGAACAGGTCCCGCCACCGATCCCACACAGGAGGCTGACACGCGCCGCGGCGGAGCCTTGACCGGCCTGACTGTCATGACAGGCAAGACCCTTCTATTTGGAGGAGCGGCTCGAGCGCAAGCTCGCCAGCCATTCCACGAGGAACACAGCGCAAAAGCCAGCTAGTGCGAGGCCGACAACGGCCCCATCGAAGTGTGCAGGGATGCTAGGGCTCGCCTCGAGGACTTTTTCCTTGCCACGCACCATCTGCGTCACGGTTTCCTGGTAGGGCCAAATTCGCCAGAGGCTGCCAACGAGGAGCCCGCAGAGTCCCGCAACCACGGTGTCGTGGAAATGACGTAACAACCATGCAACGAGCCGCGAGAAAGCTCCAATACCAAGCAAGCATCCCAAGGCAAAGGGGACGACAATCAGGAGAGCAGAAAAGTCCAAGTGGATGAGGCGTTCAAGAGCCCCGATCACCTTCTCGTACTGCCCAAAGATCAGCAAAATGAACGAACCGCTAATTCCAGGAAGGAGCATGGCACTAATGGCAATCATGCCGTAGCCGAACATGAACAAAGGGCTAGATGGTGTATTGACTGGCACCAGGTTGACCACAGCGAAACCTGCCAACGCGCCGATGACTAGGCCGAGCGCCCGCAGCGGCCCCCAGTCGATCCCCCTCCCTAGAATGAATACGCTCGCCAGAACGAGCCCAAAGAAGACGGCGTAGACCTCGGTCGGATGAGCAATCAGAAGCTTGGGAAGACGGACAATCTCGACCATCACGACAACCGCCGCCAGGATCCCGCCCAAAAGGCTCAGCAGAAACCGGTAGTGAACCCGGCGCAGTACCTCTTGAACGTCAAGCCGAAACGCGGCGCGCACGGCGTAGATGTCGACGGAGTCGATGGCAGCAAGCAGCTCTTCATAGATGCCGCAGGCGACCGCCATGGTCCCCCCCGAGACGCCGGGAACGACATCGGCACTTCCCATGGCAAAACCGCTTCCCGCAATCCGGGGAGCGTCGCTCCACGTAATGTCTGGACTATCTACCCCGTGATTCGGATCCGCTGGACTCATCGCGGCGCGACGCTAGAACACATCTCACCACCTCGAAAGGCCCTCCCCTCTCGGCCGCGATCGGCGAGCGGAGGCAAGGACGAACGCAGCGCCTGATTCCAAAGGGCGCTGCTCGAAATCAGCGCACCCAGGAGCCCCCCGGCTCACTGGAAAAGGCTCCGCCCGTGCTCGCCTCCCCCGCCCTCGGGTAAGCGGCGGCGGGAGCTTTC
>CAYTRQ010000395.1:0-5365 GCA_964440025.1 uncultured Polyangiaceae bacterium | reverse complement strand
CATCACCTCACAGCCCTGCGGGCAGCTGCTCGAACAAATCGCTCGCAACTGGACCAGAAGTCCCAATCTCAACGCTTACGCTGAGCGCTTCGTCGGATCCATTCGGCGTGAATGCCTCGACCACATCATCCCTCTCGGCGCACCCTACCTCCGCCTCGTCATCCAACAATACGTCGAGCACTACAACCGGGAGCGGACCCACCAAGGACTCGACAACCGGCTCATCGTTCCAGAACCTGTTCCGTAAACGACAACGGCTCGATTCAACGGCGCCAAAGGCTCGGGGGGATCCTCAACTTCCATTTCTGCGGTGCAGCCTAATTTATCTCGTTCCGTTATTCGGACAGGACGCCCGCCGCCCAACTCAGTACGCCTTGAGCCGGCGAATGATATTTTCCGGAAAGTCAAACTCCGGCTTTAACGTACCCGGAGTGCCGTCGTTGCCCATAAAGGCTTCATGACCAAGGTGCTCCGCCACAGCCTCTCCTAGCTTCGACGTCGAGTCTGGATCCTTTTTGCTATCCCAAATGTCCTCAGTCAGACAAAGAAAGAATGACGAACCGAAACGGTCTTTCTTACATGGCGCGGACTCGATCGTTTCTTCACCGAAGAGCTCTACATAGGGTGGTCCCAGCCAAAGGCCCCAAGTCACCATGGGTATTCCGTACTTGTAGAGACCAAATGAGGTGAGAGTACTCAGCACGCTTAGCACTGGCTGAGCAACGGTCTTCGGACTCACGAACCCGAGCAGGCCAATGTCCGCATCCAGCATTGCAGCAAGTCTGAGAAACACTCGCGGCAGCAGCTTCGACTGCTGGAAGTTGGTCTGCACGATGAAGTACAGCGAATCGTGAGCCTGGCCAGTGCCACCACGACCGTGCAGTTTCGGCGAATGACTCCGACGCCAAAGGATGCCCCGCTTCTCCCAATCGTCGAGAAAAGGTCCCGGGCCCACCCAGGCCTTGTTCACAGGCTCATAGAGATTGTAGCACTCGGGAAAAAGGAACGTGGCCCCTTCCTCAGTAAGGATGTCGAGAAAAGCTTGACCACATGCGCGGTCGGCAATTCTCTTCCTGGTCAGCAATCGAAAGTAGAAGCCGTTTCTCATCGCTTGATCCTTGGCCCGTTAAAATCGGCGTCTGTGAGAGTCGAGAACGTCTTCGTCTCCTTGTCGAACCGGAATATTTGACCACCTGACTCAAAAATCGATTCTCGTAGCGGTCCCGAGATCTCCTCCGTCTTGTCGGTAACAATCAAGTTCTGGCTCGTTCCTAGCGTAGAAGCACCCGCCCCTTGCGCACGAGTCTGCGCCGACTGCGATAGCTTTCTTACATCCTTGATGTCAGTGACGCCAAACCTATCACCCACCGGTAGGTCTGGCTTCGTGGTTTTTCTTGTCTGCACGTCACTGAACGCACTTTTCTCGCTCTCGCCAGGCTTTACTCCCAACTTCTCCTGAATCTCCCGCTCGACTTCTCGTCCTTCCCGAACTCCGGTCGGCCTTTGGGCCAGTTCACCGCCCTGAAGGAACTGAAGCGCAACGTCTTGAAGCTTCTTCGCCACCCGGCCCTGTCCCCCAGCCTTGAACACGGTCGATTGCAGCAGGCTTTTCGCCTGCGCCGCGGCCGAACTTGCCCCGGCGCTGACTTTGCCCCGCACGACGTTGACCTCACCGGACCTCGCGGGTTCATTGACGCCACGTTTCGCTTTCGCCGTTGTGATTGCCGCCCTCAGCAATCCGCTCATCGCTTTGCCAAATGCCTTGGCACTCGACAACGGCGACTGGTACACTGCAGACAATGGTGGCGTTCGACGGATCACCCCCTTGAGCTGTCCGAAGCTCTTGATGGTCCGACCAGATTTCTCCACTTTCGAAACGGACTTCTTGATGTCCGGCTTCGCAGCAGGATGGGCCGGCGCAAGATTACTCGCGAACCGCTCCAGTAGCGTCTTCAAGCCTGTCACCTTCGCGGAGCTTCGCTTCGACGGATTTACCGAAACCGTGAAGTCGACATCCTTGTCCTGGCGCACGCCGGCCACACTTTCATCTAACCGGACAACGAGACGCATGCCTCTCGGCGTCCGACCACGAAAGCGGGCTTTGAGCGTATTCGCTTTCGACCGCTTCTTCTTGACGGCTTCTTCCGGCGTCTCCGCAGAAACCGGCTTACCCAACGCTGCTGCAACCCGGTCGACGATCTGTCGTGCCCGACGCCTGTCTCTCTGCTTCTTATCCTGCCTCTTCTGATTCGGGTCCTTCTTGCGTCGTCGCTTCGCAGCGGCCGTCGGACGCTTCCGCCTTCGCGGCCCCGTCGTCTTGCGTCGACGAGCTCGACCACTCGCCTTGCCGCGCTTGCTCTTCATCGCGCGCTTCTTCTTCATCAAGCGGCGGGCAATGCCCTTCAGCTTCCCGGCGAGCGCCTTGAGCCCCTTGCCCAGTTTGAGCAAGAGGAAGTTCGCCACGAAGTCGAGCACCACGATGGCTGCTTGAGCGAGAGCAGCTGCAAACTTCGGCCCAGCACCTCCGCCCTTCACCGCCTTCAAGAACGCAATGAACGTCTCCAGTGCCTGAATGATCTGGGAGATCGTGCCCCACGCTGCTTGAAGGCCTTCGATGATCACCATCAGCGCACCGGCTGCAGGCACGATCATCGCCACCAGTTTCTCGATCAGGATGCGGACGAGAGTCGGTGGGATCATCGCCTGGATGGCGCCCCAGGCCATCTTCGCAATCTCGGAGAAGCCGAGCTCTCCGGTCACCAGTTTCCAAACGGTAGCGCCAACGGACAGCAGTCCCTGCACCTTCGCCTGGAACCACTGGTTCACTGCGCTCTTGAAGGCGCTCCACAAATGGTTCTTGATACCGTCCACCACGGCGGCGCCGAGGTTGCTGATCCAGCCGATGGGGTCGTCGGCAACGTCGCCGACCAGTTGCACGAACGCGCCCAGCTTGTCGGCGATGCCCTTCGCGAATTTGATGGCTCCGTCCACCTGTTTGGCGACGAAGTCCACCGCCGCGTTGAGGCCCTTTTCGAGCAGGCCGAGGGCTGCGTCCCAGGCGGCTGCGTAGGCGTCCAGGAGGGCCACCGCCGCGTTCTTGAGCGCTTCGGCTGCCTTGTTGATGGCGTCTTCGGCTGCAGCGACGAAGCCTTTGATGGCGTTTTCCCACTTCTCACGGAGTGCTGGGAAGTTCGCTAGCAACGCTCCGCCCAGCTCGATGAGAAAATCGCCAGCTGCCTTGACCAAGGCCACCGCTGCTTTGCGAGCCGCTTCGATGACCGCCACGGCTGCCTTCTTTGCTAGCTCGATGGCCTCCTTGATCGCCTTGCGAGCTGCCTCCAGCACCGCGCTGATGGCTTGCTTGATCGAGTCGAAGAACGACTTCGCCTTGCTCGCCACCCACCCGAAGATGCCGCCGCTTTCCCTCTGACCCTTGGCCTTCTCATGCTGCGCTTGCTGAGCCGCTTTCTGGCGCTCCGCTTCGGCCTTCTCGTTCCCGGACTGGATTTCGTCTTGAGCTTTGCTGTCGGCCTCGCTCTTCTTCGCTGCGATCTCCTCGGCCTGCTCGCTCACCTTGGCGCTGGCTTTCTCGTCGCTTTCGCTCAACTCGCTCTGCTGCGCCGACGTCCAACTGCCCCGAGCTGCCGCCACATCGCCTCGCGCCTGCTCGCGAGCCCGCTTCTGCTCGTCAGCACTTTTCTCCTCTGCGGCGGCCACGGCCTTGGCGTGCTCGGTCTGCGCCTGTATCAGTTCAGTCGCGTGCTGGCTTTGCGCATCACTGGCTTGCGTCTTCGCGCTGCTCACCGCGCTCCGTACGGCATCACCTTTCTTTTCCTCAGCGATGATGCCGACTGCATCGCTCGCATCGCCTCCGGCTGCAGCCCCAGCGGCTCCACCGCCTGCTGCAACTCCGCCAGCGCCGGCTGCGCCACCACCTGAACCGCCGCCACCAGCCGCAGCGCCGGCACCTCCACCGCCTCCCACTTCAGCCGTCAGAGTTTCCGGCTGCACGTCGGGAAACAGCTTGTTTTCGCCCATTGGTTGCGCAGCCTCCGCCGCGCCTTTGGCCCGCGCTTCGGTGACTTTCTCTCGGAATTCGCCGTGCTGCTCAACCATCTTCGCCGGATCGGCATTGCCGTCCAGTTTCACCTTCGGAGCCGGACCGGCCTGCATTCGCAGCGAAGGATCCTCCGTGGGCAGGTTGGCAAGCTGAGAGCGCATTGCCTGTGCCGCATCCGGAGAAACTTTGCCGTCTTCCGTCTCGGTCACCGCAGGCCGCCCCACTCGGTCGATGGCCGGCTTGGGACCGTCGGGAACGGGAGCGGGCTCTGGCGTTTCCAGATCGGCACCTTCAGGCACCTTCTCGACGCTCTTTGGGTCCGGGCGATTCGGCAACGCTGCCGCGTCAGGAATATTCTGGGCCTGCGCCTTGGTGATGGGCGCTCCTGTCGGGCGCTCCATCGAGGGAGGGTTGTTCGCTAGTTCTTGCTTTTTTGCGCTCGCCTCCTTCGTCGCACTCGCTCTCAAACCGCTTACGGACTTGGCGATCTGCGCCACCTGGAGACTCGAGACCGCGCCAAAGCCTGGGCAACCGGCTCAGCGATCCAGAACCTGCCCCCGAGACCGACAATGGTGCGATCCGAAAGCACAGAAGGCTAGGCTGACTCCTCAACTTCTATTGCCGCGGCGCAGCCTAAACTGCCTCGGTCGATCATTCGGAAAGGACGGGAGCAACTCAAGCTTCAGACACCGCCAAACGAGCCACCACCGAGGGGTACGCCCACATCCGCAAACAGCGTCGGCGCTCCCGGTAATTGATACGCCTGCCCCCACGCCAGGTTCCGCTCGCAGAATTTGTACGGAACCACAATACGTACCGCAGCCCCCGATTCGTGCTCGAGATGGAGAATCAAAGCGTCGCTCTTTCCACGATGCCCCTCTGTATAAACGAACGCGTCAACGCAGACACCACAACATCGGATCTGCTCGTGTCTTACTTCTTCCAGAATCGCGTTCTCCAAGCTCTCAATCGCCGTATCGACGGTGGTGGCCCGCCAACCCTCACTCAACACACCCACCCGTTCGACGGTCCCATCCACCCGTTGCCAAGCACCGAACAGCATGCAGTGGCGAGTCCGACTCAGCAGCATGTCAGCACCCTCCAACAAGCTCTCGTAAATCTCGGCGAGAGCAGCCTGGCTCATTCCTTCCCCTGGGCGAGTTTCGCCTGCAATCCTGGCACCTGTCGCTTCTGCTCCTCATGCTCCAGGACGTCGAAGAAGAAGCCCGGCCCAAACTGGTGCACCATAGCTCGCTGCTTGGCCAAGCGAGCATCCAGATCATCGGGGCCCAAGGCTTCTTTCAT
>CAYTRQ010000394.1:4632-5374 GCA_964440025.1 uncultured Polyangiaceae bacterium | reverse complement strand
GATCAGAAGTCGCTCCGTCAGCTACGTGCCTGTCGTCTTCATCACAGGCCTGACCGACTCGACCAACCGCCGGCGAGGCATCGAATGCGGCGGCGACGATTATCTCACCAAGCCCGTGGACGAGCTAGATTTACGGATCCGCCTCATGGCCATGCTCCGTATTCGCCGCCTGACGCGCGCCCTCGAAGTGCGGACAGAACGGCTCGCTCACCTGGCCAATATCGACGTCCTCACGGGACTCCTCAACCGACGCAGCCTGGGCCAGCAGCTTCCCGAAGTGCTCGAAACAGCTCGCTCCGAAGAAACTCCGGTCAGCGCGATCATGATGGATGTGGACCACTTCAAGGGGGTCAATGACACCTACGGCCATGAGGTCGGCGACCGGGTTCTGGCCAGCCTGGCCCAGCTCCTCGACGAAGTCGTCCGTCCCAGCGATTTGGCATTTCGTCTCGGCGGCGAAGAGTTCATCGTGATCTGCCCCGGCACCTCGCTCCTTCAAGCCCGCGGCCTGGCAGACCGCATCCGTGCAAGCTTCGTGACGCGCACCGAAGCGCACGGGGCCGCCGGCCGGCAAACGGTCAGCCTGGGCGTGAGCTCGACCGAAGTCCTGACGGGGGCAGACGAGAGCTCTTTGGCGGAGCTCGAAAACGCACTGGTGAAAACAGCCGATGTCGCGCTTTATATGGCGAAACAGCGAGGACGCAATCGGGTCGAAGAACACGCCAGTCCAGGGCTCGGCCCG
>CAYTRQ010000394.1:0-4622 GCA_964440025.1 uncultured Polyangiaceae bacterium | reverse complement strand
GAACCGCTGGAGAAGGCCCCTGTGGATGCGTCCCCAGTCCAGGGCTCGCCCCGCCGACGTAGTTCGCGACGCGATTTCAGGCAAGCCGCGGTAGAGTCGCTTCGTCGAGCACCTGGCGCACCTTCTTTTGCAGCTCGGGTATCGAAAATGGCTTGCTAATGAACTGCGTGCCGGCTTCCAGCACCCCGTGCTCGACGATGGCCCGATCCGTGTAACCCGACGTAAACAGGACGCGCATCTGCGGACAACGAGCACGAAGCAGGTCCGCCACTTCTCGCCCATTCATGTAGGGCATGATGACGTCGGTGAGCAGTAGATCGAAGTGACCGTGCTCCTCGACCAGCCGAATCCCCTCGGTTCCGCCGCCAGCCGTATACACCCGGTAGCCGGCCGAGGCGAGAATGCGGGCCGAAGCCGCCCTCAAAGCGTCATCATCTTCGATCACCAAGATCTTTTCATGACCCACCGAATTCGGACGCGAAGGAGGCAAAAGTGAGTTTTGGATGGCCTCCACGGTTGCCTCCGGCAAGTAAACCCGGAACGTCGAACCTTGGTCAGGCTCACTCTCCACCACGATGTTGCCGCCGCTCTGCCGGACGATGCCGAAAACCGTCGCCAAGCCCAAACCAGTCCCGTGTTCTTTGGTGGTGAAGAACGGTTCAAACGCTCGGTCGCACATCTCACGATTCATGCCAGCTCCCGTGTCACTCACTGACAAGACGATGTAGCGCCCGGGGGACAGATTGAGCTGTTCAGCCTCGAGCTCCTGAACGTCGACGCTGCTCGTCGCAATCGTGAGCCTCCCGCCGGCCGGCATTGCGTCCCGGGCGTTGACGACAAGGTTCATGAGAACCTGCTCGAGCTGAGCCGGATCGGTCATGACTCGGCCAAGCTCTGGCGTCGATTGGACCAAGATCTCGATGTCCTCTCCCAAAATGCGCCGAAACATCTTTTCCATCTCACGGATGGTTTCGTCGAGATGGGTTGGACGGGGTTCGAGGATCTGTTTGCGACTGAAGGCCAGAAGCTGCCGCGTCAACCGTGAGGCTCTCCTTCCCGCTTGGAGAACCTGCTGAATATCCTCGTGAGCCGAGCTTTCTTTTTCGAGCCCCTGATCGGCGAATCCAGCACAGGTAAGAATCACGCTCAGCAAATTATTGAAATCGTGGGCAACACCGCCCGCAAGCTGGCCGACCGCTTCGAGTCTCTGAGAAGCCACGAGTTGTTGCTCCGTTTCCCGCTGCTCGGTCACATCTCGAGCGTAGAGAACAACGAGATCCGGAGGCACTTGCGCGTAGCTGAGTTGAATATAACGGGGCCTCGTGGCACTGCCCCAGCGACAGATCTCCTCTCGAGAAATCATTTCACCGCTCTGGGAACAATGAACCAGATCCTCCAGAAGATACGGGATCTCGAAGGCCGCGGGACAGCTCCCCAGAAGCGAGCCTGCGTCGTCGAACAATCGCTCTGCCGCCTCGTTCATGTCCGCTACGGCAAACCCATCCTCCGTCTTTTGCCAAACGAACGCGGCGTGCGGCATGCGTTCGAAGATGGCTCGACTTCGGTTGCGCACTCCTTCGAACTGACGACTGGCTCTGGCCCACCCCGCCTCGGCGCGAAGGATTTCGAGGGCTCCTCCCACTTGCGCAACAGCCTTTTGGAGAACGGCCAACTCTTCGTCCCCAAAGCCCTCCGCATCACTTCCACAAACAGTCACCACGACGACGAGATCGTCCGCCGGTCGCACGGGCACCATGGCACAACACTCAACGCCAAAGTGCCGCAAAATACGGATGTCTTCGTCAGTCTCTGGCCCAAGCTCGCAGGTGCGCAGGCGAGCCATTTGCACTTCTCCGGTCTCTACTGCACAGCTCATCAAACGGGCGATCAGCGGAACACGCTGCAACATTTCAGCGGTCTCGGCGGCAGCGGGGTTGACGCCGTAGGAGCCGGGCAAAAGCAGCGGAGTACCAGCGTCGACGAGCCCCAGAGACACCCACGCTGAGAGGTAGTCACAGTCCCGGACAAGCACGCGACAGAATGCGCGACTCAATTCCTCGTCGCTGGAGACGTCCGCGGCCAGCTCACTCGACCTCCGCAAGAGCCGCAACAAGCGGTTGGTTCGTCGCAACGCCTGTTCGGTTCTTTTGCGCTCCGTGATATCGATCGAGAGGATCGCGAGCCCCGCCGAAACCGGCTGAAAGCGGATCTCGAACCACCCCACCGAGCCATCGGGAAAGCGAAATTTGCTCTCCATGCTTCCCGAAGCCCGTTGTTCCATGCACCGACTGAGCAGTGCAAACATGTCGGTCTCGTCGATGCCGGGATAGCAGTCCCACATGAAGCGCCCGATCAAATCGTGGCGACTTTGCTTGCCGTGCCCCGCCGCCGCTCTGTTTATATAAATATAACGGTAGTTTGGACTAACGATCTGGAATCCTTCGAGCAGGCTATCGAGAACCTCCGAATCAAGGCTCCCGCGCATGACCTCCTCCTGGGGAACGCGGAGGCTGGGTGCTGCGCTATGTTGGTGCACGCCACTACGAAACTCATCCGTTTCCCGATCCACTTGGCCGGAGCCCCCCAAGCGTTCAACCGCCTGGGGAGCCCCCTCCCCAAGCGATCGCGTGTCGCTCACCTCCGTCAGCGATTTCACGTCGTCCGCCGGTAGAGTCTTCTCTCCATTTTCGGAGAGGGACTGTGTCGACGCCAGATCCCGAGAATCAATGCTCATCTTCCCCCCACACCTTGACCAAGCGGCTCTTTGGACGGCCCACCAATTCGCACATTTCCTTCCCCATTTTCCCACGAAGAAGGGAATCGTCTCCATGAATCCAAGAATAAGACCGTTTTTGCCGTTCGCGGAGACCAGTGAACCAAAGCCAACGCTCGACCATCAAAGAATATCCTGCAATGAACATACCACTCCAACATCAACACGCGGTTGGTCAGGGAAGGGTTTTCGAGCCCCACCCGGGTCTCGACACTTCAGCCCAAAAGGAATCTCACCCTCCAAGGAGGTCTGCCTGACCCAGGTGGGGCTTGAGCACCCACTTACACGAGCCACCTCTGCACACAGCCGATCGGCCCACCGTTCGAAGTCCATCACCAGCACGAATAACCCTTCGGCCCATAGTCCGAGCCACGGCGCAAGCCGGAGGAAATCCGGATCAAAGAAAACCAAGTGGCTTCGCAGACTCCTGCGCCACTTTGGTCTGCCCAGGTCCCTCAGCTACTCTTGAAGGATGAGTCCCGCGGGGAGCTTCTCGATGCCAACACAGGCTGGACAGCACGTCTTCGTCGTCGACGATGACCCCCAGCTACTCAACGTGCTCGGACGTGTGCTGCGGAGCGCTGACTACGTCGTCCATTGCTTTGCCGATCTGGGAGCGACCATCGACGCCCTCCACGGTGCGGACGTCCTCCCCGCCATGATTCTCACGGATCTGGAGCTTCCCGATGGCGTAGGAACCCAACTTCTGGACATCGTGCAGGAACTGTCGTCCGTGCAGACCCCCCCGCTCGTCGTGCTCATGACCGGGCGCGGCACCATCGAGGGAGCGGTCGACGCCATGAAACGGGGAGCCTACGACTACATCCTCAAACCGTTCGAAGAGACGAGAGAGATCCTGCGCTCGGTTTCCCGCGCGGTGGAACACCATACGCTCATCCAACGCAACAACTACCTGGAGAGACAAGTCGCTGCACATCGCGACATCGGCGGAGCCGTTCTTGCTTCTCGCGCCATGAAGGAGGCCATGGCGCTCGCCGATCGGGTGGCTCCGCTCGACGCCACCGTGTTGATCAACGGGGAAAGTGGCACGGGCAAGGAACTGCTGGCGCGCCAGATCCACAAACGCAGCTATCGCAGTGAGAAGCCATACGTTGCGGTCAATTGCGGCGCGCTCACGGACACACTCGCTGAAAGCGAGCTCTTCGGGCACGCACGGGGAGCCTTCACCGGGGCTTCTGAGCAGCATCAAGGCTTTTTCGAACAAGCGGATGGCGGGACTCTGTTTCTCGACGAGATCGGCGAGCTTTCTTCCACCTCCCAAGTTTTGCTGCTTCGCGTACTTCAGGAAGGCACCGTTCGGCCGGTCGGCGGCAAAAGCGAACGCAAGGTGGATGTCCGGGTGGTCGCCGCCACTCATCAAGATCTGCGAGAAATGGTCGATGAAGGGAAGTTCCGCCAAGATCTCTACTATCGCGTCAATGTATTTTCACTCCATGTCCCACCGCTCCGCGATCGAACAGTGGAGATCCTTCCCTTGGCACGGCACTTCATCGAAAAGCACGGCCCTCGCCTGGGGGTCGAAACGGCCCGCCTTTCCCCCGAGGCGCTCGAGCTGCTCGTCCGCTATGATTGGCCAGGTAACGTCCGCGAACTCGAAAATGCGATCTCGCGTGCACTGATCCTCTGTGCCGGGAGCGACATCACTCCCGCCCATCTCCCCGCCGAAATCCAAGATGCCAAGCCGACCCCGAGCTACGATCTCTCCGATGTTCCGCTGGCTGATGCCCGCGCCACCTTCGAGCGCCGCTACCTCGAAAGCCTCTTGGTCCGCGCGGGCGGAAACCTTTCGGAAGCGGCCCGTCGCTCGGGCGTCGATCGGAGCAATCTC
>CAYTRQ010000393.1:0-5393 GCA_964440025.1 uncultured Polyangiaceae bacterium | reverse complement strand
ACGCTGAACGCTTCCTTGCTTGTTTGGTTCGCGTCCTTTGTGGACGCGAACTAGAGCTAGTTCCCGTCTACAAATGGCGCTTCGTCGCTGCCCCGCCGCATGACCTTTCGAAAGGGGCTTTCGAAAGGCCGTGAGGCTCTGTCTCAAGGAAAGGTTTCTTCAGCGCTCGGGGATTGGTGTCGGCTCGACGTCGGCCCACAGCAAAGCGAGATCAAGTTCGATCGCGTCGAAGGGCACGGCGCGAACCTTGGCGTCATCGCTGTGTGTCGCGATCAGTGCATAGACTCCATCGCGGAGCTCGAAGACTTCGAGCGTGCGGTAGATGGGGTCGACTAACCATACGTGGACCACGCCCTCGCGGGAGTAGATCGGTAGCTTGAGGACCCGATCGAGGCGCTGGGTGCTGGGCGAAAGCACCTCGCAGCAGAAGTCCGGTGCCACTTCGACGAAGGCGGTCTTGGGCACTTGCTGAAGCCGGGTGCGACGCCAACCCGCCAAGTCGGGAACGAGGATTTCCTCACCAAGATGCAATTCCGGTTCGTCGAGCAAGAGCCAACCGCCTGGCCCCCCACGTCCCCTCTTGAAGGGCGGCCCCAGCTCCTCGCCCAATACGCTCGCCGCCGCCGCGTGCGGCATCCCCGGTCGGGGCGAGGTGTAGAGCTGTCCGTCGAGCACCTGCGCGGTGACGTGCTCGGGCGTGTTCAACACGTCCTCGTAAGTCGCCCGACTCTTGACGGGGTCAGCGGCCATGGGCCCATCCTAGCAGCCCGCTCCGCGGGAGGCTGCCCGCCCGCCGCCGGGCCACCGGTAGGAGGGCCAGCGCTCCGAACAAAACCAGCATCCGACGTGAGGGGGGAGCATGATTCCCGGGGGAGGAGCAACCGCAACCGCCCTCGTTGTTGGTTCCGTTCTCTGCGTCCGCACTGCCTCCGTCTCGACCATCGCTGGGGGAAGCATCATCAACGCCAGAGTTCGCCGCATTGCCTCTGCCTAGTTCGCCCCCCGTGGCAGCCCCCCCGGTTCCGTCCGCGCTGGAGACTCGCCCTCCACTGGAATCTCCTGTCGCGTCACCGCCGGCGGCCCGAGTCCCGCCGGAGCTTCCACCGGTCGCTGGTGAGCTTCCGACCCCGAATGAGCTTCCGCCACTTCCGGTCGTTCCGCCGGTAGTCATGGGGTCCTCGTGGACGCACTCTTCAGCCGTATCGGAGACGAGAGAGCGGAACGGCATGTTGCTCACTCCCTGCACGGAAATGTCGTCGATCCGCCACCCTTCCTCGCCAACGAGCTCGTCTGTCCCGATGCGGAAGCGAACCTGTACGGTTTCACCGGCGAGTTGCGTCCCCCAATCGATGGTCTCTGCCGTCTCACCCGGCCAAGCCGAATTCTCCCCAGTGTAAGCGCTTCGTCCTCCCAAGGGATTTTGGGCGAGATCGCTGATCGTGCCCGTGTAGTCCGGTCCGTCTTCGCTTTCGGTGAGAGCGTCTTCCCAACTGAGACCGCCATCCGTAGAGATTTCCACGACCGCACCGTCCCAGTTTTCCCCTTGGCTGCTTTCGAATTGGTAACTGTGAGAAAAGCTGAGAGAGAAGGAATCGTTCGCGCTCACTTCGATTGAGGGTGAAACGAGAGTCGTGTCGCTCACATGGCTGGCGTTCCTGCCCCGCCAGAAATGATCCAGAGGCTCAGGAGTCAGCTCCCTTTGCCAAATGAGCTCTCCTTCGCTTCCCTCCGGGGTCCAGACCGAATCGCCGACCTCAACGTCATCGAACGTGGAGCTTGCGGCGTCGTAGTGCGTCCATACACCGGTGGAAGCGGAAAGCTCTGGCTCACACGCTTCGCTCGCCCTCACGTCGACGCTCAAGGGCAAGGGCGTGGCTTGAGTCGTTGAGTCGTCGAGTCGTACGGGAATATCAACCGCTCCACGCTCGAGTGGAGGTAAGGAGGGGAGCTCCGAGGAAGCTGTGTCTGGAAAGAATGCGACGTCCGTCTCCGCCTGAACCTCCACCTGAACGTCCAGGGCCTCAGCAAAGCCCTTGTTTTGCAGCCACACTCGGACGAAGCCATGTTCGCCAACATCGAGCGCGTCGTCTTCGTCGTTGGTGCAGGAGGGAGAATCCACGACCTCGATGGTCTCGATGCTGAGATCGGGAGCGAGCTCGAAACTTTCGACGACTCCAACGAAGTCGGTGGAATCTCTCGGTGGTGAGACGGCACAAGAGCCCGCACCACGCCGGGCGAATGCCTGAGCCATGGCCATCGCATGGGCCGGATCGCCGGCCTCCGCAGCTGCGAGCAAGGCATCCCGCGCCTCGAGAAACGTCGGCTGGGGAGGCATGAGCGAAAGGCCGATGACCGCATAATCCGTCATGGCACGCCGAGCGTGCTCGAAATCCTGCCCTTCGGCGCGAGCGCTCTCAATCACCGCGGCGTAGGCCTCAAAAAGCATGGACGCCCAGATCTCTCCGGCGTTGTGGATCTCCGAATTGGGCATCCCAGAATCGGCGATCGGCACGGTGCTCGGTAGAGAAACGTCGTCGGAGAGATGCCGAAAGGTCAGGGGATTGACGTCGAAATTGGTGGAGTAGGGCAGGCGTCGGATCCCAAAGTAGACATCAGGGCCGAGTGCCCGGCTTCCGTAAGAGCCGATCGGATAGGCCAGGGAAGGATCTTCTCCCTGAGTCAGAAGCAGATGAAGCGCAACGTAATCACCCCAACCTTCGCTCATTGCCCGACACATGCTGGTTCCGCAGGGAGCCAATCTCTCCTGGAGATAGTGGCCCCACTCGTGCGCCACGATGCTTGAATCGAGGCTCCCTGAACGCTGCGGCCTCACTTCTGAAGAAAGGGCAGCGGAGACGTTGCCATTGACTAAAGCAGCCTTGAGCTCTTCGGCGTCTGCTTGGCTCACGGAAAGGGAACCGATCGTGATGCTCGTTGACTCGCCGCCCATGGCCGGAGGCGGCCCCTCGACGTTGTTGCCAATGAGAGCCGCCACAGCGCCCGCTTCTTGGACAACTTGGACCTTCTCTTGGAAAGAACAGTTCCCCCGATCGACCAGTGCAACTTGCCCCGCGAGATCCCCGATGATGCCGTCACAGGCGTCCGTGACGTTTCCCGCACCGTCATCAACCAAGACGACTGGCCCCTCGACAGCGAACTGTTCGGGGCCAAACTCCGCCACCCCGGTAGCTGCGCTCCCGCCTGGCTCGAACTCCAACTGGACCACGCGAGGGGCAGACCAAATAAAGATCTGCATCCGCGGCGACATCCCGTCGGAAGGGGTGAGCATGTTGGCGTTGTCGAGAGCTCCATCGAGAGCACCGTTTTGCGCCTGCGCGACAAGGACATCTCCACCAGCGCCTCCGCGTCCATAATTGTTCAGTTGGGCGTTTCCCGCGGACTCGGTGAAACCGGAGTCGTAGTACCAGTCGTGCAACCAATTGGTGATATAGAATAGCTGCGTGACGGCAGCCTGAGACTGTTCCTCATTTGCCAGCGGGCCCAAGGACAAATCATAGGAATGATCGAACGTTCCCGGCGAAGTCGTGCTCGCGCGGAGATCACCCGCCGAAAACCCGTCCGGCGCGGAGAGATCGGCGTAAGCTTCGACGTTGTTGCCGGCCGTGGTGCTGGCATCAGCGGGTAACCAAGGATCGGGGTTCCCAGCTGGGTTCCGGTTCAGTGCCTCGACGGTCACCAAGCTCGAGTCAATAGGTGATGGAACGAATCCGTCAGGCTCGCTCGTGGGATGAGGGGTCACGCTCGATAGTGGTGATTGTCGCGGGGCAAGGTTTTCCTCCGGATGCGCCCAGACGCGATAGGTGTGAGCGGCGGCCATGAGGTCGCTTTTTATCAAAATACTGCCGTCGAGACTCGAAATCAGATAGCGGTGCGCAAGCGTCTCCTGGCTATCTTCGGTGAAGAGCTCGACCCAATGGGCGGGCGTCAGGCCTCCATTCGTCGGAACATACACGCGTTTGGCCCGGGCCGGCGCCGAGAGCGAGAAATGCCCTCCAGGACGCGAAGCCCGAGTCTCGAGGGAATGTCGATAAAAACCACCAGAATCCCGCACTTCACGAGAGAGCTCATGGGGCTCGACCGCAACTCCGCGTTGATCGGACAGCGCGATGGTGATCGCTTCGTCGTTGGCAAGGGAGAAATCGCTTGGTGTCCGGTCCAGCACCTGTTTCGGTGCTCCGCCAATCGCTAAAAGAGAGAGATTTTGGTCCATCAAGACCGATGTCCGTGAGTCCAAGACCTCGATGCCATCCAAGCGCTGTCGATAGGCCACCAGAACGGGACCCTCGGCTCTCTGGTTCTGGAATGCGACTTCCAGCCCCGAGACAGCGCGCTCACCGACACGGTAGCGGAAAGCTTCACGACGCAGGTGGGAACGGGCTGCTGCTCGTGCCGAACGACGATCCGTAGCCCGAACGGGCGCACTCATTTTGAGCAAAGTCGGAACTCGAGTGTGGGGATCTCGACCCATCGCGACCGCGTGCGTCTTGGTAGCAAGCTTTTCCACGGAGGTCGGCTGCTGGGAAGCCTCGGAAGCGGCGTCTCGGTTGGTCGGCACTTCGTTTTTTCCACTGCATCCGGAACAGAGACCCAAAAGCATAGCCGCGGCGCTGCAGATCTGAGGGGGGCGGATCATGGGGATGATTTCAGTGCGGACTCGGCACCCACCGAGCTACCCGATCCGGGGCGGGCCATAGGGCCGAGTTTTCCGGAGCGAACAAGTCTAGTTCACCAGAAACGCCACCGCATGGCGAGGAAGCTCGGTCACCAGCAGGACGACATTTTTTCCGCAGGACTCAACGGCGTCGCGTTGAGGGCGGAGCTGGCTTTTTTTGCGATCGTCATAGCACCGCTGCCTGATAAATGATCGCTGAGCGCAAAGTCGACAGCGCTCTTTGGCGGCACGTGTCTGGACCAAAGCCTCTTTGTTGGGGCCGCCGGCTTCCCTCCTTCGAACCAAAAACGCGCATAAGAAACATTATGTTAACTTTTTCCAGTACGCTAGCAGGGCGGCATTGACGCCGGATCTCCAACCAAACCAAGCTTCGACCCTGGTGCGGGAGTACCCAGCCTTGCAGATTTCCGCCCACGGAGCCGCCGCGAACGAGCGGCAATCAAAACTTCCGAGACCTTTTCCAAGGCGATGACATCAATCGCTAGAGAACGAATCGGTGGTCCAGCGGCGATCTTCGCCCGGATTTCTAGCCGGAATCCGCTAGCCAAGCCGGAGCCCGTCAGAGAACGAATCGGTCGTCGAGCCCGGGCACCTCGAGATTGAGTCGTCGGAGCGCAGCGCATTCCTTCTCCACCTGAGCCTGAAATACTGGCTTCATGTGGTAAAGGAACGTTGGAATATTGAGCGGTTCGTCGAGCTT
>CAYTRQ010000392.1:0-5405 GCA_964440025.1 uncultured Polyangiaceae bacterium | reverse complement strand
GGCAAATCCAGCCCGAGGTACTCCCAAATAAAACCCTTGCAACAGATCGGCACCCAACTCATTCAACCGGTTCAGCTCCTCCTCGGTTTCAACCCCTTCACAAACGACCCGCGTATCGAGATCCCTGCGGCAAACTGTCAACATCGACCCAACAATCGAAGCTTTGCGAAGGTCTGTATCGACTCCGCGAACGAGCGACATATCTAGCTTCGCTACATCAGGTGCCACTTCACTAAAACTGGCCAGGCCCGCATAGCCAGCACCAAGATCATCGATGGCAAGCCGGTAACCGAGTTCCCTCAGCCGCGCAATGCGATCTCGAAGATCCGCGACCAGATCGAGTGATGCACGTTCGGTGATCTCCAAGATCACTCGCTCGGCACATCTGGAAAGCGGAGCTGCCCGCGAGTAGAGCTCAGCGTCACCGAGTTCGAGGGCATGCAGATTGACGAATATATTGGCGTCCGGAGGAGCTGCATGAAGCTCCCGCGCGACGAGCGAACGCACGACTCGACCCACATCCCGTACCCGCCCTAGCCGCTCGGCAGCGTCGAAGAGCAACCCCGGATTCGTCAGCCGGGGGCCTTGAGAACGGACAAGAGCCTCGTAGCCATAAATTTCTCGTCCCGAACTATCGAAAATCGGCTGATACGCCATCCACACATTGTGAAGAGATTCATCGAAATGCCCATCCAGATCCTCCGATGAGGAAACTCTCCAGGCGCCCGAATCGCAAATCTCCACTGCACGACGCCTCAGAAGCTCCAGTTGCCGACTCGCCGAGGCCGAGCGCACCGCGTCCGTCAGCTCCTCACCCTCGAAGGGTTTGGTCAGGTACCGAAACCCACCATATTGGATGACTTCCATTGCGCTCTCTAAACTCCCTTGTCCGGTGAGAATGATCACAGGGAGTTCCGAGTCTCGCGCCTTGATCAACTTCAGGAGCTCCAAACCTCCCAGCTTCGGCATCGAGAGGTCACACACGACGGTAACGTATTCATTGCCCTTGTCGAGGAGTTCGAGCGCTCGTTGAGCGCTTTCAGCGGTAGAAACTTCGAACTCGGCCTGCAAGGTTCGCTTGACCACGCGGCGGACGAGCTCATCGTCGTCAACCACCAAGATGGCAGGTCTTGTGGTTGCTCCCAACTGAGCGGTCAACGGAAGCTCCCACGAGCAGTTAGTAGATGAAGGTCAGGCATAGTTCATCGCGCCGAACGTGTCGGGAAGGATACCCCGCCATTGCGGCGGGCGCACGGCGTCCGATTCACAATGGAGCCCCTATCACTTCACGGTGTCAAGACGAGCCGGCAAGCCGACCCCGAAGAGGCAACCACGCCGGCCAGACGGTCGGTGAGCTATCGCACATCGGCTCCAACCCTTCTCAGAAGACGAAAACCCCGTATATTAACGGGATTTCCTGCCCCTGCGCACCACTAGGTTGCCGTCCTACCCAGGACTGCCCACCATTTATGAGACGCAGCGCGTGAGAAAGACGCACCGCAGGTACCCCAATGACCAGATAGGCCGGCAACACCACAGCACCCTACTCATCAGTCCCAAAACCGCCAGCACCACACCGTTGCCCCAACCAGCGCTCACACCCGGGCGAAGAACAGCATGCAACAGATCTTAACAGATATCCGAAGCTCGATCCTCATCGTAGAAGATGAACGACTTGTCGCGAAGGATCTGCAGCAAACATTGGAGAGCATGGGATACAACGCCTACGCTATCGCATCGTCGAGCGAAGAGGCGCTTCAACTCGCTTCCGAACGATGTCCTCATCTCGTCTTGATGGATATACGCATCAAGGGGGAGCGCGACGGCATAGAAACCGCAGAAATCCTCCATTCCAGGTTCGATGTCCCCGTGGTCTATCTGACCGCGCACGCCGATGAAGGGACGGTGGAACGAGCCAAAGCAAGCGACCCTTACGGATATCTCCTCAAACCGGTCAAATCCGCCGAACTTCGAAGCGTTATCGAGGTCAGCCTTCACCGCCACGAGATGGACCGGCAACTTCGGTATCAACAACGCTGGGTCTCGACAACGCTGGAAACCCTGGCCGACGTGGTTGTCGTTTGCGACGTCGAAGGTATTGTCAGCATGCTCAATCCGGCGGCCGAACAGCTGTTGGGTGTCGACTCGACATCGGCCGTCGGAAAGCCGGCAGACGATCTTCTGCACCTGAGGGTGCGAGGCGAATTGGTGACTCCGTTTGCAGACGTGCTCCGCACCAGGAATCCAGTTCAGCTTCACGAAGCGATTCTCGTGACGGCTCACGGTGAACGGGTCATCTCCGATAGCGTGTCTCCCATTCTCAATGGCAGGGACATGCTTGGTGCGGTCATGGTCGTGCGAGACATTACAGGAGAGAAGCTCCTGCAGGAGCGACTCGCCCAGGCCTCCAGGATGGCCTCCCTGGGTACGATGGCGGCCGGAGTGGCGCACGAGATGAATAACCCGCTGAGCATTATTTCTGCAAATGTCTCCTACGTCCGCGATCGCGTCGATCGAGTGCTCCAAACCCTCCAGCAAGGACAGTTCCCCGACGAAGTCCAGCTGCGCAGCCTCGAACGCGCGCTCGAAGCACAAGATGAGATCGAACGGGCCGCCACCAGAACGGCAAACGTGGTCACGGATTTGCGAAGTTACACTCGACCGGGAGACGAGGCCGAAAACCAGGCAAATATCGCCGCCACGGTCCAATCGTCCGTCAAGGCGACATCCCGGGAATTCATCGACAGAGCACGCGTCGACAACCAGCTTGTTTCTCAAGGAGATCTTCCCCTTGTTGCCATCGAGCCGAGCCGTCTCGAACAAGTCCTGGTCAATCTTCTCATCAACGCCGCCCATGCAATTAGCCCTGGACACAAAGAACAAAACCAAGTGACCATCTCTCTCGGAGATTCCGAGGCAGGAACGCTTGGCGTTCTCGTCGAAGATACTGGGCCAGGCATTCCCTCGGAAGTCCAAGCTCGGATCTTCGATCCTTTCTTCACGACCAAAAAGGTGGATCAAGGAACCGGCCTCGGGCTGTCGATTTGCCACGGCATCATCGCGTCCGCCGGCGGGGAAATCCAGGTCGACAGCGAGCTCGGCCAGGGCACAACAATCCGGATTGTCCTTCCCACAGTGGCTCGGAGATCGTCTCAACGAGCAACCCCCATCGAAGGTCAAGAAGAACGGAAAGGACGACTGATAGTAATCGATGATGATGAAGGTGTTCTTTCGGCGACCGCTCGCGCCCTCGAGTCCCACGATATCGAGTGTTTCGCCAGCGCAACCGATGCCCTCGAACGTCTCCGCCAGGACGAGCAAGTCGATGTGATCCTTTGCGATTTGAAGATGCCAGAGATGAGTGGGGCCGAATTTTACCGAATCCTCTCCGGGGAAATTCCGGACCTGGCCGAACGCATCGTTTTCCTCACCGGGGGATCCACGGGCGAGCACGAGAGCTCCTTTCTGGCAAACTGTTCCGCACCCTGCATGGAAAAGCCCTTCAATCCGAAGCAACTCCGTCAACTCGTTCAAAGCCTTCTCCGCTCATGAACCCACTGAGTCTGCTCTTCGACACCAGCGATTTTCCGGCCCGCTGGCACTGCGGAGACTGGACCGACCTCCACGGCTGGACACACGTCATTGCCGACGTGGCCATCTTTGGAGCCTATTTCGCTATTCCCGGAGTTCTCATCTACTTCATCCGCAGGCGACGGGATACGCCATTCCTACCGATCTTTTGGCTCTTTGCCGCCTTCATCCTTTCCTGTGGGCTCGTCCATCTCGTCGAAGCCACCATCTTCTGGCACCCCTGGTACCGTCTCTCTGCTCTGATTAAAGTCATTACGGCGATCGCCTCGTGGGCCACCGTCCTTGCCCTCATCAAAGTCCTTCCGATCGCTCTGCGACTTCCGGCGATTGCACGACTCAACGCGCAGTTGAAAAGCGAGGTGGCCGAAAGAAAACGCGCCGAGTACGCCCTGAGGGCTAGCGAGGAGCGGTTCTCCCTTGCTGTCGCTGGCTCCAACGACGGCATTTGGGACTGGCACATCCCTACGGGAGAAGATTTCTTTTCCGAACGCTGGTGTAGCCTGCTCGGCTTTGGGCCGGGTGAACTGGAGCCGCACGTCAGCACCTGGGACAATCTGGTTCATCCCGAGGACAAGGAGTCCGTCCGCCAGGCTGTCACCGACCACCTCGAAAAGCGCAAGCCCTACGATATCGAACTCCGCATGCGGACGAAAAGCGGTGAATACCGCTGGTATCGCGCGCGAGGTCAAGCCATCTGGAACGAAGAGGGCACTCCTGTCCGTATGGCAGGGTCACTGACCGATATCCACGCTCAAAAACAGGCGGAAGCCCATCGTAAGGAAGCCCTCGATACCACGAAGAACCTGAACGCCGAGCTGGAGCAGCGCGTCGAGGACCGCACCAAGAAGCTCTCGTCTATTTTGGAGGAACGCGAAGTGCTTCTTCAAGAGGTCCACCATCGGGTCAAAAACAACCTGCAAGTCATCTCAAGCATCATCAACATGCAGAGCCGCAAGCTCTCTTCGGAGACCGCCCGCACCGCACTGGAGGATTGTCAGAATCGAGTGCAAGCCATCGCTCTCATCCATGAACGGATCTATCAAACAAAGAACTATGCGGAGGTTTCCTTTTCCGAGTACGCCCGGACTCTCGCCAGTGGGGTCTTCCATGCATCCGGCACTTCCCCGGCCGGGATTCGCCTCGAGCTCGATATCGATGAGTTGGCCCTCCCGGTCGGCCAGGCGATCCCTTGCGGGCTGATCTTGAGCGAACTGATCACGAACTCCCTCAAGCACGCTTTTCCGGGCGAACGCTCTGGAACCATTGTCGTTTCCATCAAGCATCACGACGACAGTCAAGTCTCGGTCGTTGTGCAAGACGACGGCGTCGGTGCGCCCGAGCTGCTGAACCTCGGCCAATCAAAGTCTCTCGGCCTACAAATCGTCTCCACCCTTGTGGACCAACTCGATGGCAAGCTGGATATGAAAGTGGAAGAGGGGACTCGTGAAGAGGGGACTCGTTTCGAAGTGACCTTTCCCATCTTGCACCGCAGGATGACCAAGGATTCTCACTAGATGAGCGAGCTCGAAAGTCGATCGCTCAAAAACAATCCACAAACAATGACCTCAAGCAGGCCCTCTCGCCGACACTCAACCGCGGAAGGGCGAGGGGAGCCTCGGAGAGGCCTTGTCCAGCGCTTTGCTCGTGTGCCGGATTTCTTATCCTTCCGAGCCGCACGAAGCATGAAACCGCCATAGCGGAGATCATACGCCGAGCTGCTGGAGCTCGAGCACTTCTCAATTGTGGCAAGTTGTCTCATTGTGGCAATTCAGTTGTTGAGAGAAGGAATAGAACGCTCGATTTTCGAGCTACTC
>CAYTRQ010000391.1:0-5451 GCA_964440025.1 uncultured Polyangiaceae bacterium | reverse complement strand
TCCCCGGATCCCGCAACCCGAGCGCCACGAGCTGTGTCGAGTCTCCTTGGCGGCATTCCGAGAATTTTCGAGCAAGCTCGACAAGGCACGCAAGAAGCTTGAGGGAAAGAAGAAGGAGGACCGACAGCTCGCTCGAAGCCTGCGCCTTTGGATCTGGGACCCCCTGGAAAAGCAGTGGGAGTCCCGTTCTCGCGTCCACGCAGGCCAAATCGTTCTGTTGCACTGGGAGGCTGGTGGCTACTCCGAAGAGCTGGGCTGGACGGGCGATCCCAAACACATCGTGTCGCCCACGGGACGGGCCGGTAGCGCCAACGATTCGGCCGGCGCCGAAGCGCCGAGCGACGCAGGGGAACCCGCTGCCGCTGATGATTCGTTCGATAGCGATCGACTGACCGACATCAACCGTTGGGTGCGTTTGGCAGACCATTTGGGTCACGTCCGAGACGAAGCACGGATCCTCGCCCAGGCGCTGTCTCTTCAGGACTGGACAGAAATATTGGCGGAGTCCGGCCTTTGGCACGACGTCGGCAAGGCCCACGAAGAGTTTCAGAACAAGCTCCTCGGCCCCCTGGAAGATCACGAGAAGCCAGAAGGCACAGGGCCCTGGGCCAAGTCGAACCACCGCCGTTCTTTCAAGCACGCTCGCAAGCACTTCCGTCATGAACTGGCTTCGGCGCTTGCATGGCTTCGTCTGTACGACGGCGAAGACGAACGTTTCCGCGATCTCGTCGCCTACTTGGTCGCTGCGCACCATGGAAAGGTGAGACTGTCCTTGCGTTCGGTTCCCGGAGAGGACGAACCAAAAGAGTCAGGGCGGCTCTTCGCACGCGGGGTCTGGGACGGCGAGCGGCTATCGTCTTTCGAGCTGCCCGACGGGAGATCGTTCGAGGACGTTTCCCTCGATCTATCACTCATGCAGCTTGGAGAAGGCAGTTGGCTCGAACGGATGCTCGCTCTGCGAGATGCTCCGGATCTGGGCCCGTTCCGCTTGGCGCTCCTCGAAACGATGGTGCGGATCGCCGATTGGCGGGCCAGCGACAAGGAGCAGAAGGGTGAATACGATGAATGAGATCGTCCTGGATGGCTGCCGACCGGTGCCTCTGGCCCACTATCTGAAGGCACTGGGAATCCTGCGACTCGTCTCCGAGCAGAAGGACAACAGGGCGCGTGGCTTCTGGCATCGCGATCGTTTCATTTTGAGAACGAGCCTCGATTCCGAGGAGTTGGAGCGGTTCTTCTTGGAGGAGTACCGGCCGACGCCGATCGTCGGGCCATGGGGTGCTCGATCCGGTTTCTACCCCGGTTCGTCGGAGAGTTCAGCGCGTGCCGCGTTGACGCAACTCATCGACGCGGAAAGTGAACGCTTTTCCGTCTTCAAGGAAGCAGCGAACACGGTCCGTCTGATCTTGGAACAACTTCAGATCAGCAAGAAAGAGGAGGTCGACGGGCAGAAGCGGCAGATCATGGAACTATGTCGCGCGAAGCTGCCGGATGATGCTGTCTATTGGTTGGATGCATGCTTTTCATTGCTTGCCGACGACGAACGGTTTCCTCCTCTGCTTGGGAGTGGAGGAAACGAAGGCAGCGGAAGCTACATGTCCGGATACATGCAGCAGATAGCTGCCTGCCTCCTTCGACGCGAGCACGACGCCTGCCTCCGCGCAGCGCTTTGGGAACGCCCATCTATAGGAGTGACGGAGAATCAAACGCCTGGCCACTTCATTCCCAATGCGGGTGGTGCGAATCTCTCGAATGGGTTCGGGCGCAAGGCTTCGATCGTTCCATGGGACTACATTCTGTGCCTGGAAGGTGCGCTCGTTTTCACGGCTGCCGCCACTCGAAGAATGGATTTGTCAGTACCATCACGGACCGCATCGTTCCCGTTTACAGTGGAGAATTCTGTGGCCGGCTACTCGACCGCGGTTGCGGAGAAGAATCGTGGAGAGATGTGGTTTCCGACATGGCGGAAGCCTACATCTATTGGTGAACTAGCTGCCCTGTTTGCCGAGGGACGAGCGACTGTCGGTAGGCGCAAGGCAAGGGACGGAGTCGATTTTGCTCGAGCCGTTGCTTCATTGGGCATCGATCGAGGAATCGATGGTTTTCATCGCTTCAGCTTCCAGGAGCGCAACGGGCAGAACAACATGGCCGTCTCTCTTGGCTCTTTTGACGTGGGTCTTCGCCCCAACGTTCAGCTCCTCGGAGCGATGGATGGTTGGCTAGCGTCGTTTCGCTGGAAAAGCCAAGGAGACAATGCCCCCGCCTCGGCCCAGCGAGCCCTCCGAACTCTCGAGTCCTCGATCTTCGCGCTTTGTGCTCATGGTGATCCGCTCCGCGTTCAAGAGGTTCTCATCGCATTGGGACACTGTGAACGGACCATGGCGACGAGCCTGCGCTGGGCCATCGAGAGCCATTTGCGTCCCGTTCCGGCGCTGGATCCAAAGTGGCTTCGTGAAGCCGACGATGGCTCCGTCGAATACCGTCTGGCTGCTGCCCTCGCCTCGGTGGTCGGATGGTACGGTCATTCCGACGGATACATCTCGATTCGCCAACAGTTCGAACCAGTGCGCACCTGGAAGGGCGCGGGGGACCTCCGCGTCGAATGGGAGCAGGAGGCCGGAAGAGAGGTCGTTTGGTCGTCCGGGCACCTCACCCAGGGCCTGAATGCGGTATTCTCGCGCCGTTTGCTTCTTGCCATCCAGTCCGGTGTCGCAACGTACCCGGATATGGGGTCGCTTCCTGCCGCCTTGGGGGATGTAGCGGACTTCATCGAAGGTCGCGTCGATAAACGCCATATGACGCAGCTGCTTCACGGGCTTCTTCTGGTCGACTGGACTCGCGTCAAAGCGGAGCATCGACCCCGGCAACGACCGGAAAGCCGCAGGCCCTTTCCGACTGCATTCTACGCCCTACTCAAACTTTGCTTCGCCGGAGCGGAGAAGCATTCACGAAAAGACGCCACAGATCCACCTACGGCGTCGAAGGAACAAGAGAAAGAACGGGAGACATTCTCTCCAGATCGGGGCGTGCCCGTGGTTCCGCGCATCCACCGTCTAGCCGCCGGCGGCGAGAGTGCACCAGCTGCCCAAGAAGCCCTCCGGCGTCTCCGCGGCAGTGGCTTCGTTCCCGCACTTTGGGACTGCGCGGTCGATCGCGATACCGCGACTCGATCGGCTGCCGCCCTCCTCTTTCCCATCAGCCATTCCGATCGACAGGCATTGCGTCGTCGGTTGCTTCGTCCCGAGCAGTTGGAGAGCGAGCCGGAAGACAACGATGCCAATGAACGGACCATGACCTCAACCCAGGAAGCCATTGCATGAATCTCGACGAACTCGACCGCCAACCACGTCTTCTTCTCGAAGTGGACTTGAAGCCCGTTCAAGGATCTCGCTTTCAACCCACAGGATTCCCCGATCTCGGTGCAGCGGACTATCAGGCCCCCGACGGTACTCGCATGCTGCTGGTCGAGTCGGCTCAGAGCATGGCTAATCGCTTGGAAGCCGTCTGTTGGGACGAGGCCGCAAACGACTGGGTGGAGCCGCTGCGAGGGTTGCCGTACGTTGCGGTGGTCGATCAAAAGGAGCAGTTGATGACCAACTCGGTGCTCGAAGCCCATCGACTCAACAGCCCTTACATTTTGGAAGGAAAGGACAAGACCTTTCTAGAACGTCTCAAAAAGGATCTGGGCGGTCTCGAAAAGGGGCGCGTCGATTTGCAGCAGTTGGCAGTCGTGCTTCTCAAGTATGACGTCAACGCTCTGCTCCACGGAGTATTTCTGGCCAAGAGCGATCTGGCAGGAGGTCGCTTGCGCCTTCCTCGAGCCCTCTCCTCCTTCATCGAAGCACGCAACGTCAATGTCGCGCCTGGCGGTGGAGTGAAGCGCGACGACGTCGATCCGAGTGGCGACGCGAAGAAAGGCTTCGGACATGTGCCCTTCCACCGAGACGAATACACCGGTGAGCCAACCGTGTACTTCAACATCGATCTCGCCCAAATCCGGGGCTACCGCTTGGGCAAGGAGGTCGAGCAGCTCCTCGTAGCGCTTGCTCTCTACAAGATCCAACGGGTCCTTCGTGATGGATTGCGCCTTCGCACAGCGTGCGATCTCAAGCCCGCAGGCGCGGCGACGATCCAGCGTCCTCAGGGCTTCAGCTTGCCCTCACTCGACGAGCTCGAAAAGGAGCTTCCTCAGATCGTTCAGGCGTGCAGCAAGCATTTCGCCGATCCTCCTGTCACCCGTGTTCAGTACAAGGCTTGATGGGCCATGGTATCCATCGAGGTGCGTCTACCAACCGGTCGCTACCACGCCACTCCGTGGGACCACCATGTCAATGAGGGAATCGTGGAGTGGCCACCGAGCCCGTGGCGACTCCTGCGCGCCCTCGTAGCCACCTGGCATTTGAAAGCACAGCACGAAGTCGATGAAGAGACTTTATCGACGATTGTCGAAGCGCTAGCAAACCACCTTCCCACCTATGCGATTCCGGCCCATGCAACAGCAGCGCACAGCAGGCACTACATGCCCATTGGCCAACTCGACAAGAAGTCGGGAGTCGAGCGAACCACGAAAGTCTTCGACACATTCGTCCATGCACCGTCCAACACTCCCCTCACGATCGTCTGGCACGAACTGGAGCTTACCGAAGAATCCGAGCGAGCCCTCGCTCTTCTGCTCGAACGATTGGGCTACCTGGGGCGCGCCGAGTCCTGGGTGGAGGCGCGGCTGGTGCGTTCCGAGGAAGTACCTGGTGCCAATGTCGCTACACACAAGGACGACGAAGCGGACAATGAGGACGTTGTTCGCTTCGTTCCCTTGAACGAGGATGGCGAAATCGGTTCTGACCAGGAAATCCTTCGCCTTCTCTGCCCGCTCCCTCCGAGCGAACTGACAACGTGGCGCAGCCGCGCCTTCGAACAAGAGTTGCAACAGGAACTCGCGAGGAAGAGGGAGAAAGCCGAAAAGAAGGGAAAGGATCCCGAGAAGGAAAAGCTCACCAAAGCCGACAAGGACAAGGTCGACGCTTTATTTCCCCGCACCGTACTCGATGCTCTCCAGGTCGAGACCGGAGACTTGCACAAACAGGGCTGGAGCGGCGTCCCTGGAGCCCGCTGGATCGACTACGTGAAGCCCCGCGATCTGCTGACCGCATCCGCCAGGAGCCGGCCCCGCCATGTCACCAGCTCAGACTTCCCTACGACGGCGCGCTTCGCGGTCGCCAGTCAGGTACCGCCACGACTCACCGAGGCGCTGTCGTTTGCCGACAAGGTGCGCCAAACGCTGATGAAATATTCTGATGCCCACCCGGTGTTTTCTGGAAAGAACGAAGACGGCACCCCCCTCAGCGGCAACCAACATGCCTTCATCTATCCCGAAGCAAACGGTGAGCATGGACGCATCACTCATGTCACCTTGCACGCGCCCATGGGTTTGGACCCAATGACGCGTCGAGC
>CAYTRQ010000390.1:0-5452 GCA_964440025.1 uncultured Polyangiaceae bacterium | reverse complement strand
ATGAAAGAAGGACCAGCCGGCGCGTGCGCTGCCTGTCACTCGCAAATAGCCTAGTTCGCGGCGCGAAATGGCCGCTTCGTCGCCCGCCCCTTCGGGCCAAGGGCGGGCGAGCTCGCGCTCGTGCGCCGGCGCGATCTTTGCTCAACCGACGGATGCGGCGATGCACGTCGCGCCAGGGTTCCTCGCGCCAAAATTCCTTGCGTCTGTTTTCCTTGCGCCAGACCTCGCCTCGTTTGGCCTCTTCGCGTCTGCTTTCCTCACGGCAACTCTCCTCTCGTCTGCTTTCCTCACGCCAGGTCTTGTCACGCTTGTTTTCCTCTCCTCTGCCTTCCTCGCGCCAGATCTTGTCGCGGGCTTTTTCGCACCAGGTTTCGTCGCGGCAGGTTTTCTTGCGCAGCGTCTTTTCAGCCTTGCAGCTTCGAGCACCACCATTGGGAACACAGCGGCGCGAGGCCGTCTTCCGGGCATCATGGACCAGCAAGAGATGGGGCCGGTGAATGTGATAGGCGACGGGAGTATGCATCTTTTGATGCTAACACATGGATTTTCGAGGCCCTGAGGCCGCGACTGCGGGCCGAACGTCGCAACGAATGACTCAAAAGCCGACCCGCACCCCGAAAATGCGCCAGCGCGTCGATCAGGACCAGCAAACGACCATTCTACCCTGCACTCCCCGAGTCCGAACTTCTGTCTCCCAAAAACATGTCAAGACAAATCGGCCAACTGCCCCCACAAAATTCAGCATGGCACCCTTCGTGAAGAAAACCGCGCCTTGCCCTCGACGAAGCCACCGCGACTCGTGCCCATGACCACACTCGCCTTCGCCGGGGCCGCTTCGACCGACACCCGTGACAACACCACGCCCCGACTTGAGTACAAAGCGACTGCTAGCGTCTTACCGCGAGGCTTCGACCGACACCCATGACAACACCACGCCCCGACCGCCATCATCAAAACACCGTGCCTCGTCTTTGCCGGGCCTCCCCGACTGACGTCGATGACAACACCGCAGGCTCGACTGTCATTGATGACAACGCACTCCACCGACCGCCGAAATGTGGCACCTGCGAGAACGGCTCAAGCCAACCGAGCTTGAACCCCCCGGCTGTGCGGAGGCTCGCCTCACCCATGTCCGGGTGAATGGCGGAGGCTTGCGGGTGGTGCGATCGCTGGACCGCTGTGCCCGGAAGGAGAAAATCATCCGGACGTCGGAGTGCCTTTGAGTGCCGCGAACGGAGCCCCGCCAGCCAAGCTCCGTTCGCCGTCGTTGCGGCCAGCTCCGTTCCACATTATCCGTCACTATGAAGATCCGCTCAGCCAAGGTCATTGTCTGTTGCCCTGGTCGCAACTTCGTTACCCTCAAAATCGAGACGGATGAAGGGATCTACGGACTCGGCGATGCCACGCTCAATGGACGCGAGCTTGCGGTTGTTGCGTACCTAGAAGAACACGTCATCCCTGCACTGATTGGCAGAGATCCAAGCCAGACCGAGGACATTTGGCACTATCTCTACCGCGGCGCCTACTGGCGGCGAGGCCCCGTAACGATGGCCGCCGTGTCGGCAGTGGACGTGGCCTTGTGGGATATCAAGGGGAAGGCGCTAGGGACGCCGCTCTACAACCTCCTGGGCGGCAAAAGCCGAGAAGGAGTTCTGGTCTACGGTCATGCCAATGGTCAGGAGCTCAGCGACACGCTCGACTCGGTAGGCCGACTCAAGGAAGCTGGTTTCCGTGCGATTCGTGTCCAATGTGCCGTACCCGGCGTCCGGCACGCGTACGGGATCCCCAAAGGGGGCGGCAGCTTCAGCGCCTACGAGCCAGCTGAGAAGGGGCTTGCTCCGGAGCACAGCTGGGAGACAACCAAGTATTTGAAATTTCTTCCCGAACTCCTGCATCGAGTGCGGGAAAGCTACGGAGACGATTTCCATCTGTTGCATGATGTGCATCACCGCTGCACCCCCATTGAAGCGGCTCGGCTGGCCAAAGAAGTTGAACCCTATCGCCTCTTTTGGCTAGAGGACGTGGTGCCTGCGGAACTTCAAGAAAGCTTGCGACTCGTGCGCAGGCACTCCGTCACTCCTCTGGCGATCGGAGAAGTCTTCAATACCGTCTACGATCTCACCACTTTGATCACCGAACAACTCATCGACTACGTGCGCATGCCCGTCTGCCATGGTGGGGGGATCACACATTTGTCCAAGGTCGCGGCGCTAGCAAACATCTACCATGTTCGCACTGGCTTTCATGGCGCAACCGATCTGTCTCCCGTCGCCATGGGCGCCGCAGTGCATTTCGGTCACGCCATCAACAACTTCGGGATTCAAGAATACATGGTCCACGAGGACATGGTGGGGGAGGTGTTTTCTTCGAGCTACCACTTCAGGGAGGGCGCCCTGCACCTCGAGGAGACCCCGGGTCACGGGGTGGACATCGATGAAACGGCTGCTGCTCGCTTCTCCTACCAGGCGGCCTCACTTCCGGTGGCGCGCCTCGACGACGGCACACTGTTCCATTGGTAATGGTTCCATTGGTCAGGCCTTTCGCAGCGAGACTCCCGTGGCGCGCGTCGACGCCGGCACACTGTTCCATTGGTCAGGCTCCATTGGTCAGGCAAACACAACGCATCGAACAAAGTGCTGGAGAAGGCCCTGCCGATGCTCGCGTCACCCGCCCGATCGAGAGCAGCGGCGGAGCCTTTCGTGTGCCGGCATTCCAAGGTGAAGGAACACCTCCCCAAGCGATCCGGCCTAGTAGCCGGGGTATGCCCAGTGAGCCCGGAACTCTGCCCGAAGTCTTCGAGGTGGGCCTGTCCCCATTGACGCCCCCCGAAAAATAGAGTCGCAGCGGAGCTGTTCGTTGATCGGGCGCCGTGAGCCCTCCAGCTCACCACGCTCGGACCCGTCAGCTTCACCACACCCTGTGAGCCCCACCAGCTCACCACGCTCCGGCCCACCAGCTCACCACACCCTGTGAGCCCACCTAGCCACATCGCGCGTGACGCCAGTTTTGCAAACTTCTAGCTTGGCCAGCCGGCTCCCCAAGGGCTTTTCCCGGGTCCTGCTCCGAGGCTGCTTCCCTCCTGCTTTCCCCGGAGGCTGCTCCGAGAAGCGCTGCCTTTGTCTCGCCACGCCGCGGCTCGGCACCAACCGAAGCCGAACTTCCCTCCGTTGTGCCGCGCCAGAATCGTTGCTACCAGCCACCCCCGTGGTGTCCATAACGCGCTACTATCCGCCGGTCTCGCGCATCCGGCAGCTCCTGACTCCCCGGCTCCTCGTTGCCTTGACCTTCGTGGGACTGACTGCGTCGCTGACGATGCCGGGTTGTACGCCCGACTCGGAGAAAAATCGCGACTATCGATCCGGGCTCAAAGGAGACCAGCCAGATCCTGGCTGCATCGATCAGTGCGTCCACGTCGAAGACGGGCTGCCGCAGCCGGAGCCGGTCGATTGCCGGGCAGCCGAGGAGGGGACCGAGTTCTATCCAATTCCGATCTGGGACTTCGACCGGGGTTTGGCGTCGAACATGTACACCTATACGGACAATAGCTCGGAATTCCTCGATCCCAACAGTTGGGAAGCACCAACCGAATTCGCCCAGCGATGCGAAAACGGCAATGAAGAGAATCAGGCTCTGCATATCCGGGGCGGCCCATTTCTCGACTGGGGCGGCGGCATCGGACGCGGCATGAAGTGCCTCAACTATTCGTCACTTCTCGGTTCGATCAAGATGGAAGAGCTGGGCATCGAGCCTAATGAGTACCTGAGCTACGGCAACGAGGCCTCGGCCACGGGAGACTGCGACACCGACGATGATTGCCCAGTTGGCGGCAGTTGCGTCGAAGAGGATGGCGAAGGGAGCTGCACCTGGCGGGAATGCACCAGCAACGACGACTGCGTCACACCAGGTTTCTACTGTCCGCCGGCTGAGCTGGACAGCGAGGGCAACCCGACGGACGAGCCACGCACTTGCACGCGCTACACCCCCGATCCTGCCTGCGGCGCTGCGCCGCGCTGGTACCACCCAGAGCTGGATCAATGGTTCGAGGGTGAAGACGAAGGGGCCTGTGCCCCGGGGAACGCCCTGAACGAAGGCGATCCGCTGTACGAAGAGTACCGAGAGCTCGTCGAAAGTGCCTGTCCCGAGCGTGACCGCGTCGCTCAAGAAACGCTCGATCCGAACTCTGCCGGTGAGGAGGAGTTCCTGCTCGGCATGACCGTCGACATGACCGAGTGGGACGGCATCAGCTTCTGGGCGCGCCGTACCCTGGATAGTCAGGCCGGGATCCGCGTCGCCGTGGGCGACAAATACGTTGATGAGGATCTGAGCTACTTGCAGTACCACATCAACGCGGAGGACGAGCCCTATTGCCAGCGCATTCGCAACTGCCAATTAAAGCCGGACGACAACTCGAAATGCCAGGACGATCGACCCTGCACCCGGATGTTTTTTCTCGATAGCGCAGAGCACCCCAACAATGAGGGAGAGGACCCACTGCCTTCACCGGGCACTCAGAATCCCCAGGAATGTGGAGACGTGGGGGCACTCGTCGATCTGGACGGGATCGAAGGCGATACCAATGGGGCGCGGGAGTGCCCCGTGGCTCAAGTCTGCCTCGATCCGGAAAAGGATTTGATCCCCCCCAACTACGACTGCAGCGAGGTCGATGGTCAGTGGGAATGCGTCCAAACGGGGGCGGCTCCCTCTGGCGTCTGGCACCAACGCTGCGCCGAAGATTGCTCAGGGATTGAAGACTGCATTCCCTCCGAAGACTGCCCGGAAGGTCATCCTTGCAGCACGTACGAATTTGCCGATCCGGACGATCCGGATGCCGAACCAGTGAAGTATTGTTGGAACCCCGTTCGGGACTTCGTACCCGGTGACGAAGAAATTCAATTCCAGACCTGCGGCTCCCACGCATGTGAGCTGTTCTATAGACCATTCCAACGTTCCGACGCCCAGTTCAAAGGAGATCCGTGCACAGAATTCGCCTTTACTGGCGGGATCACGCGGTCCTTTTGCTACGACCCGGAAGAAGAAGGCGACGAGCCAGCCGAGGGGCTCCACCAGTGTGGAGACCTATGGCTCTCCACTGTCTATTTGAGCACCGAGTGGCAATTCTACAAGATCCCCTTCGACGAGCTCCTCCAGCAGGGGTGGGCCAAGGAGGCACATCAATTCGATCTCAGCTCCGTGGGCGTCGTTCGTTTTACTTGGGATCGAGGCTGGGTGGACTACTGGATCGATGACGTGCGCTTCTATCGCGACAAGAAGGATGAGGAGTGATTCGCGCATTCTCTTTCAAGTTTAAGCGTCTTAGCCCTTCCACCCTGAGAGGTGAGAAGGTAGTGTCCGCCCAGCCCACTGGGCCATGTGGCGGCCCGTTCCGAGTGTCGATGTGGCCACACCCTCAACCCTCCTTGCGAAGCGAAGCGCGATGGCGCGCCTGATGTTA
>CAYTRQ010000389.1:0-5457 GCA_964440025.1 uncultured Polyangiaceae bacterium | reverse complement strand
TTTCGAGAGAAAAGTGGTCTCCCTACCGACCACCTTTATGTGGTCGCAGCACTAGTGCTTTTCCTCATCGGCGATTGATAGGCCTTTTTTGGCTCGCTGCACTCACAATGGAGTGTGTGCAGGAGTCGAGAGCTGCGACCCGATGATCAGGGTCTTGGCTCAGATGGCACACTTTGCCAGTCGCGCTGTCCTTCGCTTGCCCATTTCTCATCGAATCTACGTTATCGAGGACCTTTTCCATGTCATCAAGCTCTCCTTTTGCGCGTCACCGCCTTCCCCTTTTGCTTGGGGCCACTCTTGCGGCTCAAATGCTGAGCGCCGCGACGCCGTCGACCTCGTCCGCCTGCGGAGGATTCTTCTGTTCGGCGCAGACACCGGTGAATCAGGCTGCCGAGCGGATCATCTTTGCTCAGGACGGCGACGTGACGACCCAGATCGTCGAGATCCTCTACGAAGGCCCGGCCGAGAAGTTCGCATGGGTGCTGCCAGTTCCGGGCAGCCCGGACATTTCCGTGAGCTCGGGGATGGTGTTCCAGCGACTGCAAGCAGCCACCAACCCCAGCTATCGTCTCAACAACGTCTTCCCCAGCGACTGCGGGACGTCGAACGACGGGGGCGCGCTTTCGGTCGGCTCGATTGCTGCGGGAGGGACGAGTTCAGCGGACGACGCGGAGGCCCCGCGGATCACGGTGGTGGGTGAAGGCAGTGTGGGGCCCTTCAACTACCAAACTATCTCGGTCGACGCGGCAGATGAGGATCCCGCTGCCGCTGCCGTGCGCTGGTTGGAGGACAACGAGTACGATATCGACAACGTGGGAGCGGATGTGCTGCGCCCCTACTTGGAAAACGGGCTGAACCTGCTCGCAGTGAAGCTGCAAAAGGGGATCTCGAGCGGAGCCATTCAGCCTCTTTCGCTCACCTTCCAAGGCAGTCGTCCGTCGATTCCGATCCGACCAACGGCGGTGGCCGCCAATGAGGACATGGGGGTCCTCGTCTGGGTGCTGGGCTCGTCCCGTGCCGTGCCCACCAACTACAACGGGCTCGAGCTCAACGAGCTGCTCATCGACTGGACCAACCCCGGGGCGAATTACGATCTGGTGGTCTCCCGCGCCGCCGACGAAGCCGAAGGACAGGGATTCGTGACGGAGCTTGCAGGACAAGCTGCTCCCTACCACGACTCGATTGATCCCGGTTCCGAAACGATCGATCGCGACAGCTATCTCGGCGTGAAAATCGCCGACATCATCACGAGCCTCTCCTCCCGGTTCGGCTCCTACGATGGTTTCCTACGCATTCTCAGCCAGCATGTCGCGTTTCGAGACCAGCTGACAGCCGAGGATTTCGTGGCCTGCCCGGATTGCTACGTCAACCCAGAGAACTATGCCAGCAGCTACACCCCAGCCGATTACGGTGAGAGCTATGATGAGGAGACCGATCCGATCAACGAGACGGATATCAGCGCGCTCATCACCGCCATCGAGGAGGACGTTCTGGGGCCCATCTTCGAGGCGGCAGACCTTTTTCAGGAGTTCGACTACGTCACCCGCCTCTACACGACCATGAGCGCCAGTGAAATGACCATGGACCCCATTTTCGACTTCAATCCAGATCTCGAAGACGTCTCCAACACGCACGTGGCGGATCGCGTTTATGAGTGCGATCTAAACGCCTGGACCGCGACATTACCCGACGGCCGCGAGGTCTCCGGAGTCGGCTCGAACTGGCCGTTTGCTGCCGTCGAGGGGGAGCAGCAGGACACACCTTTTGCGGCTCGCATCCTCAGTTTTGACACGAGCGGTCCTGCCACGGTGGTTGCAGACAATCGTGATCTCATGGAGAGCACGCCTTCCGGCGAAATGGGAGTGGGAGGCACATCGGGAACGGACAGCGAGGCGACCGGTGGCGAGGCGACCGGTGGCCCGACCACCGAGGGGGACTCTGTTTCGGCCGGCGGCCTGTGCAGCGTTTCTCTTGCTCGAATGGTTCGCGCCAACGCTCCCTTGCTCTGGGTGATGATGGCAATGGGTGCTGGGGGCTTGCTGCGCCGTCGTTCGCGCAGGCTGTCGGTCAAGGGCCGTTGACTCACCCGGTGAGAGCAAGTCCCGAAGCCGTGCATCGCTCGGGCGACGACCAGACTGCGCGCGTCGCCCCACGAGCACCACCCCAGGGAGCTAACAGCCGGCCTGCTGCCGATCGACCAAGTCCCAGAAGACGCGCACAACGCGACGGGAGAGACTGCGTTTTCTGGTGCACAGCGCGACGTCGTAGCCTGGAGGAAGCGAGAGACCTTCCACCCGGCGTACGGTGTCCTTCAAGGGGCTGCTCTCCAGAACGAGCTCGGGCACCAGCGCTACACCGCTGCCCAGGCTGACCATGGCAATGATTCCTTCGTTGCCGCGGACTTCGGCGACGATGCGCGGCTTTTTCCCTTCGAGTGCGGGCCAATTGAGCAAACGCTCACGCTCCAAACCTCCCAAGGGTGCCACGTAAGGGAGCTCGCTGAGGGCTGGCGGCGAGCGGTTCAATGAGGCTTCGATGGACGCATCGTGCCGAGGCGCGATCAGGCAGAGGTTGGTTCTGCCCAGGACCACGGAAGCCAGGGGATCGAGTCCCTCTGGTTCTGCCGGGACCACGGCAAGATCGACTTCGCCCCCTTCGAGTTGAAGGAGCGAGCGAGCTGCATCCTGTGTGATGAGTCGCAAAGTGACACCTGGATACTCGCGGCGCAACCGTGCGAGCAGGCGAGGTAGCACGGTATGGCAGGCCGTCACGGTGCAGGCGATGTGAAGCTCGCCACTGGGGGACTCTTCTTCTTGGCGCAGTTCGTTTCTCAGTTCCTCCAACTGATCGAGCTGACTGCGCGCGAACTGTCGAAAGATACGACCGGCGGCCGTGAGACGAATGTCTTTGCTCTCGCGGTGCAGGAGCAACTGTCCCACTTCTTCTTCGATGCCTTGGATACGCCGGGTCAATGCCGAGGCGCTCATCCCCAGGACGCGGGCCGTGTGTCCAAAGTGCAGGCTTTGGGCGAGGTGCTCGAAGGCCTCGTAGTCGCGGTGCTCCATTGCAAAAACCTAAACGACTATATGGTCCATATTGTCAATTTTGCAACATCGGCCAGCACTTCTCGGCGGGAGCTCCGGCTTGAAGCTCCGAGACAGGCTCGTTTTTCCCTTCAAAGCGCTGTTATTTCAGTGCCATACAACTGGGTGCCCAAGCGGTGCTCGATTCGGGAACGGTTTGCCCGTTTCTGGCCGGACAGGGTGCTTTAGACCGTTGTGGAAAACGCAATCAAGCGATTCGAACGAATCAATTTACGCAATAGTGAGGAGGCTTTAGAACGCGTCTCATCGGATCCCAAGACATCGCCTTCCAAGGTCTCGCCGTTGCACACACGCCCGTGGGTGTTGGGTGGAGTCCTCGCTCAGCCACTTTCGGATGAGGTCTTGGGAGGTTGCCGCTCACCGCATTTAAGGCTGACCTCCGGCTGACGAACCCTTTTTTGGAGACAACCCATGCAGCGTAATAATTATTTCAACACTCTCACTATGGCTCAGAAACTCGACCAATTGGGACGTTGCCGATTCATGGCACGGGACGAGTTCAAAAATGGGGTCAAGAAGCTCGAAGGCAAAAAGGTCGTGATTGTCGGCTGTGGCGCGCAAGGACTGAATCAGGGCCTCAATATGCGTGATTCGGGTCTCGATGTTTCCTATGCACTTCGTGACAGTGCCATCAGCGAGAAGCGCGCCTCCTACGTCAGCGCCACGGAAAGTGGTTTCACGGTCGGAACATACAAAGAGTTGATTCCAAGTGCTGACTTGGTCTTGAATCTCACGCCGGACAAGCAGCATTCATCGGTGGTGAGCCAGGTCATGCCGCTGATGAAGAAGGGCGCCGCGCTAGCGTATTCCCACGGCTTCAACATCGTGGAAGAGGGGATGCAGATCCGGCCCGATTTGACGGTGGTCATGGTGGCGCCCAAATGTCCCGGCACGGAGGTGCGTGAGGAATACAAGAGGGGGTTTGGCGTGCCGACTCTGATCGCCGTGCACCCAGAAAACGATCCGAATGGGGATGGTCTCGAGATTGCCAAGGCCTACGCGGCGGCGACCGGTGGTGATCGAGCTGGGGTCTTGGAAAGCTCCTTTGTGGCAGAGGTCAAGAGCGATCTGATGGGTGAGCAGACGATCTTGTGCGGCATGCTTCAGACCGGTTCCCTTCTTTGCTTCGACAAAATGGTCGAAAAGGGCATCGACCGCGGCTATGCCGCTAAGCTCGTGCAGTATGGTTGGGAGACCATCACCGAAGCACTCAAGCATGGTGGCATCACCGGCATGATGCAGCGTTTGGACAACCCCTCCAAGCTCAAAGCGCAAGCCCTTTCCGAGGAGCTCAAGGGGATCATGCGTCCTCTTTATGAACGGCATCAGGATGATATCATCACTGGTCAGTTCTCTGCCGGGATGATGGTTGACTGGGACGAGGATGACAAGAAGCTTCTCCAATGGCGTTCGGCGACCGCAGATACCGCGTTTGAGCAGACCCCGGCGACGGATGCGAAAATTGCCGAGCAGGAGTTCTTCGATCACGGCACTCTGATGGTTGCTATGGTCAAGGCAGGCGTGGAGCTGGCGTTCGAATGCATGACGAGCGTAGGCATGAAGCCTGAAAGTGCTTATTATGAGTCCCTCCATGAGGTGCCGCTGATCGCCAATTTGATCAGCCGTAAGAAGCTCTATGAGATGAACAAGGTGATTAGCGATACGGCGGAATATGGCTGCTACCTATTCAGTCATGAGTGCGTGCCGCTGCTTTCCGACTTCATGAAAAAGCAAGATGCGGATGTGATTGGCAAGAAGTATGAGGCAGGAAAAGACCGCGGCGTGGACAACATCGAGCTATTTTCCACGATGGATGCAATTGCGGAGCACCCAGTCGAAATCGTGGGCAAAACGCTGCGGGGCTACATGACGGCCATGAAAAAGATCGCGTTTCGAGAGTGAGGGCGCCCATTGATGGCGTGCTCAGCGATGCTGACAATGGCGGTGCTGACCTTCCGGTGTGGGATAGAAGAGGCGATCGAGGATCCACAGCAGCGGCGCCCGCGGATCCGCAGAAGAGGCGACCGAGGGTCCGCAGAAGCGGCGATCGTGGGTCCGCAGAAGCGGCGCCCGGCCGGCGCGGACGGCGTGCTCGTGCGGAGCGCTTTTCGCGCGGAATCGCACAACGTCTCTGGTTTCTGGGTCGCGCCGCTCTCGGAGGGGTCTCGGCTTTCTGGTCGAGCGTTGGCTTTCGGGTCAAGCCGTGACGGTTTGACGGACCCGGGGGCATCGGCAATAACGGCGATCTCGTGAGCGAGCCCGATTCCGATGAGGATGCGCCGTCCCTCGTAGGCACCATCGTCGCAGACCGATACGAGGTCGAGAAGCTTCTCGGGACGGGTGCGATGGGCAT
>CAYTRQ010000388.1:0-5459 GCA_964440025.1 uncultured Polyangiaceae bacterium | reverse complement strand
CACGAGAGTGGCATCGCAACAGCTACCATGGCAGGGGCGGTAGTCGGCAACATGAAGACCCGTGGCGCCTATCACCTGGCCGAGTTCAAAGAGCAGCTAACGGCCATGCTCATCGGACTCCTGTTCGTACTCCTGTCGGCAGACGTGCGCCTGGCCCACGTGCTGGGCCTCGGTTGGCCAGCGATCTGGGCCGTGTGCCTGTTGGTACTTGCCGTTCGCCCGGTGCATGCCTTCATCTCGACAGTCGGCAGCGATTTGTCCTTTCGCGAGCGCTTTTTCATTGCAGCCATCGCTCCGCGCGGCATCGTAGCGGCCGCTGTAGCATCGCTCTTCGCCGTACGATTGGCCGAAGCCGAGGTTGCTGGAGGACAGCAGCTGCGGGCATTGGTGTTTCTCGTCATCACCACCACGGTCGTGTTGGCTGCGGGGCTCGGTCCAACGTTGGCCAGCCTGCTTGGCCTGCGCCGCGCCTCCGGCAAAGGTTGGTTGGTCGTGGGTGCGGATCCGGTGGGGCGGGTCGTGGCCCAGGCGCTCCGTGCGGCAGGTGACGACGCGCTTTTAATCGATTTGGATGCGGAAGCCTCCGAAGCCGCAGAGCGCGAAGGATTGCGAGCCCTGCAGGGCAACGCCATGCGCGAAGATGCCTTGCGCGAGGCCGAAATCGACATCCGGCGAGGTGCGATCGCAACGGCACGCAAGGACGCCATCAACCTCCTGTTCTTACAACGGGCGCGTCGCCTCGTTGACGTCGAGCCGCTCTACGTCTCGCTCACCCCCGATCGTGAAGCAGCCAACCTCGAAATCTTGGACGAGCTCGGGGGGCACGTGTTGTTCGGTCGCTCACTACGACACGAACTCTGGGAAGAACGCATCGCCAATCAAGGAGCACGGCTCCAAAGATGGACGGCGACTCAGAAGCTGCCACCCGAAAAGCTGCGACCGCCCGATGAGCTCGTCCTCTTCGTCGTGACTCAGCAAAAGGGAAAGACGTTGCCCTTTTCCGACATCACACGCGTTCGGCGAGGTACCGAAGTTTGGCTACTTCTCGCTCCCGAGCAAGAGGCCGAAGCACACAGCTGGCTGGGCGCTCGCGGTTTTGAAGCCCACATCGATGCGTAGATGTAGAAAGAGAGAGATAGCGTCTCAGTCCGCCTCTATCTGCCGCGCATGATAGAAGCCGTGCGTCCTCGACCGGGCCGCCCATTGCGAAGTGATACAGTACTTGGAAGCGTTCGCCGGTGATCCCGAACGTCCGCTCCGTCAGCTCATCGAAAAAGCACCCGATCCCGGTCCCGCGGACTCCGGAGGCCTCCGCCTCCAGGTACAGCACCTGACCGATGACGCCGGTCTCCCAGAACAGCTGGCGGTAGGCGCAAGGACCATGGGCCAGGATTGATTCCCGGTACTCGGCAAGCATCGCGACGGCGAAGAGGTCGCGTTCGAATTCGGTCGCGTGTGCCCGGGAGTGCGTCTTCACGGAGGGCAGTGCGAAGCAGTGGGGGGGAAGATGCCGCTGGAGAAGCACTCTGAAGGAGCAGCTCGGGTGGGTTCCGCAGGGCGAACGTTCTTGCCAGGGCCAAGTCCACTTCACTGACACGGCGTTTTTCAGCTTTATTTGTCCTAGTGCCTCGGCAACTCACGTTTCGAGCGGTTTCGAAGCACTCCCAGAAGTGGGTGAGGTCGGCTTCGAAACCGCGCTCGGGTACGTCTTTGCCTCGGCTTTTTTGCTGGTTTTTGTGCTGCGACGACCGGAGGAAGATGAATGATTTCGAGAGAAAAGTGGTCTCCCTACCGACCACTTTTATGTGGTCGCAGCACTAGCCGCATGAGCGCCGGTCGGCGTATCCTGCTAGGCCTGAGGCCGCAGTACAGCGCCAAGTTAGACCGCCGCGACCGCTTGCCCTGCGTCTTAGGACTGCTGAGTCTGATCGAAAATGGAGTGCGGCTTGGCCCACGCAGTCGACGCACTGCTCGGTTGAAGTGCTTGGGAGACTGAGCGTTCGCGCGCGCTGGCGTCAGGCACGCCACCCCGCGACAAGGCGGTCGTAGTCCTCATGGTCACCGATCCAGAACCAGATGATTGTGTCGCCTTCGACGACGCCAAGCGCTCTGTAATTCCTTGAGACCCGCGCCGAGTACAAAGCCGGATTGTCGCCAACCTTCTTGAACTGCAGTCCGGGATGTCGATGGTCTGCGCGGAACAGCTCGAACGCATCACGCGCTCGGCGCTGCCATTCGGGGGTCAGCCTTTCGTACGCTCGCCAGAACGAACGCGACGCTTTCGACTTCACTTCTCGTCAGCGTGGAGGTCTGACGTTTCGCCACGGGCGTGCTCGGCGAGAGCGTCCTTCGCCATACTCGCAAGCATGTCCCCGCTTTTTGCGAAACGTTCGTTCCACGCGCGCTCCGCGGCGAGCTCGGCAAGAATCCACTCCCCCAGCCGGCTCTGCTCCTCCTCGGAGAGTTGAGCGACCGCCGTCAGAGCTTTTTCGAGTGCTTGCGCCATGCAAAGAGTGTAGCGCAAACCGCTCCGAGCGCCCAACTGTCGCCACCGACGTTCGAGGGTCCCACTTTCATCGATTTCACCGGTTCCCAGGATCCCATTCGGTGGAAACCAAACCGGCAAAACGAGATCACGGAAGCTGATGACTTCAGTCCGAGAGGCCGTCAGTCGGGGCGAGCGACTCGAAGCAGAACAGCATCTGAGCACCGAGCTCGCGCGCGGGGAGTCTGCAGCATCGCTCGACCTTCTGGGGGTTCTCCGCTGGCGTCTCGAAAAACAGGTCGAGGCCCAGGAAGCGTGGGCAAGAGCCCGGAGTCACGTCTCATGGGGCCAATTCCAGGGCGAGGCACTGCGGGCCCTCCCCACGCTGAGTCACGCTCCCGCGAACTTTGGCTTTTCGGGGAGCAACCTGCTCTTTGCCGCCGCAAATGGCGAGGTGTTCGAGTTCGACCCGCTCTTGGGTGAACGTTCTTGCCAGGGCCAGGTCCACTCCACTGACACGGCGTTATTCAGCTTTATTTGTCCTAGCCGCCGCGCACAGCCTCACAGCGGTTGGGCCGGTTGCCCTGAAAACTTCTTACTTGTTCCTAACAAGTACTGCCTCGCTCGAGACGGGCTGACCTTGGCGGCATCGCCCCGCTCGACCTCCACGTTTCGCCATCTCCGAAGACCAGCACAGAGAGAATCCATCTCGAAGCTCACTTTCGCTCAAGCTCTCCCTTGATGAACTCCAGCTCCCGCCGAGCATGCTGACGGTCCTTTGCCACCCCGTTGAGTGGTCCTTTGAACAACCACTCAAAGCTTTTCCCTCTCAGCCCCCTCGGGAACTTTGCCCAGACCGTGGCCGATAGCTCGACCCCGTCGTCTTGGGGACGAAGGCTCCACCGAACCCCCTCGCTCACCTTCATGGGCACTCCCCAAAGCCGGTATTTTGCCACCGCTTCCCAGGTCAGGTGGTCCTCTTCAACATAGTCGGTCACCTCACCCACGGCTTCACCTGGAATGCCGGCAACTTTCTCGTGAATCCGAATCTGCGTTCCCACGCTCAACGCACGATCCTCGCCGAGGATCTCAATGTTGTCGTGCTCGGGATTGGAGGCAGGCCACCACCGTTCGACGTCCACGAGATAGCGCCACGACCGGCTCAGGCTGGCGTTGACTTGAATGCTTTCTGTAAACTCGAACATCAATCACCTCGTGACTACGGTGAAGCACGTTTCCGGGGTTGTCGATGTTGCTTCACCCAAGAATACCCGCCGAGAAGACGGGCAAGGCCGTGGGAGATGCCATCCAGTGGGTCACCGACCACATGGAGGAGAGCAAGACGTGGGCCGAGTGGATTGGCATCGGCGTTGCTGCCTTCGTTGCCCTCACCGCTGTGGTCAAGACCGTAGTCCTGGTTGCGCGCGCTCGGAAGCTTCTGAGCCTCGAGGCGGGCGGGCAGTCGGGCGGGCAGTGATGGAGGCCCACGTCCACTCGATGCACTCTCCTGCGTTTTCTTCGCCCATGAAGGTTCGGTCGAGGCACGTCTCGCATCTTCGATCCGTGGTTGTCGAACCGTCCTCTTCGGGGCGCCCACGCGAGGCGCATGAGCTTCGCCCAGGAGCCACCTCGAGGCTGGGTTCGCTCGTCTACCTCTGGCAGCGCGATCTGCAGTCAGAGCTCGAGTTCGATGCGGCTCCGAATCGACTCCGTGATGCGGACCGCCACCGTCCGATGGTCGGCTATGCTGTCGTCGACAGTCGTTCCCGCGGCTCGCAGATGATCGACTCTCGAATAGGCGACGCCGACGACTCGTCCCTCGCGGTCGATGACGGGCCCCCCAGAATTGCCCGGGTATGCAAGATTGGAGATCACCATGCCCGTACCATCGAGCGCAAGCACGGTCCCGGTAGAGACCAGTGGATATTGCGACTCCAGCGCCTCCTGTTCGGAGGCCTCTTCGAGTGCCAAGATGAAGCTGGGCACGCCCACGATAAAGACCTGCTCACCAACTCGAACATCGTCTCGCAAAGGCAAAATCGCGGACTTTCGAGGAGCGGGGACGACAGCAATGTCGAAGGCTTCGGAGAAGGGCACTTCGTCCACACAATAGGCTTGCTGGACGCCCTCGGCCTCGCAGGTGGAGACGTGCTCGTGCCCTCCTACCAGAAGGAAGTCCCCGCAGGGGAGTTCCAGCACTCCGCCGGGTTCGGAGATCTGATACCTATCTAGTCCGCAACCAGCGATGGTTCCTTGCATCGCTTCCAACACGTGCAAAGCGGTCATCTTCCACTCGGGCAGGATCTGGAACGCTCCCGGCTCGTAGGCAGCTGCTACGGTTTCGGCATCGAAAGGCCAGTCGTGGTCGGTCAACGGCAAGAACAGCTGCCGCAGACACTCGTAGTCCGGTTGTTCCGGACCGCATTCCGGCACTTCATCGATGGAGACAGCCGTCGGAGGAACATTGGACTCCGCAGAGGGTCCCGCATCACCGCAAGCAATGAAGCTCCCGCCCAGCAAAGACAGGCCGAGCACGACCGACGCTCGACGCTCCAGCCCATCAATCTTCTGCATCCGTTATGAGTAGCATGGCGGGAGGACCGTTCAATCTGGGCAGCGTCGACGGCCGAGTCAGCGCGCGAAGCACTCGCGGCGCCACCCGTCGCCGCCCCGCCGGAGCCGTCGCCACCCGAACTTCCGTCACTGGACGTGTCGTCATCCGTCCCGCTGCACGCCACGTTCACTTTCTCAGCGCTTCGTCGGGAAAGCGGTCCACCCAGAGCTCGGCATTTCGCTGGATCCTGTGGTGACCGAACACGCCCGGCTCAAGGATGATACCCCTATTTCACTTCCTTTTTATGTCTTTCAACAAAGCAGCAGCGACCCACTGTAGAGGTCCCGGACCGTGGTGGTCGGTCCCCTTTTCGCGGCCGAAGTAGTACGAAAGACAATCAGAGCATTCATTGGCGTAACA
>CAYTRQ010000387.1:0-5468 GCA_964440025.1 uncultured Polyangiaceae bacterium | reverse complement strand
TTCTTCTCCGGGCGGACCGGTGGTGATGGCGCTTTGGAGACCTGGAACGATGCGAGCTGGAGCTACACAATCTGGCGCCCAGTCCGCTTGGCTGGGGATAGCCCAGAATACTACGTTTCGTTTGGCAGAATCGAGGTTGGCGCCGTCGGCAAACTGTCGTGCTCGCCCCCCAATTTGCTGCAACGCGAGCACGATATACTCATTATTGAGAGGCTCGTAGGGATGATTGGTGACGGTAAGACGAGAACCCGGCTGGATTGAGAGAGTTCCCGATTCAGCTCGAACCAGTCGCTTGGTGCCTTGATAACTGCGGAGAAGCCGCTGGGCCGTACTTTGCGCTTCTTGAGGATCGGGAAATCTGGTGAGGGGCTCGTAAATTTCGTCACTGCCATCCAGCTTTTCCGAGGCTTCGATGGCTAGACTCGGACGTTGTGGATCATAGCCGGTGATCCTTGTTGCTTCTGGTCGGAGCTGGTGGGCCTCTTCGATGTGTTGAATGGTCTGTGATACGGTTACGACGTGACCACGAGGAGCAAATAGCATCTCCGGGGGCTCCGCCTCGTCGACGTCGGAGAGACTGTCTGTCAGCACGAGTGTTGCCTCTTGTCCTTCCGTTCGGTAGAGCCAAGAGATTCCGGCTTCCGAAAGGAGTCGACGGAGAAAGTCGAGATCGGTCTCTTCGTACTGGACCACGTAGTGACGTTCTTGTTCGTGGGATTCGGAAGACCAGCGAAGTGGCGTGAGGATGCCTGCGTGAGCAAACACTTCTTCGACGATCTTTTGGATCGTCTTTTCTTGGAAGATGCGGCTATCTTTGCGTAGTGAGAGCCGGTGGAGAGGGGAAGAGACGGTAATGGTCAGCGACTGGACACCGTCGGGATCGGTCGTGCGCTGGGCCTTGATGACCTCGCCGTGAAACTCATAACTATCGCTTTTTGTATCGTCTTCGAGAAGGAAGACGGCGTCCTGCCCCAAATAGCTTTCATTTTCTTCAAGCTCCATATCGAGACTCGTGTCGACGGTACATTCAACCGTGTCGATATGGTCTACGGCGCACTCAGACGAGTATTCGAGCACGCGTAGGTTCTCCCCTCCAATTGAAAGACTGCAGGATGTATTAGCTTCAATCATGATTTACCCGAGTTTGAGCGCTCCGGATGTCATTTTGACCACCGCTGCCTTGATGGCGATGATGCTCCCCTTCATTTTGATGGGCCCCCCGGACAGAGCGATCTCACTGCTGCCCCCTTTGAGTTTTCCGGTTCCGCCCACGAGAGAAACGGTCGGAGCCTTGATGGTTAGATCGCCGTCGACTTTTCTTTGAGCCACGCCACCAACAAGATGCGCGACAGCTCCCTGACTTTCGCTCGAAAAGTCCCCGTTGGTCACATGCGCTTCGCCTGCAGCGATGGTGCTGGATTTGGCGCCGGCCACCACCTCGCCGTGGCTTCCACCGGTGAGATGAACGCGCACAGCGCCGACATTGGAGCTACTAGAGCCCATGATGTTGTGACTGAGATTCGAGGCGCTTGCATTGATTTCCGCGGCGCCCACTGTGCGACTCACATTGCCAGCGACCGACGTGCGTTCTCCGTTGCAAAGCATCATCTGGTTGCCAGTGACCGAGAAGGAACGGTCCGAGGCCACTTTTTCTAGGTAGTTGGCCGTGGCATTCGCGTTTTCGTTGCCACTGACGGAAACGCTTTGGCTTCCGCCTATCTTTTGAGTGGCGTGAGCGCCTACCGTGAGACTTTGATTTCCCGAGACAGCAGTCTCATCATCGACTCCGACAGAGCGTGAGAAGTTTTCGTTGATGTGAACCTCGTCGTCCACTCCTACGCTTTCGGACTGATCATAGCCGGTGGTGGCGTTGAGATCTTTTTGTGCCTTGACAGAAAAACCTTGGCTTCCGCCCGTATCACCCAGAGTGATTCCATTTTCACCGGCTCCACCCGGAGAGGATTTGCTGGAGAAGGAACCCGAGGCTTTGGAGGCAGGAAGCGCCATGGGTGGCATATTTTCCGCATTGTAGGCGCGTCCCAAGACGATGGGGCGATCGGGATCCCCTTCCAAAAAGGCAACGGAAACCTCCCACCCGACGCGCGGTAGAATCATCGAGCCGCCGAGTGCTGGTTGGGCGACTCGGATCCAACAGCTGGCTTCATCGTCGAAGGGTTGCATCCGATCCCAGTGAAAGTGCACCTTGATCCGTCCCAGATGGTCGACGTAGATGGCCTGATCGGCATTGTCGTCGCCAACGACCACCGCCGTTTGGATCCCGGTGATTCGCGGGCGATGCGCCTTTTTGGGCGGCAGATAATCTGCTGACGTCGGAACGGCATCGAAACTAACGAGTCCCGCCTGCGGCGGTTGTCCGGAAGCAGAATGCTGCGTGCCGGTGGTCGTGCATTTGACCAGTCGAAAGGTTTGGTTGATTTCTTCTCTGCTGGCTCCTTCGATCGCGATGCGGTGACCCGGCATCAGCTTGGGCTTGAGCAGAGTGCCTCGTGCGGTATCAGCGTCGGTCCGCTGACTCTTGATTGTGGAAGCGGCCGCTTTCTCCCCTTCCTCCGCATCGACGAATTTTCCAGGATAGCCGTAGAATGGCTGAGGAACCGGTTGCTCGGCGGGAATTGCCGCCTCGGGGAAGATCGCTGGGTTGTCCACGTTGAAGTCGCGCAGGGTGACGGAGGAGGTACGGAGTCGCTGCGTGCGACGAAACGAAAGCAGCGGCGTCGTTCCCACGGCTCCTCCTTGACCGAGAGCTACTGGAACTTCTTCTCCCAACTCATCCAAGGGGTCGAGGTTGTCTGCGAAGTGCAGAATGTGGCCTTCTTCATCGTGGGTAAAGTAATAGTAGATCCCGCTGTCTTCGCACAGGCGATGAATGAAGTTGAGTGACGATTCCTTGTATTGGACCACGTAGTCGCGAGGGGTGTGAGAGATCGAAAGATGCCACTCGGTCTTGTCGGAAAGGCCTGCTTCTTCGAGCAAAGTTTTAATGATGTCTGGGTGAGAGGATTCTTGGAAGATACGGCAATCCTGACGCAAGGAAAGGGACCATAAAGACGGACGCATCGTGACAAAAAAGTGCAATCGCTCTCCGACCACGCGTACGAACGCGGCTTGAGAACAAACGCCATCGAAGAAGCAGTCCTCTCCTCCTTGCTCGGTGACTTGCAGGACGAGACGTGTGCGAAGGCAATCCGATGCTCGGAAATTGTCGTCGGCCGTACTGAACTCGACGCGGATGGCGTACGGGGTCGAGAGGCTCTGGGTCACCTTGTAGCTAGCCACCACGACGTCTTCCGGAAGGGAGTCGCCGTGGAGTTGGAATAGGGCGTCTGAAGCATGAAGCCCCAAGTCTGATATGGTTGCGGCAGCCGTAGTCACTACCGCCGCATAATACCTGACACGCGCGCCGAACCAACCACCCACTGCGAGTTCTCGGGGACAAAAAGAACGTTATGCCGTTCATTCGAACGGTTGTGCTACCAGGCCCCGGACTTTGGACGCATTTTGGACGAATCACGCTGTCGGTCTGCGTTTTGCGCCGCTTTCTGTGTTCGCCCCCCATTTCTGTGTCCGTCCCCCCTCAGGAGGCCTCAAAATTTCTGTGTCCGTCCCCCCTCAGGAGGAGGCCTCAAAAATCAGGGCTGCAAAAACGCCTCCTTGCCTGGTGGCTCCTTTTCTAGGTATGGTTCCAGACCATGGGTCCAGTGACAGCGGCAAAAATGACGGTCGTGACGCAGAAGTCGGGGCATCAGATGGTGGGCTGCGCCGTCAGCGTGTGCACGACCCCTGCCGCGCCCAGCCCGGTTCCGATCCCCTATCCAACGATGGGGACGAGCGCCGAAGGCGTGACTGAGGCTCCTTCGCGCACGAAAATCAACGGGGCCAAGTTGCTCAACGTGGGAGGGTGCCTCAAAGCGTGCCACGGCAATGAACCCGGGACCCTCAAAGAAGTGGTGAGTCTCAATACGGCGGGTAAGTGCTTTCCTGTCATGGGCGTCCCCACGGTCATTACGGAACTTGGTTTCACCTGTGCCACGGGCAGCTTCGGGATGATGAATAAATTGGGCTAGTTCGCATCCCCAAAGGGATGCGAACCAGCAAGACAGAAAACTGATGAGGCAAAAACGAGCGAAATGGCCACTCCGTCGCCCGACGTTGGTGGATTGTCTTCAGGAGGGATGAACTCCGGAGGACCAGCCCTCAGTGGCGCCGCGTTGCCTGCCCCCCCCAGCCCATGACCCCCGCTCTTGGCCGTGTATCTCGGAGACCACGCGAGGGCACTTCGGGGCAATCGATGCAGTCGGAGAAGCTGTCTCTCACTGCAATTCGTACCCCATTCGCTCCCTTTTTTAGAAATGTTTCCACCAGGCGTGATCAATTGAACTCAGAGAGGGAATGAATGGAGAGATTGGCCTAGTGATTGTCGGGTTATTGTTTCCTTGGGCACTTGCGGGAACAAGTGCGCCCGCGCATGCTGAAGCGAACGGCTATGAGTCGCAGTCAAGGACAGCGTTTGCACGACCTTGTCGTTTCCGAGGGAGACTTCGTCACCAGGTCATTGAGGAATCTCGGCGTGTGGGGAGGAGAACTGGATGATTGTGTGCAAAAGGTTTTTCTCGTAGCGGCGCGGCGACTTCCCGATATCGAACCAGGAAAGGAACGCGCCTTTCTATTTGGCTGCGCCCAGAATATGGCGTCCCACTTTCGCCGTAGCTTAGCCAGGAAACGAGAAGTGTCGGATGAGGTGCTCGTGGATCTCGAGAACCCCGACACTCTTCCCGATCAGTTGACAGATCAGAAGCGTTATCGAGAGCTTCTTGATCAGATTCTTGAAACCATGGACGAAGGGCTGCGCAGTGTGTTCGTGCTCCATTCGTTTGAGGAGATGACAATGATCGAGATTGCGACGCTGCTCGAGATCCCCGCAGGGACGGTCGCCTCTCGCTTGCGACGTGCCCGGAATGTATTCCGGCAAGAGCTCGGAAGCTTGCAGGAAAAGAGAACTCAGGAGTCCGCGTGATGGAACCCATACTCGATCCCAATGACCGCGACCTTGAGGAAAAGCTCATGCGAGCTGGCCGCGACGTGAAGATGTCGCCGGAGCTACGGGAAAAGACCCTGGCTGCGCTGGCGGCGGGGACGACGTTCATGACGGCGACGACCGCTAAAGCGAAAGCCGTGGCATGGCTTTCCAGTAAGGGGGGAGCGCTTTGGACAGTCGGTGCGATTGGTGTCGCAGGGGGCGCCGTGGCGCTGAGTGCTGGACTTTCGGGACAGCCAGACAATCAGCCTGACAGGAGGGACGAAGGCCAAGCGCCTGCTGCAGCGCTTCATTCCCAGTCGGACATCTCGTCTGACGCGAGGGCGTTGGAGGCTCCGTCAGCGCCATCTGGTTCGACGCCACCTGGTTCGACGCCACCTGGTTCAGCGCCACCTGGTTCGACGCCACCTGG
>CAYTRQ010000386.1:0-5486 GCA_964440025.1 uncultured Polyangiaceae bacterium | reverse complement strand
CTCGCGAGCCTCGGAGGAGCCTTTCGAGGTCGTGAGACGCATTTTAGGCTCGCGGGTAGCTGCCGAGGACTTTGATGAGATTGCCTCCACGCTCAAGAGCGGCCAGTGCCTCGCGAACCGGGCTTTCGTGCCGGTGGCCTTCGACATCGACGACGAATGCATATTCCCAGAGCTTGCCGGAGAGAGGGCGGCTCTCGATGCGTGTCATGTTGACCCCGGCGTCGTCGAAGATTTCCAAAACCGCACGGAGGGCACCTCGCTGGTGGGGCGTGGTGAAGACCAGCGTGGTTCGGTCGCGTCCCGTAGCGTCGGCATCTTGATTGGCAATACAAATGAAGCGAGTTGCATTGTCCGGTCGATCGGACACCTGCTGTTCAATCACGGCCAGCCCGCAACGCTGAGCGGCGAGCGGCGGTGCAATCGCCAGCGTGTCTGTCCGACTTTGTGCTTCTCGCGCGGCTGCGGAGGTCGAGGTCGCACCCGTTTGAAGCAGGTGCGGGTGGTTTCGTTCGAGCCAGAGGCGGCATTGGGCCAGTGCTTGAGGATGAGAGGCCACCCGTGTGGCCTTTTGAGGAGAAAGTCCTCGCGGGCCCATGAGAGTGTGTTTGATTCCAAGCTCGAGTTCTCCACAGATCATCACCGGCTGTGTGAGCAGGCAATCAATTGTTTCGCGAACCACTCCTTGGATGGAGTTTTCAATAGGAACGACTCCGGCCCGAGCGCTTCCTCGTGCTACCGCCTCGAACACCAGCGAAATGGTGAGCTGCGGTTCGTAGTCGTCTTTGGAACCGTAGTGTTGAAGCGCCGCAGCGTGGGTATTGGTAGCTTCGGGGCCGAGATATGCAATAGCCATGGGGAGCGGTAAAATACCCTATAGAACACGGGTACATCATCCCGAAAGAGGGAGCGAGACGCTTTTGGGCAAGCAACGAGGGGCACGCGGGTGAAGCCGAGCGGCGGCGGAGCTCTTCCGCGGGTCGATTTGATGCGCTCCATTGTTTGCGGGCAGCGTCGGCACGGAAGTTCCTGTGGGGTGATGCGCCGGCGCTGCTAGGTGAGCAAGGACGTGAGCGTGTTGAGTTTCATTGCCAGCGTCATATCTCCCTCAATCTGGAGCTTTCCGGAAAAAAACAGTTGCTGGGGTTCTGCGCGACCTTCCAGCAGGTCGGAATAGTCGGTGGCCGCCAATGTCAGCGTACAATCCGCCGGTCCGTCGGTTTCGGTGAGACGAGGGGGATCTTTGAGGATAGCGAGCCATGTCCCTCCCCCTTCTCCGGTGAGATGAAACTTGTATGTTGCGTCGATTGACGCAGCCGCTTCTGGGTTCTCTTGCAATCGTGTCGCTGCACGGTCCATCAATTCTCGGGCTGTACTCATGATGACTCTTTCGGTTGAGTTGCGACGGAGGACGATCCGCTCAATGACCGAGCGCGAAGGTCGAGCGCATCGAATCCCTCGCTTCTGCGGCACAAGACGGTGGGTCCGGTGACCCGTGCCGGAGCTTTCGAGTGCACTACGCCCCTATAGCTGGTTGTCCTGGGAGTCTCAAAGTCGGCGCTCGACGAGGTCGAGAATCCTTGCGTGTGCCCCCTCGGATGTGCTGGCAATCGGCCATGGCACCGCAGCTCCGCTACAGGGTCTTCATTTATGGATCGTTGCGTCGAGGGTTGCTTCATCACGATCAGATGAACGGAGCTCTTTTCGAAGGAGAAACGATGGCCGCGCCCCAGTACGTCATGGTTCTCTACGAGGAAGGATATCCGGCCTTGGTCGAGCTTCCTGGGGTTGACGACTCGTCTGTGGATCGTGGGGTCGATGGGGAAACTTACCTCGTGACGGCCGAGCATTTAGCGCGCCTCGATGAATTTGAGGGATGCCCACACCTCTATCAGAGGAAGCGGATTCGCTTAGCCGATAAAAGCGAAGCCGACGCATACGTCATCTCTCCCGATATCGGGCGCAAATTGCCCCGCTTGAGCCATTGGGATGGCTTGTCGCAATGAGCCGGCGTTCCGCAATGAGCCGGCGTTCAGAGAGAGCTGGGAAAACGGTGCTTACCGCTGCTGCAGAGGAACGAACTTTCGCTGGCCGTAGCCGGTGTAGATCTGGCGCGGCCGCGCGATTTTCTGTTCCTTGTCGGTAATCATCTCTTCCCACTGAGCCAACCAGCCCACGGTACGAGGGATGGCAAACATCACCGTATACATTTCGACCGGGATCTCGAGGGCTTCGTAGATGAGGCCTGAATAGAAGTCCACGTTTGGATAGAGCTTTCTTTTAACAAAGTACTCATCTTCGAGTGCGATGCGCTCCAACTCGAGGGCGACATCCAGCAATGGATTCGCCTTGCCAACGACTTCGAACACTCGATCTGCCATGCCCTTGATGACCTTCGCTCGAGGATCGTAGTTCTTGTAGACACGGTGTCCGAAGCCCATGAGCCTCGTCCCGGAGGTCCCATCCTTGGTGCGCTTGACGAACTCGGCGACCTTGTCCTTGCTCCCGATCTGCTTCAGCATCTTCAAGACCGCTTCGTTTGCGCCTCCGTGGAGTGGACCGTAGAGCGCGGCGACGGCTCCGGCGACGGCCGAGTAGGGGTCGGCCTGAGAGCTGCCGATGCTCCGCATCACATTGGCTGAGCAGTTCTGCTCGTGGTCGGCGTGAAGAATGAAAAGCACGTCCAGGGCGCGGACCACATCTGGATGGGGCTCGTACTGGGGTTCCTCCTTCTTCTTCAGCATGCGGAGGAAGTTGGCCGAATAGCTGAGATCGGCGTCAGGATAGATGAAGGGAAGGCCGCGACTATGCCTGTAGGCCCAAGCCGCCAGGGTTGGCATCTTGGCGATGAGACGGGTGACTTGGCGACGTCTGCTTTCGGGATCGAGGACCTCGCGTGCATCGGGGTAAAACGTACTGAGGGCACCAACTCCTCCGACGAGCATCCCCATGGGGTGGGCGTCGTAGCGGAAACCACTCAGGAGCGCACGAACGTTTTCATGCACGAAAGTATGTTTCTTGATGACACGTTCCCACTCCGAGAGCTGTGATTGATTAGGGAGCTCCCCGTTGAGGACAAGATAGGCCGTCTCCATCCAAGAGGCGTTTTCGGCGAGCTCATTGACGGGATAACCACGATAGCGAAGAATACCCCGGTCGCCGTCGATGAAAGTGACGGCAGACCGGCACGAGGCTGTATTGGTGAAAGCGGGATCGTATCCCATCAGTCCGAAGTCCTCATCGCTGACCTTGATCTGGCGGAGATCCATGGTGCGGATGGTGCCGTCGGTGATGGGGAGCTCGTAGGTCTTGCCCGTGCGGTTATCGGTGATGGAAAGCGTGTCCTTCGACATGAATGTCCTCGCGGCTTGGGGGAGGGCGCCCGTTGCAAATGGGTGCTGGCATAGCCGGCGTTTGGCAGGCGCGCGGCGCCCGGCTTTTTCCCGCGGTGGAGCGAATCTGGCAAGCCCAAAGGCTCCCCCGGGTTTCGATTTCTTGGCCCATTTGAGCCGAGGTGGCACGGAAGAAGGGATATGATCGGTGCCTCCTTCCGAGGATGTCGTGCGCTCGCAGCACTTTCCCTTGGCCTGGGGGCCGTGGGGGCTCTCTGCTGCCTTTCCTGCGATGAGATCGCCGAGGACGAGCTGAACCGGGCCGTTCCGGAGCTCCTCCACAGCAAGATGGCCTCCACGGCGCACGGGGTGGCCCAGGCGAAATGGATGCACGTCGCCGTGCCGCCCGAGGACGGGGCACGTCTTTATCCCGTAGCGCTCGCAACCAAGATCTTTCCAGAGCCCGCGAAAGAGTCGGATCCCATCGGATACTTGCGCGTCGGCGAGAATGTTGCGCGTTCGGAGGAGCCCGTCTCTCAAGCCCGCTGTCCAGGGGGGTGGTACGCCGTGCGCCCTGTTGGCTTCGTCTGTCAAGGCGAGGATGCGACCCTCGATCCGAAGCACCCAGTCGTCCGGGCTTTGACTCGGGGTCCCGACCGCAAAAAGCCCCTTCCGTATCATTACGCCTTCGTTCGAGCCATCGCGCCCAACTATTTGCGGGTCCCCACGCGATCAGAACAGTACAAGTACGAGATGAGCTTGGAACGGCATCTTAAAAACTACGCTCGCCTGGCCGATAAGTGGGATCAGATGAGTCCTGGTGCCAACGAGGTTCCTCTGAGTGATTCGGGAGCAGCAAGCGGCCCCATTCCCGAGGGCTATGTTGCTCCCAGCTACAATGAGCGTTATGGGGGATCCGGCGACGACAGTGTTCCCTGGTGGCTCGTGGGTGAACGTCGAATTCCCAATCTCTCTACATTTCGGGCGCCCCCCTATGCGGTCATGGCCGGCCGGATCCAGCGACACGCCGGTGTGGCTCTCGTCGATACTTTCGTTGCAGGGCCGGAGGCTCAAAATCGGCGATTTGCCGTGTCTGTCGACGGGAGACTCCTTCCGGCAGACAAGCTCAAGGCCGACACCGCTTCTGCGTTCCACGGCAAAGAGCTCTCGGGAGAGCTCAGTTTGCCCGTTGCCTTCCCTTACGCTCGGGTCACACGAGCCTATCGGATTGCGAGCTCGGGTCTCGAAGTGACGCGAAAGTTGGCTCGCCGCGAGATGGTCCCTCTAACGGGTCGAGTGAAAAGGACGCGAGGCATCCGCTTCGTAGAAACCGAGCAAGGGGACTGGTTGCGGTCGCGGGACCTGAAGATTGCTGCGGAGCCGTCCTCGTTGCCCTGGTTTGCTCGTGGAAAAACCCGGTGGGTTGATCTGTCCATTTTCAGTCAGACACTGGTTTTGTATGAGGGAAGTCGGCCCGTCTACGTCACCCTTGTTTCAACCGGTCGTGATGGACTCGGCGACCCCAAGGAGACTTTGAGTACTCCAACGGGCACCTATCGGATCTATCAAAAACATGTCACGACGACGATGGATTCGAGCGCTGCGGACAATGAGTTCGAATTACGGGACGTGCCGTGGGTGATGTACTTCAAGGGCGGCTACGCGCTTCATGCGGCCTATTGGCATGACGACTTCGGCCGGGCTCGCAGCCACGGCTGTGTGAACCTATCGCCGATCGATGCCAGATATTTGTTCAACTGGTCTGCGCCAGACGTTCCCGCTCATTGGCACGGAGCTTATTCGGGAGAGACGTTGGGCGAAGGAACGCTGGTCCATATCCACAAGTAGTTTAGTCCCATCTGATGACTTTTTTCTACGAGCAGATCTGAGTTTGATCGACGGCTCGTGTGAAAGCGAGAGAGCTGGAATTTTTCTGGGCATAGGTCGCGTTGAGCGCACACCTTTGAAGAAGGTCGACAAGGAACTCACCGAATTTCTCGATTCCATCACCGACGAGACGGTTCGCATCCACAAAAGGATGCGAACCAACAAGCAACAAAACTGTTGAGGCAAAAACCAGCGAGAGGAGCGGCTTCGGCAACCCCTCACCCCAAAGGGGTTGCCGAAAAAGCGGGATTTCGCGCCGAGAACTACGTA
>CAYTRQ010000385.1:1495-5560 GCA_964440025.1 uncultured Polyangiaceae bacterium | reverse complement strand
CGGCGGGGCTTTCAACTTGGGCGGCATCGCACAGGTGGATGACTCGGTTTGATGGCCACCGCGACTACGGAATGCGCCACGTGCAACATGCATCACTTACTCAGTTATAGGTGAGTGCGTTCTGTGGGAGAAGTTCGTGCCGACTTGGTCGTTGGTCATGGCGTGGTACGCTCTACGGTATAGTGTTTCTTGGTTTCGGTCAGTGTTGATGAATCGCCGCGCACACCTGGAGAAAGCATCTCGCCTGCTGCCGTTTGTCGCCTTGCTATTGGGAGCATGCTCGCTGCTTTCGACGGATCTCGAGGCGACGCAGTGTGAGACGACATCGGATTGTCGCGCGCGAGGGACTGCCTTTGCGGGGACTACATGTCAGGCGTCGCTCTGCGTCTCTTCGGGAATGGCGTCGGACGGAGCAGCTGGCGCTTCTTCAGGGTCGGAATGCGAAGGCAACGGAGAATGCATCGACAAAAATTTCGGCAACCCATATATTTGTCGACAAGGCGAGTGTGTCTCGCTGACGGTGCCGGGCGAATGTCCGATTGTTCTAGGGGCGGGCGAAAACAGCACATACCTGAGAAAGCCGGATCCCCTTCTTTTCGGCGCCTACTCGTTGGTCGATCCTTCCGCGCCCAGGCTTTCCGTCCCGACATTGAACTATGAGCTCGCTATCGACGAGGTCAATACCGAGACGGGTGGAGGCATTCCGGGTGGATCCGGTGGAACCTCTCGTCCATTCATTGCCGTCGTATGCAATGGGGTGGGCGAGCCGGACTTGGAGCTGAGCCTGAACCACCTGATCGACCATCTTGAAGTCCCTGCAATCCTCTCGAGTCTTTACGCACCGGAGCTCAAGGAAGCCTTCAATACAAAAGGGCTGCCTGAGGAAGTATTCTTTCTCAGTCCATTGGAAGCTGATTCGACACTTACATCGATTGATGACCGTGGACTGCTTTGGCATATGTTGCCGCCTGCGACCGACCTGGCGCCGGCGTATGTTGCTCTACTCCAAAAGGCGGAAACCCACATACGGCAGCAGCGAGGGCTGAGTGAAGATCAACCGATTCGAGTCGCTATGGTGGACGCCAAGACGCAGTTTCTTACGGATCTGGCTGATGAGCTACAATTGACGCTCTCGTTCAATGGTCTGAACGCGTTTGACAACGGCGACAATTTCATGCGTACCCGTGTCGACTCAGCCCAAGACGTCGAAAATCCGGACGTTTCGGGCGCTTTGACCAAACTGCAGGACTTTAGGCCTCATATTGTGCTTGCCTTGCTCACGTCGGAATTCACGCTGCTGCTCGATACTCTCGAGGGGCTCTGGGCTACGGGATGGGCCGACTGTCCCGCAAGTGAAAGCGGTGCGGAACAGCGGTGCCCTCCTTTTTATATCGTTTCGCGGGCTCAATTCGAGAGAACAGCCCTTGCCGACGACCGGTTCGCTGGAGTTCATCATCGGCTTTTGGGGGTTAATTTCGCTGGCGCAGAAGACACCGAGCTCTATGATCTTTATCTCAACAAGCTCAGAAGCACCTATGATGTTCCGTTCTCGCTAGCAGGTTCGGAAAACTTCTACGACGCGGCGTACTACTTAATGTATTCCATGGTGGGAGCCGGAGATCCTCCACGCCTTACAGGCGCTGAGGTGGCATTGGGAATGACTCGACTCATCAACGGAAGGACTGAATACAACGTTGGGACTCGGGACATCAATGATGCATTTGGAGTTCTTCTCGGGACTCCGACGGCAAAGATTTCTCTAGTTGGCACGATGGGGCCGCCTTCGTTCAATACGTCGACCGGGGCTCGTGATGGACTGCCCAGCGTTTATTGCATCGAGGATGGGTCGTACATTCAAGACGCCTTGCGATACGATGCCGAGACTCAAACTCTGATTGGCACTCAGCCGTGCATTGCGGATTTTCCAGAATGAATGGAACGCGATACACCCAACGGTACCTGATGAGAAGTCACCATTTTCGATGGTGCGTGCTCCCGCTTTTACTTCCGACGCTCTCATGTTCCCCACCGGCGGGAGAATCCAGCGTATTGGATCGTGAAGCCGTCGAGCTCGATAGAACGCGCGTTCAGTCGGTGCTTGGTGGACAGGAAAGTGAGTTGAGGGAGGTCATTTATATTCAAATGAGGGAAGGTGACGGTAGCGAGCATGGTTGCAGTGCGACGCTGGTTGCTCCCAATCTCGTACTGACCGCTCGGCATTGTGTCTCTGGCTTTCATGAGGGCGAATTCACGTGCACGATTCAGGGAGACATCGACGATTCATTTCCTCGCGTGCCTGAACAAGCGGGTGAGATAGGGCTTCTCGTTCCGCCGGAGAATGTGACGGTCCATACAGGAATCCAACCAGATCGCTCCAAGCCAGATGCCGTTGGTGTTGAACTGTTATCTCCGGAGACCGATGTCGCCTGTCGTAACGACATTGCCTTTCTGGTCCTCGATCGACAGCTCGACATTCCCTACGCTACGCTGCGCTATGGTTCGGGGATGGTTCCGGGCGAGACCGTTCATGTTGCCGGATATGGATTGAACGACGCCATGTTGGTCCGGCGAACGGAGCTTTCCGGTTTGGACCTGCTCGGCGTTGGTCCCAGTCAGTTCTATGAGGTGGAAGGGCAGTCCTTTCCTCGCACCTTCGTCGTTGGTCGAGGGCCCTGTCTTGGCGATAGCGGCGGGCCCGCCTTCTCGGAGGCGACTGGAGAGCTGGTTGGGGTTCTTTCCTTGCTCCGGCCGGGCGGCGACTGTTCTAGCTCCGAGGCGCGGTCCTACTACACCCAAGTCGCTGCGTTCGACTCACTGATCGAGTCGGCGTTCGAGGCCGCTGGGCAAGCGGAGCTGCTCGAAGGAGAAGGGACGTTGGGGGCAGGTGGTGGAGAGAATTCGGGCGGGACGAGCGAAGGGACTGATGCTCCCGGATGCTCCTCGGTTCCAGTGTCAACGAGGGGCGGTCCACCGCTTTGGCTTCTCGGATTGCTGACTCTGGGAATGGGACGATGGACACGTCTCCAATCGCTGCGCACGATGTGGCGCAAGCCAGCTGTTCGCAAGCGACGTTGACTGGCCTGCCAGTTCCTGGCCGCAGTGATGCATGAGCACATCTCACAACCTCCAAATACCTCGCCGACGCTTCCCCGGGAGCAGGCGAGGCGAGCATCGGAGAAGCCTTGGTTCGATGTGCCGTGATTCTTATTGGACGTATTTCGGGAGCCCCTTTGGGGTGATGAGAGACGTTTTAGTCCGCCTTTTTCATCACCAACTCCTCGTTTTTTTGAGCGTATTCGTTCTTTTGTGGGCTGCGCCGGTAGCGGCTCAACGGAGGCTTCAGGAGCGACAGCCGACCGGTTGGTATGTCGCTCACAGCGGGATCACGGCTCTTAGCTTTTCGGGGAGTATGGTGCTCAATACTCAATTGACGACAGTCCCGCAGGCGCGCTGGCAACGAGCACCGCGATTCGAAAGGGCAGCGGAAAAGCACTTTTCTCTGTTTTCGTCGCGAGCGGCCGATGTGACAGCGCTCGGCACGTTGCTTTCACCGCCATTCGTTTATGGGTTGGACGCTGAGAGTCCTCTCCACTTCTTCAATGTTTCGCTTATCTATGGTGAGGCGATTGGTCTTTCGCTGCTTCTCAATACGACAGTCAAGCATACGATTCGTCGTGCTCGTCCATATACCCATGGGGATTCGCCACATGCCAAAGCTCTCAGACTCCAACCCGATGTCGATTCGATCTTGTCGTTCTATTCGGGGCATTCAGCAGTAAGTTTTACGGCGGCTGTGAGTGGCGCCTATTTGTTTTCAGCAGGATCAGCGGACTTGGGGGCGCGTGCTGGATTTTGGGGTGCAGAGCTCATGCTTGCCAGCCTAACGGCGCATTTACGTGTAAGATCAGGCCGTCACTACACCACCGATGTTATTGTTGGTGCTATTATGGGGTCACTTTTTGGTACCCTGGTTCCCGTCTCGCACGGTGTATTGGCGGGGATGCATTCGGAGGAGTGGGCCACGATGGGCCTGGGCTTGACCACAGGCACTCTGCTGGGGTTTGT
>CAYTRQ010000385.1:0-1485 GCA_964440025.1 uncultured Polyangiaceae bacterium | reverse complement strand
TTCCCTCGTCATATGGCGGAAAAATTGGCGAGATATCCTCTTGCACTGGTTCCCCACGGGTGGAGAGGAGTGACGTTGCGCCTTGGAGGCCGCTGGTAACTGACCGCAAACGTGGTGCAGAAATAAGCAAAGGGTGCAACGCATTGTCGCACCCTTGCTATTCACCAACGTAAGCAGAAGCTCAGGGTGCTCGGAAGTGAAGGATCCCCCATGCTAGGTACCCGGAACGCTCTGCGTTGACCCAATTGTCGAGTCCCTTGAGCATGCGGTCGACGTACTCATCGGAGATTTGTCCCCTGAGACTTTCACGCCGGCTAGCAAGCTCGCGCCCCACACTGGCGTAGTGACGGCCAAGGTGCTCGGTCAAATCAAGCACCTTGATTTCCTCAAATCCCAGCTTTGCTAGCGCCTCCCGATAGAATTTCTTGGAGGCAAGGCTATTGAGGTGAAGGCGTTCCAGAACTGGAGCAATGACCCCTTCGGGGCAGTCGTCCGCTTGCATGGGATCAGTGAAAATGAACCTCCCGCCAGAGCGGAGAGTTCTCTTGACCTCCTTGAGAACCTGCTCCCGATCACCGCTATGAAGAATGGCGTCCTGAGCCCAGATGACGTCAAAGCTATCGTCATCAAATGGCAGTGACTCGAAGTTGCCGTGGACAACGTCCACTTTATCGTCGAGCCCTGCTGCCTTCGAGAGCTCTCGGTTCTTCTCGTTTTGAACTTCACTCAGGTTGAGGGAGGTGACGTGGCAGCCAAAACGCTCCGCGAGAAAGCGTCCAGCTCCGCCGTATCCAGCACCAATGTCGAGGACCTTCGCGTCGGGAGAAACCTGGCCAAGCAGGTCCGCCATGAGCTCGAGTGTTCGATGGCTGGCATCTCGGATGGACGTCGTTTCCTGCTCATAGAGTCCGACGTGAATGTCCTCGCCGCCCCAAATGAGGGAGTAGAACCGATCTGCATCCTCGCTGTCGTAGTACTTTTCTGCGACGGCAACTGCTGCTTCTGAAGTGTTAGTCGTATCAGCCAAAGTTCTTCTCCGCGACGTGGATAAAGAAGTCGGGCTCAGACTCTTGGTAGGTTTCTACGAAGTCTCCGTAGGTATGGATATGCTGGAAACCAGCTTCTCCAAGCAGCTGACGAGTGTAGTCTTTTCTGAGGGGGTACATATTGAGGTGATACCTAGAACCATCAGGGAAGTCGTAGCGGAACCGAGCGAGCCCTTCGTCGACATACTCCGGCTCGGCCTTCACGTTTTCGCCGCAGTAGTAGTACGAGTGTGTGCTGCTAAAGCCTTCATCGAGGATGCGGTCGTAGTTTCGCTGATCGAGAACGAGGATTCCGTCGTGCTTAAGAGCCGAATAGAACTCTGCGAGAGTGCGCCGACGGTCGGACTCCTTGAATAGATGAGTAAAGGAATTCCCGAGACAAATGATTGCATCGTATTTTCCGTGCACGTTCTTGGTGAGTTGTCTCCAGTCGGCGTGG
>CAYTRQ010000384.1:0-5599 GCA_964440025.1 uncultured Polyangiaceae bacterium | reverse complement strand
TCGATTGCCTCGCCTATCGAACCCTCACCTATCTCGATTCGGGTGCCATCGATTTACGTGAACGTGCTCAGACCACCGCATTCACCATTCAAACCAGGTGGAGTCTCAATGCCGCCTCTCGCGCAGATACGATCATCGTTCCTGGCATCGACGATCTGAACAGGCCGGTCGCCCCCAGACTGCTTTCAGTACTGGAGAAGGCTGCAGACCGGGGGGCGACGGTGGCATCGATCTGCACCGGCGCATTCCTCCTTGCCGCGGCTGGGACCCTCGATGGGCGACGGGCGACGACACACTGGCTTGCGGCGTCTGAGCTGGCGCGACGATACCCGGACGTCGAGGTCGACCCCAATGTCCTCTATGTCGACGAAGGAAGGGTTCTCACTTCGGCCGGCGCAGCAGCGGGAATCGACCTCTGCCTCCACATCGTCAGGCGTGACCACGGTGCGAAGGTGGCGGCCGCGGTTGCCAAGGCTTCCGTCATGCCGCTGGAACGTCCCGGCGGCCAGGCGCAGTACCTGGATCATCGACCGAGCGCAGCAGATCCGTCCTCGCTCGCCCCTGTCTTGGTTTGGATCGAGCAACATCTGGATGCAGACCTCTCCCTTGCACAGATCGCTCGACGCGCTGGCATGAGCACACGGACTCTCTCAAGGCGCTTCGTTGAACAGGTGGGGACGCCCCCACTTCAGTGGGTGACCAACGCACGACTGAAGCGGTCACAGGAGTTCCTGGAGTCGAGCGACCTTTCGATCGAGCAGATTGCCTCCGAGGCGGGATTCCGTTCCAGTACGACCTTCCGCGAGAGATTCAGGGCAACGGTGGGGACATCGCCGTTGGCGTATCGTCGCGCATTCTCGGGGCCGATTCGAAACTGCCAGGCAGGTGCGGCTCGCCCTAACACACGCTGAGCCTGACCGCATACTGGTCGGTCTGTGCTTCGGTGCCGGAGTTGTCGCTCGGCCCTTTGTCTTTCGGATCGAAAGGAAGAGGGCCGGTCCAGGTTCTCTGCCGAGGTCTGTTGCGGCAGGCTAGCGGGAGGTTCTGCCCTCACGACGAGTTCGAGGAGGCCTGGAGAAAAATTAGCGAGTCATTACTCCCCAGGCGGGATTTGTTGGTTCTTTCCTGGGGCCAGACGATACCATGGCGGGACCCGAGTACGATCGAGCGGCTTTTTGGCTGAACGTAATGGTCGCGAATGAGGAACTCGTCCGGTCATGGCTGAAGTCTTTCGAGGTCATTTCTTTCACCGAACACTGGAAATTGGGCACGGCGCCCCGGCGGAAGCCGCCACCAATGGCACATTTATTCGGTGGTTGCTCGTAAACAATTTAACTTGAACAGGCGCATATGGCAATGTGCGCATGAAATGTGTCTACTTTTGGTGGGTAAGACCATGACAACAAGACAACAGACGATGAAGGCAGCGGTCTACGAAAGATATGGTCCCCCTGAGGTGCTCAAGATCAAGGATATTGAGAAGCCGATTCCTGGAGACAGGGAGGTGCTTATCCGGATCCATGCGACTACCGTCACCGCGGAATGCCCGAAGCAAAGAGGACTTACGTTCCCGCTTCTGTTACGCATTCCGTTTGGACTGATGTTCGGGTTCACGAAGCCCAGGAAGCAGATCCTGGGTTTCGAGTTCGCCGGCGAGATAGAAGCAATAGGGAGTCGAGTGGAGCATTTCAAGCCGGGAGACAACGTGTATGGATACACGGGGCTGAGTTTCGGCGCCTACGCTGAATACAAGTGCATGCCAGAAAACGGTCTTGTCGCGCGAATGCCGTCCAACCTGGACTATGAGGAAGCGGCGGCCATCACCAACGGTGCACTCACCGCGCTCGTGTTCCTCAAGAAGAAGGGAAGGATCCAGCGTGGAGAGAATGTTTTGATCTACGGGGCATCCGGCGCCGTCGGGACCGCGTCGGTGCAGCTCGCCAAGTATTTCGGGGCCACTGTCACAGGGGTGTGTAGCACAAGGAACGTCGAGCTGGTGAGGTCTTTGGGAGCGGACCACGTCGTTGACTATACCAAGGAGGACTTCACGCAGCTCGGCGAAACATACGATGTCATCTTCGACACCGTCGGCAAGACCTCGCTTACCCGCTGCAAGAATCTGTTGAATAAAGGCGGGCGCTATCTCTTGACGGAATTTGGACCCTCAGCGATCGTGCAGATGCTCTGGACCTCCGTGGCTGGCAGCAAGCGGGTGATAGGGGCAGCGTCGAACATGAGTTGGGAGACGAAGGATTTGCACTTTTTAAACGAATTGATAGAAGGCGCGAGGTTCAAGCCTGTGATCGATAGATGTTATCCCCTAGAACATATTAGGGAGGCCCACAGATACGTCGAGCAGGGACGTAAAACAGGGAACGTGGTAATAACGATCTAATTCGCGTCCACAAAAGGATGCGAACCAACAAGCAACAAAGCGTTCGACGGCAAAAAATGGGCAAAAAACGGAGTCGCCCGCCCTCGCCCCGAACGGGCGGGCGACGAAGTGGCCATTTCGCGCCGCGAACGATCTAGTGAGCCTGTATTTTGCAACCTGCTGGGTGGGCTTCCCCCCGAAATCCGGACAGTCTGATTATGCAGCTTGTGGTTGAGAAAGAAAGTCGAGCTCGCGGATGATCGGACTCTTGAAGCCGTTCGTCGAATGGAGCCGGACGGGGTTGTCGAAGTAGTCGGTGAACACACTGCGTGCGTGTTCGAGGTCGGAGAAGACTCGTCCTTGAATGCACTCGTGCTCAAGCGTGGAGAAGAAGCTCTCTGCGACGGCGTTGTCCCGGCAGTTTCCCTTGCGACTCATGCTTCTCACAAAGCCGAGGCGGTCGAGTTCGGCGACAGAGTCGTTACACATTCTTCTTACTGGAAAGTTCGCCTTCTCCGCTGCGATAAACTCGTATCGACTCATGAGTTTTCCTTGGCGAGCACAGGAGAGCGACGAGTCCGGATGGAAGACCCGGCAGTCTCACTCCTACGGTCCGGATATGCGCGCTAACCAACGCGTCGGGTGCTGCGCGTCTCCCCGGAGCGCGACAACCGTGAGAGACGGTTCAACAACAAAGACGACCTTCGCGTTGAATTTGCCCACCTTCGTCCAGCGAACGCCGTGGGGGGATGCCCTCCTGCAGCCACGGTGGCTGTTCCAGAGGAGCAAGCGAAATAAGCTCAACAGCAGCGTCAATCGCGTCGAGGAACTGAGCGCCCAATCCCGGCGCCTGGGCCTCGAGGTACTCGGCCTCGTCCAGAGCGTCGAACTTGAATTCCGGAAGTATTTCAACCGTGCCGCTCATTGAACGCCGCCCGAATCTCGGCCATGGCGACGTCCGCTGGGATAGCCTTGGTCCTTCCAGAGCGAAGGTCTTCGACGCGGCGTGTGATCTCCTTGGCCCAGGCTGCCTCGATATCATCGCCGATCATGGGAGCAAGAGAGGCTGCGAGGCGCTCGATCAGTGCAGCGCGCTGACTCTCAGGCAGAGCCAAAGCTTGGTCGAGAAGAGCCTCGTAGGTCACGGAAATATTGTAGCACAGGGCGCCGATACTCCACCCCCGAAGCTTCGATCATTGCGTACTCGGCAGAATGGCGGGAGCGACTGCTCGATCTCTGGCGACTGTTTCCCCGACGATCCGTCCTGGAACGAACCCAGCGCTGTTATTTTACAAGTCCCTCGGGTATCAGACGGAACCACGGCTATGTCTGGAAAAGCGCCTCGTTTGACCAGCATGCTGCGCGAACGTCGCAGGTTGCCGAAGGTCTGCGCGAGGAGACCGAGCTGTGCTCGCTTTTCCCTGTGTTTGACACCTCACCAGAGGCGGCCCGAATCCAGGCCGACGTCCACCGGCAGAGGGGACCGGTCCGGCGGTTTCGCGCGGCCTGCCAAATGAGTGACGCTTTCCGGCGGGTTGCACTCCAAAGAAATCCGCAGCCAGCACCCGAGTACTCCGAACTCGACTTTCGAAACGAACTGATCTGGGAGCTGTATGGAGTCCGGGTCGAGCGTTGACTCAATCTTGGGGCGCTTGTCTCTGGCTCTCGGCGCGGCCGAAGTTCCTTACATGTTGACGGGGTCATTTGCGAGCTCTCTTCATGGTGCCCCCCGCGTCACGCACGACATCGACATCGTGATCGCGCCAACGCTCGGTTCTTTGAACAAGTTGTGCGACCCCGACCTTCGAGATCGGTTCAGCCACACCACAATCCGGATACGTCGTGAGTCTCGTCTACGGATTTAACCTCGGACCGAGCTGATGTGGGCATGCCCCCGTTGCTTGCGGACGTCGGCACGGGTCACCCGTTCTGAACGCGGGCACGGCTGGAGATCTTCGAGGAGGCTCTTCATGACAAGCCTCCCCAAGTCATCACGGCCAGCCTGGTGTGAGTGCAGCTGATTAGAACTTCACCAGCTTGGTTCTCAGCACCTTCGCGTAGTGGGCGAAATCCTTGTCGGCCGTTAGGATTGGCAGCCCGTGCCCGAGGCTGACTGCGCAGAGCAGAAAATCCGTGTTCGACCCTTGGATCCCACGTACCCGACATTTGTTGAAGCATTGCGCAGCCTCGACATAGTCGTCGGTCTCTAGAGGTTCATCTGAAAAGGCCTCCAACGCCTGGGCCAGTTTTCGAAACTGGGCGGGACGATTCACGCCCGACAGCAGCTCCTGCCGAATGGGGCCAAGCATTGCCACCCGGCCGTCCTTGATGAGTTCCTGCAAGATCGCGACGGCGGATTGAGTCAACGTGTTCTCGTTTCATTCCGGCTGACGCCAGCTCCTTCATTGGGTTCTTGGCGAGCCCAACTCAATTTGCAGCCGTTCGAGCAAGCTCTTAACACCTGCTCCTGCACCGCCGGCCGAGACGGTTGGCGTGTCCCAGATGACTTTCGCGTCCACCGCCATCAACGTTTGCCTGAGAGCTGCCAGACCACGTAGCCCTCTCTCGGCGGTTTTGACGGCGGCGGTTATAGCAACGACCTTCTGGTAGAGTTCACCGCTACCTATCACCCAATCTATCCCGTTCTTGAGTGCGCCAGGCAGACTGTGTCCATATTCGGGACACGCAATGAGCACACCATCGCACGAAGCTAGTGCCTTGCGCCAGCTCTCCACTTCGGCGGGCACTTCATTCTCCAGGTCCGGATTGAACAACGGCAGATGTCGCAGCTGGTCATCTATCTCAACCACCAGTTCCTGCGGTGCCAGCCGTGCCGTTTCACCCAGCAAGCGCAGGTTGCTGGAGCTAGCTTGCAGGCTTCCGCAAATTCCAAGCACACGCCGAACTGAATCTGCCATCCTGCTCTACCCTAGGTCACGGCAGCGCTTGCTACCACTCCTGGTCATGTCCGGGAGCGAGCCTCCTGTCCAGGACCGCGTCCTGCAGGTCAAGGACGGCATGCCCCAAGTCAAGGACGCCCCTGCGAACGTCAAGGAGACGGTCTGGTCGTGGAGCGCTGATTGGTTTCCTCCACGTCGCTTGGCGGCGATGCCTGCCCAAAGCTACCGCGCAAAAGCGCGGTTTCGTTCAACTGGCCCTCGAACAGTCCTCTAGTGCCTCGGCAACTCACGTTTCGAGCGGTTTCGAAGCCCTCCCAGAAGTGGG
>CAYTRQ010000383.1:0-5603 GCA_964440025.1 uncultured Polyangiaceae bacterium | reverse complement strand
GCGTAAAAACGGATGTGCAGCTCGTTGCCATACGTGACGTGGCCTGCACTGTCGTTCGGCCGCTTTCCGTGGAGAGGGTCAGTCACCCCTCGGGAGGCAAAGCCGAGCCGCAGTCGACATGTTCCCATTCCGGTCCTCCCGGAACCCTCAAAATCAGCGCGCCTCATCAAGGGCTTTCCTTATCTCCAGAAGATGCACCTCCACGGGAGGACATTTTTCCTCAAGGATGTAAGGCTATCAGCGCCTGAGGTTCTAGATGCATATCAAGAAGCTCGAAATCAGTGGATTCAAATCCTTCGTCGAACGTACCGTCATCCACTTCGATCACGATGTGATCGGCATCGTGGGCCCCAATGGCTGCGGAAAGTCCAATATCGTCGACGCCATCCGATGGTGCATGGGCGAGCAGAGTGCCAAACACCTGCGCGGCCGAGCCATGGAAGACGTGATTTTCAATGGCTCGGACTCCCGTCCCGCGGCGGGGCTGGCCGAGGTGACCTTGACCTTCGACAACTCCGATCCGGGCTACGCAGAAACGCTCCCCCTCGAGTATCGTGAGTATCCAGAGATTGCCATCAGCCGAAGGCTCTTTCGTGATGGGACGAGCGAATATCTCATCAACAAGACACAGGTTCGGCTTCGCGACATCACGGAGCTCTTTCTCGGAACCGGCGTCGGGACGAAGGCCTACTCGGTCGTCGAGCAGGGACGCATTGGACAGATCGTCTCCGCTCGGCCCGAGGATCGCCGCATGTTCATCGAAGAAGCGGCGGGAGTGACGAAATACAAGCAGCGCCGCAAGCAAGCGGAGCGCAAGATGGAGCTCACGCGGCAAAATTTGACCCGAGTCTCCGACATCGTCCGAGAAATCGAGCGCACCAGCGCTTCCCTGCAGCGACAAGTCGCCAAGGCAGAGCGCTACAAAGCCTATCGCGCGGAACTGGAGGACCTCATCCTTCATGATTCCGCTCACCAGCTCCTCGAGCTCACCGTCATCGAGCGGGTGCACCGTGATGAACTGAAAGAAGCCAGCGCCAAGCTTGACGCCGTCAAACAAGAGTTGGAAGCCGCAGAAGGGACGCTGGACGAAACACGCCATCAGGCTTCCGCCATTGAAGAGCGCACCGACGACGCTTCGAAACGGGCGTTCGCAGCAGACAACGAGGTCAGCGCGCTGCAGTCGGAAAATCAGCGAGCCAAGGATCGGATCGTTCATCTCGAGGAGCGCCTGTCTGCTGCTTCCAAGGTGCCGCTCGACGACCGGCGTCGGGCCGAGGTGTTGGCCAAGGAGCAGATCGAGGTGCAAGGACGCGTCAGCGAGCTTTCGGGGGAACGCGAGGAGCTCATGCGTCGCCTCGAACAACTTCACGCGGACGAAGGCGCTCGCCAAGCGGATGCCGCCAGCGAGGACGAGGCCCTCGTCGAACTGAAAGAGCAGGAAGGACTCGCAACGACAGAGCTCGAGGAAATCAGGAAGCAAGTCACCGACTGCCAGTCGCAGGCGGCAGCCGCAGAAGCTCGACTGGACGGCGTCATGGCTCGCCGGGTCGAGGCGCAAAGCAGACACGAAGCGCTGACGGCAGAGAAAGAAGGTATCGCTCAGGAGCTCGAAACCCTCGTTGCGCGCCGTAATGCTCTCGAAACGTCCGTGGCCGAAGCGGCGGAGGGCAAACAATTCACCGAGGCCGAGCGGGAAAAGACCGAGGAAGAGCTCGGTCAGCTTCGATCTCAAAGATTGGACGCCGAACGCGAGGTCGACAGCTTGAAGAACGAGCTCGGCCTGAAGAAGAACCGACTCAGGGTTCTTGAGGACCTGCATCGACGGCTCGAAGGCGTGAGCGCCGGAGCCCGGGCCTTGGTGACCCAAGGTGACCCTTCGGTTTTGGGCTTGGTTGCCGACCGCATCGAAGCCCCTGAAGAGCTCACCGACGCCTTCGCCGGCCTGCTCGGCGATCGACTCCAGTACGTGGTCGTCTCGGAGCCCGAACGCGGCTTGGAGCTTCTTGAAGAGCTCAAGCGCTCAGGGCGCGGCAGAGGACACATCATCCCCGCTCGCCCCCCCTACGTGGCAGGAACCAGGCCCGCGACCGAAGGCGACGGGATCCTCGGTCCTCTCCGGGAGCAGCTCGTCTTTCATCCTGATGATGCAGCCCTGGTGCATGCGCTCGTTGGCGACGCGCTCCTCGCGGAGTCCCCGCAGACAGCGGTCGCCTATGCCCGCGCCCATGTCGGAACGACGGTCGTTGCGCTCGATGGAACCGTGGCTCGCCCCGAGGGCGTCATCAGCGGGGGCGCGGGTGACGGCGTCGCCTCCGCCATGGTCGAGCAGAAACGCGAAATGCACGTGCTCGATGACGAGATCAGAGAGCTGTCGGCCCACTACGAGCAAACGGCCGAAGCTTTCAGCGTTCTTCGGGGGCGCATCACGGAGCTCGAAACGGCGCTGGACCAAGCTCGGCAAGCGGCCCACGAGGGCGAGCTGGCTCACGTGCGGGCGCAAAAGGACCTTGCCCAAACGAGCGCGGAAATCGAGCGAGTCGAGCGTCGAGCAGAAGTGATCGAAGTGGATCTCGAAGGCGTGCGACAAAATCAGGAAGAGGCGACAGCCCTCGAGGCGGAAACCGAAGCCCAACTCGAAGAGCTGAGAGCTCAATTGAATCAGGCTCACGCCCAATCCGCGGAGATCGAGCAAAAAGCCGCGGAGTGGAGGGAACGAGTCGCAGCGCAGTCCTCCCTCGTCACGGAGCGCAAAGTGCGACTTGCCCAAGTGAAGGAACAGACGGAAGCAGCCCGGTCTTCCGCTGCGCGAATCGCCGATCAACTCGAGGAGCTGTCGCTCAGGGCGGCTCGCCTGGAGGAAGACGCGGACGAAGCCGCTCGGCTGATTGGAGAAACTGGAGCTCGCATCTACGCCTGCCGACAGGCGCGCATCGCCGCCGCTGCCACTTCGGTCGACGCTCACGCCGAGCTCGAGGTCGCTCGCCAAGAGCTCGAGCAAATGCGTTCCCTCCTAGCAGAAAAAGAAGGTGCGTTGCGCGAGTATCGCGTGAGTCAAGCCGAGCTCGACGACGCGGTGCGCAATCATGAGATGGCACTCCAGCGAATCGAAATCGAGCTCGACCACCTCCTGTCCTCGATCCGTGAGAAGTTTCGAGGCCTGGATCTGCGGCGCATCGTGGGAGACTACCATGCTCGCCCCGCACCCGACGCCGCCCATAAAGAGCGGATTACTGAGCTCACCAAGCACATTGATCGGATGGGGCCGGTCAATCTCGATGCCGCGCGGGAGTACGAAGAAGCGGCTGTACGCTACGAGGAGCTCAACAATCAGAAGGTCGATATCGAAAATGCATTGGTGGAACTGGAGAAAGCCATCAAGCACATGGATCGAGAGAGTCGCACTCGCTTCCGCGATACGTTCAATTCAATCAACGAGCTTTTCAAGAAGAGCTTCGTCAAGAATTTCCGCGGTGGCCGCGCCGAGCTCCGTCTCACCAATCCGGAAGATCTGTTGAGCACCGGTGTGGATATCATGGCGCAACCGCCTGGGAAGAAGCTTGGAAATATCGAATTGATGAGTGGCGGCGAGAAGGCATTGACTGCCGTCAGCCTCATCTTTGCGATCTTCCAGCATCGTCCTTCTCCATTCTGTGTTCTCGATGAGGTGGATGCGCCTCTCGATGAGGCGAACGTGTCTCGCTACAATGAGGCGATCCGCACGATGACGTCAAACTCTCAGTTCATCCTCATCACTCACGTGCGCAAGACGATGCAAAGTGTCGACGTGCTCTACGGGGTCACCATGGGTGAGCCTGGCGTGTCGCGTTTGGTCAGCGTCAAGGTCAACGACGAGGCCCGGGTCCGCTCGGAGACTCTCCAAGAGCGAGTCGCCTAGTGCCTCGGCAACTCACGTTTCGAGCGGTTTCGAAGCCCTCCCAGAAGTGGGTGAGGTCGGCTTCGAAACCGCGCTCGGGTACGTCTTTGCCTCGGCTTTTTTGCTGGTTTTTGTGCTGCGACGACCGGAGGAAGATGAATGATTTCGAGAGAAAAGTGGTCTCCCTACCGACCACTTTTATGTGGTCGCAGCACTAGTTCGAACGATGAGGCGCGGCCCCACTTCGAGGCCTCCAGGATCGAGTCGCCTGGAACGTCGGCTCACGTTTCCCGGAGGGGGCGAGGTGAATTGCCCCGCAAACAACGGGGCGCGTGGAATCGACCCGTGGAAGGGGCTCCGCCGATGCTCGCCTCAGGTTGGGGGAATCTGAACCGACGACCAACAAATGCAAGCAGGCTCCCCCACCCCCGGATGAGCGGCTCAGGGGGAACTCAGTCGCAACGGATGCGCTCGGTGCCCACGGCAATATCGTCAAACCAAGCCTCCGTGCCCGCGATTTCGGCGCCAAAGCGGACAGCTTCTATCGGCGGAGCCGGATCGAAGTCGCCCCCGCGTTCGAAGGAGCCCTCCACGGTGAGATCGGGCACGGCCGTGTCGTCGAGCCATACGTGAATTGCCTTGTTGCCAGGCTCGTACTCGATCTCCAAACAGTGCCAGGTCTCGGCGCTCATGGTGAAATCGGGAGCTATCTGGTCTTGATCACCCGGCCAGTGATTGACCTGAAGAGCACCTTGATGGGCGCCCAAGCGGATCTCACTCTCCTCATTGGTGGGAGCCCCGATCTCGATCCATGAGGCGTGATTTTGAGGCCACTCAGGAACTTTGATCCAAGCTCGTACAAAGATCGCCGTCCCAGAGAAGGGAAAGACCGAGGCATCCTTCAATTGCAGGAAAGCCTGCCCATCATTCCCTTTCTTGACGTATGCGGCGCGGTCCCCGCTGTGAGCCCCCCCTTCCATGATGGCGACGACGCCCATGCTGTCGTATTCGGTGGGCAAGGTGGTGGTCCAGGTGGTTCCCCCGGTCGGCACTGAACCGAGAGCGTCTTCCTCGAAGTCAGTGAAAAACAGCCCAGTCGTCGAACTCGAGCCTCCAGTTCCAGACGATCCCCCATCAGCAGCGCTTCCGCCAGAAGCCCCCATGCCCGATCCGCCACTCGCTGGGCCCGATCCACCGCTCGATCCACCGGCGGACGTGCCTCCGCTTGATGTCGCGCCCCCGGTCGCCGGGGCGCCTCCCCCTGCTTGTTGACGTCCGCCGTTACCGGAAGAGCTCCCGCCCGTGGCGCGAGTCCCACCCGCCGTGAGGGAGCCACCGGTTCCCTGGATGTTCCCGCCGGTTCCAGGAAGAGCGCCGGTTCCACCGCTCGTGGTCGAACCATTGTCGCCATTTCCCGCCGAACAGGACAAAAGCAAGAAGTCGAGTAAAAGAAAGGGGAGCGCGGTCCACCGGACCGCTCCAAGTGAGCACGCCATTTTCGAGCAGAGTGTATCAAGAAGATTCCTCCACTGCACGTACTCGGCCAGCACAGACACGACGGAATCGAGCCAGCACAGACACGAATCAAGCGGGGCCAAGATCGGACGGTTGAGGCGACGCGCCAGCCACACGGCGACCCCGGCCGCGACCGCGAGGATCGCCAGGGCGATCAGACCGAGCACCACGAGGGTGCGGTCGAACTCGCCACGCGGCGCCTCGATGCGCATCG
>CAYTRQ010000382.1:0-5635 GCA_964440025.1 uncultured Polyangiaceae bacterium | reverse complement strand
GCGCTGATTTCGCCTATTGAAGACTTGGGTGCCCTCCCCTGGCCGTATCTTGGTTTCGGCGCGTCGTTCTGACGTTTCAGGAGGGTCTTTTCCGAGAATAGAGTGCCGCTCCACCCAGACCCAGGACGATCAGCCAAGCGTATGGAGTGCCGTGGCTCGGGCCGTGGTGGCAGCCGCCGCCGGGGCGCTCCTCCACCGAAGGTGGTTCGTTGCCTTCTTCGGGCTCCGGGACCTCTTCGTTCGAGCTCTGTTCCGAGGCGGCGGGAGCCTCGTCGCTGGTTTCGTCCGCAGGAGCTTCTTCTTGTTCTTCCTTCTCGTCTTTCTTCTTGCCAGCAAAGACGATGGAGCGCCGATCGATGACTGGGTTCTTCCCAGTGAGCTTCAAAGTAGTCGTGCGACCGATCGTGGAGCCATCCCTGGCGTCCTTAATGGTGACTTTGTATTCGCCCGCCTTGAAATCATGGGCGCGGGTGACCCGGAAGCTAAAGCGCGTGCGAGATTGGATCTCGCCCGTGCCAGCATCCATGAAGCCGACATCGGTGCTTTCGATGATCGCTTGCTGGTTTCTGAGCGGGACCGTTCGCTCCAGGGGTTCTTCGCGATCGTCCACCAACGCGCGTTCGTAGTAGGCAGTGGGCTGAAACTCGAACTTCATCGGGACGTAGGCGACGCTGGGAGGCCGTGGAAGGTGGATTTCCATCTTGAGGTACCACGACTCCCGTTTGTCGTTTTCGTCGATGGTCGTTTTCTTCCAAACGACGCGCCCCTTCGCTGCTACTGGGGCGGCGAAGCTGCAGGTCAAAAGAGCTGCTCCCAAAGCGAGCATCAAAGGCAAGAATCGGGAAAGAAGCGAAAAGCGCAGGGTCGTGGCGTGCATGATGAATCCTCCGGGCCCGACGCTACACACCTGGCTGCAGGTTTCAATCGATGCTGGCAGACAGGCCTGTCTCATTCCCTTTTGGAGCTGAGGGGGCCGAAGCCCTTCTGGGAACGGCGTGCTGGAAGCGGGTTATCGACTTCCTTGATCCGAATCGTCGAGCTCATCGAGCCAAGCCGGGGCGGGAATGGTCTCTACGTCTTCTCGCAACGGGTCGTGTCCCAGCAGTCGATCGGGATATCTGTTTGAGTCCGACTGTCCTCTTCTGTCCTCCCTGACAGCTTCCGCATCTGAACCGGCTATTGCTGAGATCTCTGTACTTGAGGGCGACCGAGGAGAAACCGCCTTGCTTCGGATTGTTGTCCCGCCGCGGGCTTCGTCCTTTTCAGACGGCGGCGGCTGGGTCACGGTGTGCCTCAATTCGTTTCGATCCGTATCTGCTTGATTGGCTCCAGGTTGGTCGGTTCCAACATCGTCAAAAGAATAAAGGAGAGCCTCGTGAGTGCCAGGGCTCAGCAGTGTGGATCCCGTTGAGGTGGAGGTACCCGGCGGAAGCGTTTCGGCTTCGAGGTGGTCGCGATCGGTTCCTCGAGCAACGATCGGTCGTTGGGTGGAATGCTCCACCTTTTCTTCCCGGCCTCTCTGGCGACGTTGACGAGTGCGACGTCGCTCGCGTCGAGAGGAGCCGCCTTGAGGCTCTGCGGGGTCCGTTGGAGGCAAACCGGCTGGTTGTTCATCCGCGTCGCGCTGCTCGAGAGACACGTCGCGAGTCTCCGAAGGGATCTCTGCGGGCGAAGAAGGACCCCGGCGACTTCTCAAAGTGATAGCGGGCTGTGGCTCCACCTCGAGCCGGAGGTTCTCGCTCATGGCGTCGGAGGTGTCGGAAGAGGGGGGAACGATTGCCCAGCGTTTTTCTTTGGCGGAAGGAGACACAGATTGAATCCACGGGAGGTCGTCTGCGCCCCCCGACAGAATCGGCCCTATATCAAGTTGGCCCGGGAAAAAAGAAAAAAAGGCCCGTTCAGAGCGGATTGTCCTCAGATAGCTCCATCCACCCGCAAAACAGTCTCGCTCTTGACGGGAGAACGCGAAAATCGGTGAAACGGGGCAGGGGTCAAGCCAAGGGAAATGGGCGAAGACTCTGCGCGTCCCTCTTGAGAGGGAGAACTTTTTAGCCAGTCTGCAAGGGAAGATTGACTATGCCGTTCGCTGATTGACGCTCGACTGGGGCATCACCCCGACGGTGTTTTGGCTCGGGGCCATGCTCGAGGGCTCATGGTACCTTTGGCGGGGATGAACCGGCGTCGGCGGGCCCTTCGCTGCCGTCAGCAAAGACCAAACAACGGCAGATCCACAGCCCCAGCTGGCCAGCTGAGTAGTGGCTCACTTGACCCCGTTCGTAGGTGATCGGGCCGGCGGACTCACCGCCGTCTCCCGAGCCTTTGCCGCGAGTGACTTCGAGGCGACGAGCATTGTCGGAGAGCTCGACCTCGCAGCCAGGGGCAATCCGAAGCAGTTCGATCGCCCCTTCGGCTTCTTGGAGCAAAGTCGTCTTACCGCCATAGAAGGTCGGCTCTTCCGTCGCCCCGAAAGCCCCACGGGAGCGAGTGATTTCTATGGCGGCCGAACGAGCCCGTCCAGCGAGCGCTTCCGGTTTATCCATGCGAATGCGAACTTGTTGGACGGGTTGGTGGCTTGCAAAGAGGAGGGCGGCAGCCTCTTCCGCGGCGACCTCGAGGAGCCGATATTCCCGGAAATGCAAAAGCGCCGTGATCTCGTCGGCAACGCGGGAGTAGTCGGCGGTGTCAATAATGCGTCCAGACCGCCCAGCCGAGGACAAATCGAGGCCCAGGCTGATATCCAGGCTCAAGGGTTGCTGCCGTTTGCGCTCGTAGGATCGGAGCCCCACGATGCAGCGAAGCTCGAGGCCGTCGATGCGGATGAGATCCATTGCCGACAAGCGGTAGTCGCCTCCTGCGTTTTGCGCAAATGGGGTGGTGTTGGCCATGGCGCTCTCGGGGCGCCCTCAACCTCGATCTGTTACGGCGAAAAATATCAGTCTTGAGTGGTCAAGACCGCCCCTGCAGGCATGGCTGTTCTGGTCCAGTTCTCGTCCTTTTTAGATTGGTCGTACGGACCAGAGCGGGCTAAGCTTGAAGTCAGTATGCGCACGTGTCGAATGACCTTACTTGTCCCTCTGATACTTGTCGTCGCTTGCGGTGCTAGAACCGGTGAAGATGAGTTCTTTGGTTTCGATGGCTCGGGCGTCGGTGGCGTATTGGGCAGCGGGGCTACGCCTGGTGCGGGCAGTGGGGCGTTCGGGGGAAGGCTGAGTGGTGGAACCGGCGGAGTCGCCGCCGGTGGGCGAGCGACTGGCGGCTTTGGGAATGCAATGACGAGCGGAGGCGGGACCGGCGGCAGCTTGTTGGGCAGTTGCTGTTCGACCGCAGACACGCCCGGTTGTGCTCTGCAGGAGGTTCAGAATTGCGTGTGCGAAGTCGACGACTTCTGTTGCAATACCGCGTGGGATCAATTTTGCGTGCAAAACGTCGTTGACTGGGGCTGTGGGACTTGTCAATCGGGCGGGGGAGGAACCGTCTCGACGGGCGGAATCCCGTCGACGGGTGGAGTGAGCCCGGCGGGTGGAACGGTCTCCGTCGGGGGAGGGATGAATACGGGAGGATTGGGAGCTGCTCCTGGAACGGGGAGCTGCTGTACAGCTCATGTCGAGCAGGGATGTTCCGAACCATCGGTGAGCGACTGCGTTTGTGAGTTCGATCCGTACTGTTGCGAGGTTCGTTGGGACGAACTCTGCGTCGCCTACGCTTCTGGTTGTGGCGCCATGTGTTCCGGAAGTGGCGGAGCAGGGGGTGGTGCTGGGGATTGCTGCAGGGAAAACGGAACTCCCCTTTGTGAGAACGAAGAAATCACCAGTTGTGTTTGTGACTTCGACGCCTTTTGTTGCGATGAAGAATGGGATGACATCTGCGTGGTCGAGGCCCACCAATACTGCGGTGCCATGTGTACTGGTGGCACGGGCGGGCTGGGGACTGGGGGGATGGTCGGTACGGGTGCAAGCGGCGGGGCGAACCAGTGTACGTTCGAGGGTGAGTGCACCGCTTGTGCTTGTGACGAGTGTTCGGAGGAGTTCGAGGCGTGTGCCACCAATGAGGAGTGTGCGACGATCTACGAATGTGTCAGGGAAACAGGTTGTTCCGCAACGGATTGCTTCGATGCCGATGCTTGCGGCACTGTGATCTCGGAAAATGGTGGTTTGTTTGGGATTCCTGCCGGGCTCGCATTTGATGCAGTCGCGTGTGGAGTGGAGCTCGGTTGCCCCTGCCCATAGCGAGTTTGTCGTCGACGTCCGGCGGCATTGATTCGCAGAGCGGAGTCGCCCGCCTTCGCCCGAACGGGCGGGCGACGAAGCGGCCTTTTGGAGACGCGAACTAGTGCCTCGGCAACTCACGTTTCGAGCGGTTTCGAAGCACTCCCAGAAGGGGGTGAGGTCGGCTTCGAAACCGCGCTCGGCTACGTCTTTGCCTCGGCTTTTTTGCTGGTTCTTGTGCTGCGACCGACCGGAGGAAGATGAATGATTTCCAGAGAAAAGTGGTCTCCCTACCGACCACTTTTATGTGGTCGCAGCACTAGTGAGTCACGTGGCTGGGAGCGCGAGGTTCCACGATCGAGAGAGGCCAAGAAAGTGGGTCTCGTTGCCAATCTTGACCCTCGACGCGAAAGTCCACCCGCAGTTCATAGTGACCCAGCCCCGGAGGAAACGGGAGGCCAGCACGACGCGTCCGGAAGCGTGGGGACGGCGCCTTGTGTTGGACGGGCTCGGTGAACGTCTCGAGTCCAGCTGAACTCACGAGCGCGAACCGAAGCTCCACATTTTTGCCGACTTCTCCTTCGGCGAGTCGAAAATAGCAATGCACCTCGAGGGGAATGCGACCTCGAGCTGGTGGCGGAGCCCCCGGTGGCACGTTGACCTGTTCGACGAGGGTGAACAAGCTAATATTATTGGTTTGTTGATCTAGGGACGAACCAGCGGAAACGGCGAGCAAGTAGCAATTTGGCATGGCTTTTAAGGTCCCCAGGGCAAGGGGCTGCCGGTCGCATAGCCCAAGATGGTGCTGAGCCCAAAGAGTGCCACCAAACTGCCTATGAGGGCAGCCTGCGGACCTCGCCCAACGAGTCGTACCGTCAGGTGGCCCCAGGCCAGGGCTCCCAGCATGGCAAGCGAGCCGTAAACTGGAAAACCGCCTACGGTTCTGCCGAGCTCGGCAGCCAGCAACGAGCGGTACTCCATTGCGCTCATCGTTCCCACGAGGCCTGGAGCACCGACGATGGCGAGATAGCAGATTGCTGCCAACGCCAGCACGGAGGCGATCAAGCGATCGGGACCGTTTCCTTTGCGCAAGAGCCAAATCAGCCCCCAAAGCAGGAAGCTCCAAGAGATGAGGCCGAGCCCAGGGACGAGCCAGCGCGGAGTGGCCACGAAGTACCAGAGCAAATACGCACTCGAGAGAAAGTTGGACGCGGCCGCTGCTTTTCGCAGCCAGGGTGCCATCACGGGGGACAAGGCTAGTTCGCGTCCGTCAGGGACGCGAACCAAACAAGCAAAATGAGGCGTGAGCGGCACAATACAGGCTAAAAAACGAAGTCGCCCACCCTCGTCCCGCTCGCCTCGCATCCGTCAGGAGCTAGTGCCTCGGCAACTCACGTTTCGAGCGGTTTCGAAGCACTCCCAGAAGGGGG
>CAYTRQ010000381.1:0-5663 GCA_964440025.1 uncultured Polyangiaceae bacterium | reverse complement strand
TGGAAGCTGGCCGAGCGACCACTGAGCGACCGCGAATAACTTCTTCTCGTCGGCAACGACATGAAGGGCTTGGGAGAGTGCCCCCGCTCCCAGGGTGACGGCGATCCCGGCGAGAAGGACTTCGTCGAGCCGGAGACGAGCCGATGCGGCCAATGGGACGACGACCGCACTGGCCAGCAGAGCGCCCAGGAATGAAAAGGCTGCCGCAGCGGTAAGAAAGCCGATTCCGCTGAGCCCGAGAATCAACGCTGCCATGGCGCCCAGCGTCGCGCCGGCCGTGGTGCCCAGCGTGCTCGGTGTGGCGAGCGGGTTGCGGAAGAGCGTTTGAAACGCAGCGCCGACCAAGCCGAGCGTGGAACCGACTAAAAAGCCGATGACCACTCGAGGAATCCGCATTTCAAGCAAGATGAACTGCCTGGCCTGGTCAGGGAGACGAAAACCAAGTGCTAGGCAGATGGCGAGGAAAAGCGGAACGAGCAACGCCGCTGTTTTTGCTCCCCCGCTGAGTGACTCGGTGGGGGAGCCTGCTGGCTTGGGTTCTCTTTGAGGGCTCATGGACCTTCCGGGAGCTCGAGCGCCAGTCCGCCAGGAGCATTGCGGGGAACGAAGGGCACGCCGTAGAGAGAGCTCAAGGCCTCGGGTAATTGCTCATCGGAAAGGCGGGTGGAAAAGACGAGACGGCCCTCCTGCAAACCGACGACATCGATTTCCTCGGCGGCGCCCAGCAGAAGACCGAGACGGACGTCATGAGTGACGACGCAGAGCCCCCGTCCGGCTTGCCAGAGTTGGCCAAGTTGGCGATACGTTTCGATTTGATGGGCGGGGTCGAGGTGATTGGCTGGCTCGTCGACCAGGAGCAGAGGGGTGTCTTGGGCCATGAGGGTTGCGATCAGAACTCGCTGGAGCTCGCCCCCGGAAATCCGGGCTACGCTACGTCCGATGAGGTAGCCCACACCGATCTCCTCGAGGATGCGGCGCCCGTGCCTCCGAGCGTGCTCGGGTCCCTCTGCAAATCGGTAGCGCGCTTGGGCAACGAGCTCTTCAACGAGCAGATCGATCTGGAGGTGAGGGCGCTGAGGGAGCCAGGAGACGAGGGCGGCTCGCTTCTGCGGGGGAACGGTTCGGGCATCCTGCTCGTTCAACAGCACGCGACCCCGCTCTGGAGTCTCCAAGCCTCCCAAGAGACGAAGTGCCGTCGACTTACCGGCTCCGTTCGGGCCAATCAACACAACGCAACGCCCCTCCTCGACCGAAATGCTCAGTGAGTCGAGTCGCTCGCTCAGGCTTGCGTTATCGAGGCGTGCCGTCGTGTTCATGGTGGGGGTTCATCCTGTGGAAGCAGTTCGTCGAGAAGCTGCTCGAGGTCTTTTTGATGGGTCAGAACCGAAGGGCCCATGCTCAGTAGATGTTTTCGAGAAAGCCGGCGAACACGCTGATTCTTCACCGCGGACAGCGGAGTGAGTTTTTCGAGCCGATCAATCATCGCACGCTCCTGAGGGGAACCGGTCGCGCTGTCGCGCAGTACCACGATGGCATCGGGATCCAACTCGAGGAGCCTTTCCTGGCCAACACGGGGCGGGCCCTTCCTCTTGGTAGTGATTGCGTTTCTGTATCCGGAAGCCGTGAGCATGCGCCCGTGCAGCGAATCGGGGCGGATGTACCAGAGATCGCCTGCAGTCGAGTTGGCGCTGCCGATGAGAAGCAAAACGCGCGGCGCGTCAGCCGGAGGCTTTCCACCGAGCTGTTCTTCGAACCGCTTGGCAAGCTCTTGGGCTGCCTCCACCTTTTGGGTGAGCTCACCGAGAGCTCGGATCCCTTGCACGACCTCGGGAAGGGACAGCCACGGCAGCTCATGAGTGGGGGCCAATCGAGACAGCTCTCGCTCGCGCGTTTTCGCAGTTCCGGTGGTCACGATGGCGGTCGGCTCGAGTTGGGCGATCTCCTCGAATGCGGGCGTCAGAGCCGTTCCGACCCGGGGCAGCCCGTCGTAACGAGAGAAATCACTGACAGCGACCAGCTGCTCCTTGGCCCCTAGACTGGCAATCGTGTCGGTCAGGGCAGGGGAGAGAGAGACGATGCGCTTTCGGGTCGTCTGGTTCTTGGCTTCCGGAGTGGTGGGGGGGGCCTTGCCGCGATTCAGGACACCCCAGACGAGCAGCCCGATCAGGAAGGCGCCGGTCGCCAGAACAACAAAGACCCAATATCTCTGTGGTCTTTGCGTTTCTTTCACTCCGCCGCCTCGCCGCGGTTGCGCTCATAGATAAGACGGAGACCCTCGAGCGTCAGATTGGGGCAGAGCTCATCGATGCGGCTTGTGTGTGCGCCGATCAGAGACGCCAATCCACCCGTGGCCAATGTCCACACGGGTTCCTCCATCTCCGTTTTGATTCGAGCGATGAGACCATCAATGAGGGACGCATATCCGAAAACCACGCCGGATTGCATGGCGTGAGCTGTATTCTTTCCAATCACGTGGGGAGGACAGGAAAGCTCGATGCGTGAGAGCTTGGCTGCGCGGGCGAGGAGGCCATCCAGGCTCGCGTGGACGCCTGGCACGATGACTCCGCCGAGGTAGTCTCCCTGCTTGGAAACACAATCGAAGTTCGTGGCCGTTCCGAGATCCACCACGATGACGGCGCTGCTGACCCGGCCGTGTGCCGCGACGGCATTGACGATGCGGTCGGCACCCACTTCACGCGGATTGTCGCAACGGATGCGGATCCCCGTTTTCAAACCTGGGCCGCCCACAACGAGCGTCTCTCCATCGATCACCGAGCTGACCGCTGACTCAAAAACGTCGGTGAGCGGTGGAACAACGCTTGCGAGAATGCAGGCAGAGATCTCACTCGGGGCGACGCCACGAAGGGTCAAGATCTGGGCCAGAAGGACCGCGTACTCGTCGGCCGTTTTGCTGCGCTCGGTTTGGAGCCGGAACGTGTGCAGGAGCCTTTCTCGTTCGAAAAGACCGCAGACCAGGTTGGTATTGCCAACGTCGATAGCGAGGAGCATGGCGAAAAGGGGCCTCTCGGGGAGGTGTTTGGAGGTCCAGAGCTTGCCCCGGATCGGGGAGGCGCCGCAATTCAGGGGCGCCGATCGACTTCCCCTGCCGCGCTCGCCACGAAGCTCGAGACGGCTTGCCCCGCATGCCGCCGCGCGGTCATCGACGGTGCTCGTGATCATCGAGGCTGCTCGGCGTCATCGTTTTTGCTCGTTTTGAAGCGTTCGACTTTCGCGCCTGCTCATTGAGTTGTGCGGACCCGCGCATTCTGGAGAGGATCACCCGGCCAGAGCAAGTGCCACGGTCCCTTGGCGTGCCCGAGCCGGACTCGAGTGCCTCGCAGTTGGGGAGCATTGGCTAGCGTGACGAACAGCTGAGTGCCCATGGATCGCTCTGAAAAGGAGCTGATGCCCACAGAAAGCGGTCCGAAGGCGGATGGAGTCAGCTCGAGGGGAGAGGGGCGAAGGGGGTACTCTTCATAGCCGTCGCCGTTGGGATCGCCAAACTGAACGGCGGAGCCAGGGCTCAGATCGTGGAGGGGTCCGTCCGTGTAGTGGCCCTTTTGGGCCAGTTCGACGACCTTTTGCCGGGCCCGAGCGGTGTGAGGTTCGTCGAGCACCAAGGTCAGAGCACCAAAAGGGGAATCGAATTCAATGACTTTCGTGGGGGCCGGCGGTGTTTCCTTCTCGGCCACTTCAGGTTCCTTCTGCGCTCCGCAGCGCCGTTTGGGACTCCCGAGAAGCGCCAAGGCTCGCTCTGTTGGGGCGTGAAGGGCCGCTCGGGGGCCTTCGCAGAGTGGGATCAGCAAGGGCTTGAGGGTCAGGGAGGCCAGGGCGCCGGCTGCCGAGACGGCGGCGGCCAACGTCTCGTCGGGGAGTCGAGAGCTTTTTTCAAGCAGGGCCCCGAGCGCTTGAACGATGCGCTGATCGGGGGCGGACGGAGCTTTTTGGGAGGGATGAGCGCGATTGGGATAAGCGGCGATGATTTTGCTGGCTGTGGCTTGGGTTCCCGGGTTGCCGGATTGCAGGGCTCTGAGGAAGACGTCCTGGATCTTTGGAATTTCTGGATGGCCGGGAATCAAACGCAATGCTGCCTGGGCCACCCGGGGATCGTCGCTTCGCGCTAGCGTCTGAAAGATCTCGAGCCGCTGTCCCTCGATGCGGCTCCGGGCAAGGACCCGAACCTGCGCCAATTGGAAAATCGGTCCTTGGTCGGGATCGCAGCTCAGGAGCACCGGGCTCAGGGGGCGATCATGTGCCCTCAAGTCCGCTGCGCGGCATCTCAGCCAAAGCAGACGGCGTTTTTGGGCGCGTTTGAGGGGGGCTTTGCCTTGGGGAACCGGTAGCGTCGAGAGCTTGCGGAGTTGGGGCGCGGATTTCCGCACGCGACGGATGACTTGAAGCGTCGCGCGCAAGGGAGCCCAAAGCGGATCGGTTGCCTTTTGAGGGATCCCGCGCGCTAGAAGTTGCGCCAGGCTGCTGTCCAGTTCCTCTTGCCCCTCCGCCCCGAGGCGGCCCAGCGCTTGCGCTGCCGCGCTTTGCTCGGCGGGTGAATCATCTCGAGACAGCAGGACCTGGCCGAGAGCCGGGGCAGCCTGCGCTCCCGCGCTGCCCAAGGCCAAAATGACCGTTCGCTGATCGGTCTTCGGCTGGGTCAGGAGGTCGCCGGCGACCTCCAACAAGTGGGCTCCCACGGCGTCGCTGAGCCTCGTCAGGCGCGCTAATGGGTAGAGCAGGGCTCCGTTTTTCCTTTGTCGAGCTGCGTCGAGCAGGGCAACCTGCGTTTGTTCGGTGAGCTTTCGCTGTTGGTCCGCGAGCCTCCCGAGGCCGATGGCTGCCGCCGGTCCGAGAGCGCCATCGTCGAGTGGGTGGCCGGGATCGAGCCACGCGTGGAGCGTCCTTTCGGCATTCTCGCTTGCGCAGGAGCCGATGGCCCATCCGGTGAGGGCCAGCAGTGATTCGCTGGGCGGCGTTTTGCCCGCTGCCCAGCTCGCCAGCGAGGTGGTCAATGTGGCGTTGATACGGGGAGTCTTTTCGTTGCAGCGTCGCCCCAGGCCAAAGGTTGCCCACCGGCGAGCCGCCTTGCCGTCCATCAGCAGAGCGCTAAGCCGTGCTTCTGCTTCTGTCGCCCACTCGTTGGATCGGGTGTCCTGGGAGTCTTTTTGAGTGATGGGGGGAGTGGGATGACGGCGGGCGAGGATGCGTGCCTCTTGCGCCCATCTTTTTGTGAGTTGTTTTCGGGCGTGGGCTCCCGTTGGAGGAGGTCTTGCGCTAGCGCCCTTTGAGTCCTTTTCTCCCTGGGCTTGGCCGCCCTCGTCGCGGCATCCTCCGAGTAGCCCCCCACCCAGCAGAACACCTCCAAGAAGCCAGTTTGCGACGATCCGCCTCGAGTGCCGAGGTCTCTTCATTGCCGGCGGTCTTGCCATAGCTCGTTCGCGTCTCCAAATGCCGCTTCGTCGCCCGCCCCTTGTGGATTGCCTTCAGGAGGGATGGGCTCCTGCGGGCCAGGCCTCAGTGGGGTTGGAGGCCTGGCCCTCCGGGCTCTCTGGCCCCCAGTGTGCTCGGCTTCCCTTGTTTTCTTTGGGTCGCATTGCTCACGCAATGCTCGGTCCGGGGCAAGGGCGGGCGACTCCGCTTTTTTGCCTGGATTGTGCTCCACTACGCTT
>CAYTRQ010000380.1:0-5678 GCA_964440025.1 uncultured Polyangiaceae bacterium | reverse complement strand
GGTGTATATCCGCTGACGATCTCGTAGAGGACGGCACCCATGCCGAAGACGTCGGCGCGCTCATCGAGCTCGATGGGGTTACCACGGGCTTGTTCGGGAGCCATGTAGGCGGCCGTCCCGACGGCTCCCTTGGCGTCCAGCGCGGCGCACCCGCTGTCGCGGCCGATCAAGCGGGCAAGTCCCCAGTCCATGAGATAGACCTGACCGAAGTCGGCGACCATGATGTTTTCTGGTTTGATGTCGCGGTGGATGATTCCCCTGTGATGGGCGTAGGCAAGGGCGTCGCAGACCTTGAGGAAGATTTCGAGTCCCTCCTGGAGCCGTTCGCTACTTCCGGCTGGTCTCGTGCGATCGCTGAGCCAGCGGTGCAGGTCGACGCCTCGCACGAGTTTCATCGTGAAATAGGGGACCCCGTCGGGACTGATGGTCAGCTCATGAACGGGGACGATATTCGGGTGTTCGAGCTGGCCGGTGATTTGTGCCTCACCGATGAAACCGCCCTTGTAGAAGGGCTCGCGAGCCAGGTCCTTATCGAGCCTTTTGACGGCCACATGGCGCAAAAGATATCTGTCTGTGGCCGGGTGAATCCTGCCCATTCCACCGCGTCCGAGCTCGGCAAAGACGCGCAAATGATCGGGGGTAGGGATCCCTTCTTCATTGGCTTCGTAGTCGCTGACGCCGTGGTCTCCGCCGGCGGGCACGCGCTCGATGATGTAGACGGGGTGCGGCTTATTTTCTCTGCGTGCCATCGGTTGGCAAGGTTACCATGGTCTGACGGTTTTCCGACAGCGCCCTCAAAAGCCAGGGGAGGAGGTCGTCGGAAGGGCGCGCCTGGGGCCACTGTAGGTTTGCGGCGAGAGCTCGCGAAAGCTCCTTGAGATAGGTGCCGCGGGAAATTTCGCTGGCGCCCATCCGTGCCAGATGGGCCGTGATGAACTGCACGTCGTAGAGCCGAATGCCCGCTGAGAAGAGATGGACCACCGAGGAAACCAGGGCCACTTTCGAAGCATTGGTCGTGCGATGAAACATGCTTTCCGCAGCAAACAATCCGCCCAGTAAGACTCCGTACAGGCCACCTACGAGCCGATCGTTCTTCCAGACTTCGTAGCTTTTGATGTGTCCGCGCTGCGCCAAATCGAGGTAGGCCTGTCTCATCGACGCGTTGAGCCAGGTTCCCTCCTGCCGGTCTCCACATCCCTCGAGAACCTCTGTCAGCGCGCAGTCCACCGTCACGCGGAACACGCCTTGTCGCAGAACGCGCTTGAGGCTACGGCTCACGTGCAGGCCGTCTCTGGTGATGATCGCTCGCGGATCAGGGCTCCACCACAGAATGGGCGGCTCATCGTACCAGGGAAAAATGCCCGAGCTGTAGGCCGCCATGAGGCGCGTCGTCGAGAGATCCCCCCCTCCCGCGATGAGGCCGTGGGGCTCGAAGGAGCGCGGATCGGGAAAGATGGGGGGAGATCCTGCCGGGATCCAGACCGGGTCTCGGAGAGGCGACCGCATGGCTGGTGTATTGTGTCCCTGTTCGTGTGGGGTTGCACGTGGCGATTGCATCACCATGATGATGGGGTGACCCAAATCCTGTCCCTCGCTATTGACCTCTATTTTTTCGCGCTTCTAGGGACCGTGATCGTGAGTTGGGTTGCTCCCCATTCCGATCATCCTGTCGTGGCCTTTCTCCACCGCATCACCGAGCCCGTGCTCGCTCCGATCCGCAAGGTGTTGCCGAGCGCTGGGGGCCTGGATTTCAGTCCTTTGGTGGTGATGCTCGGTTTGCAGTTGCTCAAGAGGCTGTTGCACTAGAACGGAGTGGCCATTTCGCGCCGCGAACGATCCAGTTCGCGTCCACAAAGGACGCGAACCAACAAGCAACAAGGCGTTCGACGGCAAAGAAAGGGCGAAAAGAGGCGATGTCTTCCGCTTTCAAGGGGCTCCCGCACGAGGCGTTTCTGCGCCGTTTGTCGTGGAATGTTGGGGGGGCTCGGATGTATCGCCTCGCTCCCGCGGTAGGACGAGCGCAAATGAGCGATCGCTCGTTTCGATGAGGACGGGGCCATGCCCTTGCGGCAGCTCTGCGGCGGCCTGATACCATGGAAATTTCCGCCATGACTCCGTGGTTTTCATCAACTCGGGAACCACCAAATCGATCTCTACGTACTTGTCGTCCGTCACCTGGGAAAGGGCAGGGCCGTAGCTCCAGGCGCGGAGTCCAGAGCGAGGGTTTTGGTCGTTGTGCAGGGCGCCGCCGTAGAGGAGGACCCAAGGTTTTTCGGGGGCTGCCTTGTCGATCAGCTTCTTGGCTTCCTCCTCCGTGAGTCGAGCGATGGTTTCCATCATGGTGACGATCGGACTCTCGGAGGTTTCGATGGCCTTCATTTCTTCGCAGCCGGGGCGCAGGATCTCGGGAGTGAGACCGAGACGGCGCGCGGTGTGGCCCAGTGCGACGTATTCGTTCTGATTGGTGGCCGCTTGTCCTTGGGTGACGGCATCCGATTCTTTCTGAACGGCGGCCCTGGCCTGCTCGCACCCGGTTGGAGGAGAAAGCAACTCGACGAGGAGAAAACTCGATCGGGGCGCGAGAGCGGGAAGCAGGTCCTCGGCAAAGCGTTGCACGGTGCTGCGACCCTGGAAACCAGCTGGGGCGTGGGCTTCACCGAAGCCGACAATCTTCGTCTGCGGTGGTAGCGCCGCCCGGAGGGCGCTTGCCGCTGAAGAAAACTCCCAGCAAGACGCTCGAGGGCAAGGGAGGGCGCGTTCCGCGCGGGCGGGGAGCTCGTGTTCTTGTGCGTGATCTTCTGGCCTGGCCTTGTCGCTGGACTGGGATGTGTCATTTGGCGGGCCCGAGCTGGATGATGGGGAAGATAATGCGGTCGGCGATTGTTCAGAAGCAGAGTCTCGAGCCGGGGGCGCGCCCCTCTGCTCGGAGGCATGCTCCGTCTCGGGTTGCCCGGCCTCCTGTTGCGAGGCAGCGCAGCTCGTGGTGACGACAATCGAAGCCACGACAAATCCAGTGGTGCCTGTCACGCACCAGGGCAGGTGACGTAGCCCCTCGAGTACCGTCCGACGGTCCCTTGTCGGCGTCCGTTTTGACATTAACCTGAGCCAAGCGATGTTCTTCGATCCCATCTATTTCGTCTTTCTCATTCCAGGAATGCTGCTCAGCTTCTGGGCCAGCTGGAAAACCAAATCCACCTTTCGCAAGTATAGCGAGGTTCGCAGTCGGTCCGGCTGGAGTGGGGCGGAGGCCGCCCGTGAGTTGATTCGCCGGCGCGGAGCGAACGGTGTGCATGTCGAGGAAACTCCTGGGTTCTTGTCCGATCACTACGATCCGGGGGCCCGCGTTTTGCGCCTCTCGCCGGATGTTTATCATGGCCGCTCGCTGGCCGCCCTGGGTGTGGCGGCACACGAGGCGGGGCATGCAATTCAGCATGCCACGAGCTATGGCCCCTTGAAGTTCCGTTCCATGATTGTCCGCCCCGCCATGATCGGCTCGAACATGAGTTGGATCATCCTTACTGCGGGATTTTTGCTTCAGACAACCGCGCTCATTTGGCTCGGGATCATCTTCTTCTCGGCGTTCGTCCTCTTCACGCTGGTCACCTTACCGGTCGAGTTCGACGCGTCCAATCGGGCGGTCGCCGTGCTCCAGCAGAGTGGCATGATTGACGCATCAGAAGCGCCTGGGACGAAAGCCGTATTGCGAGCCGCAGCGATGACCTATGTGGCGTCTGCGGTAGCCGCCATTTTGCAATTGCTCTATTTCTTGATGCGCGCCGGTCTGTTCAGCGATGACTGAACGGAGAAACTTTGGATTGCAGCAGGCTGGCAACACGTGCGCTCGGTCGCCAGGTGCGCGCCGGCGGTTTGCCTGGCTCCGACGAGAGGTCTTTTGCGGTTTCTTTGCCTGGCTCCGACGAGAAGTTCCTGACCGTGGAGCCAACGGGCAGGTGGGGCCAGCTCGTGTCCTTTCGCCCTCAAGAGCTGCTTCACCGGGGGGATTCGACATGGTCGCCGGGTTCGGATAGACAATGCTGGCCCGAGCGCCCGTAGCTCAGCTGGATAGAGCATCGGACTTCTAATCCGACGGTCATTGGTTCGAATCCAATCGGGCGTGCCAATCGAAAGCCAAAAAAGGCTGGACTGAAAGTCCGGCCTTTTCGCATTGGGGCGACCTGTAGCCCACTTGTAACCGTGTTGCGATGCGGAGCATTTCGAACTTTGATGCGCGAAAGTGACCTTCGCCCTTCGGCGTGGGCCTTCGGCCACGCGCGGCTGTTCCCGGCTAGCTCCCGTCACTACGCTACCTCTTCTTGCGGCCCCTCGCGGGGCGGTGAACGAGGACAGCTCGGACACGACGCCGCCTGATTGGCCTTGAGCCGTTTGGCTCGGGCCACGATCCGCCCGGTCGCGAGGGCCTCCACGACTCCTTCGCTTCTGCCGAAGTAGATCTCGTCGGGAGTGAGGCCATTGAATGCCCAATGCGGCATGACCTCGTTGTGCTGTCGGACGTAGAAGTCGACGAGGCCCCTGACGGTCGCGATGCCGTCCAGATGGTGAAGGTAGAGCCATTGGTGCTTCGGCGACCCCCACCACGCTTCGATGAGCGAGTTCGAAAACGTCACGTCCACCTGGGCGAGGACGCGACGGAGCTGTTCGGAGCTGGTTCACCGTGCCATTCACGTTCTCGACGCCGGCGTCCATGACGACGTTGGCAGACGATTCGCCCCTCAGGTTCGATGCTGCATCGGACAGGACATGGAAGGTATTGAGCGGATTCAAGCGCTGTTCGACGCGCCAGGCCAGGATGCGGCGTGAGAAGTTGTCGATGGCCGCGTGCAGGTACACACGCGTTCCATCGATCAGCCGAATGACGCTGGCGTCGATGTGCCAATATTCGTTCGGGCGTGAGGCTCGGACGCCCACCTTTGGCTTGATCGGGTAGACCCGCAGGCGCGGACGTCTCCACCCCCGCTCCTTGATGAGACGCGACCAGGTCACCGGGTGCGCGAAGACCTGGTTCGTCCGCTGCGCGAAGAGCGCCAAGGCACGGATAGACATATGTCGATGGTCGGTCGAGGTGACGAGTTCACCCATCTTCCGGACCTCGTCGAACGAGAGACGGCCTGGTCTTTGGCGGGCACGGCTCGGTCGGTCATCGAGCTCGCAGCGCTGCTCCCCACGGCGGGAAAAGTGCCGAATCCCAACCGAATGAACCCAACGAGGACCCATGCTAAACTAGTACGCGGCGCGAAATGGCCACTTCGTCGCCCGCCCCTTCGGGGCGAGGGCGGGCGACTCCGCTTTTTTCGGGCATTTTTAGCCGACGAATAGGTGTTGCTTGTTGGTTCGCGTCCATTTGTGGACGCGAACTAAACTACTCCCCGATGACGAACTTCGACCGCATCGCGCCCATCTCGGTTCTGGTGAAAGGGTTCGAACCGGAGTGAATGGAGTCCAGACACGGTGGGCCGCGGAGCGAGTCCCACCGAGCCCCGTAAGGGCGCTCGCTGGACAGAGTCCACGGAGGTCAACGGTTCGAGACGCTTCTGCGGCTCGAAATCGCCAGAGGCGATCGTTCATCCCAATCGTCACTGGTATCGGCCCAAGTGGCGCGGTCGAGTCCCTAGTGCCTCGGCAACTCACGTTTCGAGCGGTTTCGAAGCCCTCCCAGAAGT
>CAYTRQ010000379.1:0-5702 GCA_964440025.1 uncultured Polyangiaceae bacterium | reverse complement strand
TGCTGACCAGCGGAGACCCGGGAGTGAAGAGCGAGAACTGGAACGCCCGCTTTGCCCTCACCCGCGCCGTCACCGCCGTGAAGAACGGCGCAACGGCCGAAGAGCTGCGCGCCTGCACCCAGCTCTTGCTCGTGGCCCCATGGCCCACATTGACCGAGCCCGTCACCGAGTACGCCACGGCCCGCGGCATCGACCCCGCCCCAGTGCTGGAGGCCCTGTGCCAGCAAGCCGCACCCGAGCCCGAGCCAGCACCCAAGCCAGCCGCCAAGAAGCCCGCACGGGGACGCCAAAGCCGCGCAAGGAAGGAGGGCTGAGCACCATGGGCAACGCAATGACGCAAGTGGAGTTCGAGCGCCTCGAGTTGAAGATCGTCACCATGCGGGAAACCTTCCTCAGCGAGCTGAGCAAACACGCCGAGCTGTCTCGCCTGTACTCCCGCCTCCACGAACTGGAGCACGCGGCAATTGATGCGCGACGAGCCAGACGCGAGGCGGAGATCTTGGAAGGGGGCGCGTGATGCAACGGAACAGCAAGGAACGCACCGCTCCCAAGAACCTTTACAAGCGCCAGCTCGCCAGCGGGTGGACGTGGTACGCCCGGCTCACCCTTCCCAAGGACGGCGTGATGGTGCGCCAGGCCATCAACCTGCACACCCAGTCGCTCGCGGTAGCGCGCAAGAAGGTGGCCCAGCTGCAGAATGCTCCCGAGGAGAGCAGCCCGGCCGAAGAGACCGAACGCCCCGAAACAGTCGCAGAGGCCATCGAACGCCTGCTCGACAAGGCGAAACGCGAGGGCCTGAAAACCTGGAAGGGCCGCAAGCAGATGCTCCAACGGCACGCCCTGCCGATCATCGGCGAGATGTACGTCACTCAGGTACGGCGCCAAGACGTGCGCCTCGTGCTGGAGACGGCCCGTGACAACGGCCTGGCCAGGCAGACCATCACGCACCTACGGAACGCCCTGAGCCGCATCTTCGCGGACCTTCTCGAAGACGAGGAGATCCATCTCAACCCCGCAACCGGTGTCCGCATCCCTGCCGGGGCCAAGGTGCAGCAGAAAGAGCGAGTTCAGCTCAACGACGCGGAGCTGGGCCTGGTCCTCAACTACCTCGACGGCCTCCCCGACGAGGCCCGCATCATTGGCACGCCCGTCCGTGAATTGCAGACGATGATCACGGCCGCCCGCTACATCGGCGGCATGCGCACCAGCGACCTGCACGCCTGGCAATGGGGAGACATCGACGTCGCGGAGTGGAAGAACTGCCGGGTTCGGCGCCCCAAGACCAAAGGGCACCACAAGGAACTCTCCGACGTGGCGCACCCGCTGACGCCCGGGATCCGCCGCATCCTCAAACGCTGGTGGAAGCACGAGGGCAGCCCCAAGGTGAGCTACGACCGACAGGGACGGCCGAAGTGGAAGTTCGAGGACGGCCGCACCATCACCGAGCCGCCCCTGGTGTTCCCCTGCCGCAACGGTCCCCGCGCAGGCAAGCAGAAGCTCAACACCGCCTACTCTGCGGAGCTGCGACAGGCATTGCGCCAGGCCCTGGGATTCCAGCCCAAGGAGCTCACCACCACGAAGGTGCGCAGCAACGGACGACCCATGACGGTGAACAGGATCGAGTGGGTGCTTGAGCGAGCAACCACGGCCAGGGAGCGCGCGTTGCTCGAAGAGACAGAAACCACCCTGCCCGTGGACTTCCACGGCCTACGGCACGCCTACTGCACGGATCTGGCCGCCAAGGGAGTCACGCTCCAGGAACAGATGGCGCTCGCTGGCCATACGCAGACGCAAACTGCCATGCGCTACGTGCAGCTCGGCCAGAGCAGCCTACGCCCCGAAACTTTGGCGGGGCTGCCTGATGCGCCGTTGCCCAGCTTGCGGGTTGTGGGCACGTGATCTCCGGCGTGGAGCCGAGCGGCACTTCGCGAAACGGCCATCCATTTTTTGGCTACGGCCGCTGGCTACCGTGGCCCCGTAGCCACTCCCAGCCGGTCGAAAAACCACTTGTTTTGGGCAATTCTGGGAGTCGCTGGGCAACCAAAAAGCCGTTCCTAAGCCGAAGGTCGCACGTTCGAATCGTGCCGGGGGCGCCGCTTCCACGTAATGCAGACAGTGGACTGTCGCGCCGGTGGAGTGGCATCCACCCGCCGGTAGCATGTAGGGCACAACGACATGGCAACATCGTAGAATTGGTAGGGGCGGACGCGGGCGTTCATCTTGAGCGCTACGGGATACCGTGGGGGACGGTTTCAGCGATCCGATCGGACAACAGGATCGCGAGTGACGCCTCAGAGCCCCTGCACCGCTTCACGCGCGAGTCGTTTGACCTCTTCTTCCTGGCCCGACGGCGCAAACACCGCCGCGACGTCGCTGGTCCCCTGCGCAAAGGTGGGGTCAACGAAGACATCCTGTTCCTCCAGCCGCGCTATGAGTTGATGCCGCTGCTGTCCTTCGGCCTGCACCGGCAAGACCACGCGGCGCAGACCTCACGTGCTGCAAACAGAGCCGCCGTGTAGTGGCACTGGCATTGAGAGGCCACATAACCAGCCAGACCGGCAACGACGGCGACGGACAACGCGATCACGCCGCTCCAGCGGAGGAGACCCCACTCGTTTTTGGGAGCTTCGATCACGTAACTGACTACGAGGGCCGACCGGCGTCGGTTTCCGGGGACTGACTGCTCGGTGTGGCTTCAACCCTGCTTTTCGTGCCCGAGCTCGTCCAGTTTGTTCAGCAATTGCTCGGTACTGGGGCGAGTTTTGTAGTCTTTCTCCGCGTGCGCAAAGGTGATCGTTCCGCCCTCGAGCAGGAATACCGCCGGCACGGCGATGGTGTGATGCTTCTTGCCGGAGGACTTCTCCAAATCCATGCCCATTTTCTTCAGGCGCTCGTAGGTCTCGTCGTCAACCTCGTTGAGCACGTTGAAGGCCTCATGAACGTCCAAATCCGGATCGCTGAGCACGGGAAAGGGGATGTCGTAGGTTGCGCTGGTCTTCGAGGCCTCGTCGACGGTGTCCACGCTGATGAGCACGGGCTTCACGCCTCGGGCTTCGAATTCCTTGGCGGCTTCGCTGATCTCGCGGACTTGGAAGTTGCAGTACGGACACCAACCACCACGGTAGAACACGAGCAGCGTGGGGCCTTCTTCGAACTCGTCGAGCGCAATGGTTTCACCTTCCAGGTCCTCGGCCTTGCCACTTGGCACCTCGCTACCAACCTTCAGACCAATGCCCTCCGGCAGCGTACCAATTTCATCCGGGGCTTCGGTTGCTTTGGAGCGGGGCTTTGCCTTCTGCTCCGCCTTTGCCTTGGCTTCTGCTCTTGCTGCCTTGGCTGCTCGCTCGGCCGCCCGTCGGGAGGCCTCAGAACCCTTTTGTACGGACGTCTTGGCGTTTGTTTCCTGCGAGCCGTCCTTTTGGTCACAGCCAGCAAGCAGGCTGCCGGCCAACAGAGGGATGAACAAAAAAGCGAGCACAGAGGAGGCGGAGCCGAATCCAAGTGTGCCGATTTCGGTGGAACAGCGCATCTTCACCCCGTACGTAGCGCAGCTGCGGTGGTTTCACGAGGGGATGTGGTTCACAGCTTGCGCACCACGTCGTTGGAGGTGTTGTCCCACCCCTGACAGGACGGCCGGCATTCCGCGGTCGGAGAGCAGCCCGAAAAGGTCCCGGACAGCACGTCCTGGACGCGCTGAGACAGCTGCAGTCTCAGCTCGTGTCATAGCGGCAAAAGGTGCCTTGTCCTCCGCTGTTCTATCAAGGAGGAGAACTTTACGGGACGAGGCACTGCGCCTGCATGGCATCGAACAACGCACCGGCCGCGACCTCGGAACCAGCCTCCGTGGGGAACAGTCCGTCACCGGTGAGCCATGCGGACCTGTTCTGTTCGAAAAGCGGCGCCAGCGGCAAGAAGATGCAGGGAATGGGACTCGCCGCACAGACCGCGGAAAGCTCCGAAGCAAGAAGCTCGAACTTGACCGCCAGGGCTTCTTCATCGGGCCGTGGATAGAAAAATAGCACCACATGATCGACTCCATCGTCGGCCATCCGAGAAAGGAGGGATTGGGTCCCGTCCACCGCGATTTGCAAGTTGGAGCACAGCTCCTCGGACGAGGTATCGCAATCCAAGAGGGCATCGGGGCCTCCCGCATCGAAAATCGCAACCCGAAAAGGCCCCTCGGCCTGAGCCTGTTCATACTGAGAAAACAAATCCTCGGCTCCCCCAAAGGGAGTCACGACATCGGAAGAATAGTCCCGGAGCATTTCGCCGGATGACAACGTGCCTACATTCATCATGAGCTCCTGCAGTTCTTGGGTTACCTGACCACTGCTAGCCAGAAAATTGTCTCCCAACAGCACGAAGTCCTCTCCGGAAAATCGTCCCGGAACACAGTCGTTTGGTGGTCGACGACACAGTCCGCGATCGCACACGTAGTCCTCCCCCAGACCGGTGCAGTCCGTGCTCTCGTCACAGACCACTTCACAGGTGACTTGCACCTGTGGTTCGGCGCAGGACTGGCTCAGCGGCCGACCGTCCGTAGCTGTGCAGCTAGCCCCACTGAGCTCACACTGCTCCGAGCTCGTGCATGGGGAGGTACAGGCCCCGCATTCACAGCTCAGTTGGTCACCACATGAGGCGTCGCTTGTGCATAGCTTGAGGAAGTGCGTTTCGCTCCCGGCGCTGAGGCCTCCCGCGGGCTGGCAACCCAGAAATGCAACAGCGGCAAGAAACGTGGCGGTGGTGCTCAAGAAGGTGTTTCTACACGTCGTCTTCATCGGTCGGCTCGAGATTTCCTTCAGAAATCAAACATTGTCCCGCATAAAGGAGAACGCGCACATGCTCCTCAGGCACCTCGTGTTCACCATTGTATTTTTCCACGCGATTGCGCAGCTCACTCAACTGCGTCCTCAATCTCGAGAGGGCGCCGTAGACTTCTTCCTTCAGCGGATGACCTTCCCACACTTCCAACGTGTAAGTGCAACCCCCGGTGGAATCGGGAAATGTCGCTGCTTTCCCGGCTACGCGTGCAGTAATGGTATTAACCATAGCTTTGTAGTGGTCGAAGACAGCAGCCTCCCAACCGATCGTCGCTCCTCGAGGAATGACGAGCTCCGTGGAACGGTAGAGTTTCTCCCCCTCTTTCTCCAATTCTTCAACACGCCCCACTTCGACGAGGCGCGTCATCGCGGCGTCGAAGTGCTCTCGGGAAAAGCCGGTATCTTTAGCAATGTCCTCGATCCGGACAGGCCCCAAACGATAAACAAGAGCCCAGATCAGCTCATCCAGTCCTTCCCCCCCCTTGAATATGCTGCAGTGCCCTGAGTTCTTCCTCCGAAGCTGCCCGAAAAACGGTTTGAGCCCCCGATCCCGAAGAGAACACCAGACGACTCTCACATAGATCGTGCAGCACCGACCGCACTTGCGATTCGTCATCGCGAGCGAATCGCGAAAGAACTTGGGCACGAGTTACTATTTTCTCATCTCGCACGTAGTCCAGCGTCGCTTCCCATAGGGAACGCCCTCGATCCGTAATGCTTTCTCCGAGGCGTTGGACTTTGCGCTGATAGGTACGGAGCCCCAAACCGAACATGTCGGCGCAAACCCTCCGACTCACCCCTTGCTCCTCGAGCTCCTTGACCAAGTGGAAAAAAAGGGGGCGACAAAATTGTCGCCCCACGTCGATGGCGAACATGCCATCT
>CAYTRQ010000378.1:4457-5723 GCA_964440025.1 uncultured Polyangiaceae bacterium | reverse complement strand
GCGGGCGTGTCCGTGGGCCAACCCGACTTCGAAGCGGCAACCTATCGGCAATGTGAGCGCGACGAAATCACCATGCCCGAGGAGGCCGAAGCCGCACTGGAAGCCACCGTCCTCATCAAGACGAAAACCGGCATCGGCAGCGGAGTGCTCATTTCGCCGGACGGTCTCGTTTTGACGGCCGCCCACGTTGCCGCAGAGTCAATGGAAATTTTACTGAAGGACGGTAGCACCCACCAAGGGTCCTTGATTCGGTTGGTCCAAAAGGCGGATGTGGCCCTCGTCAAAGTCAACGATCTCGATAAGAAGGTGCCGTGCCTGCCATTGCATCTCGATGACCCCAAGGCAGGAGAAGAAGTTTATGTCCTCGGAGCGCCAGGTGGTGAAGAACTCTCCTTCTCTTTGAGTCGCGGCATCGTGAGTGGTCGAAGAACAATGGAAGGAATCGAGTTCGTCCAAACCGACGCGAGCATCAATCCCGGCAACAGTGGTGGTCCCATGGTGGACAAGCACGGCGAAGTCCTCGCCATCGTCAGCCGAAAAATCGCCGGAGAAGGATACGAAGGACTCGGCTTCGGCGTCGTGTCCCCTACCGTGCTCAGCGCTCTCAGAATCGAGCCCGGAGAGACCACGGATGAGCCCATCCCCGGGACTCCGCAAAAAATCAACCCGGCAGCCGATCTCTCCTCGGTGACCGATACCCCCGATCCGATATGGTTTTATGTCGGCGAGGAGGCTCCGGGAAAGACCCCTGGTTGGATCAGCCCGCTACGCGGCTTCAGCTGGGCAACGCTGAGCATAGGCACAACCGCCATTGCCATTTCTGCAGCTGCCTACGGAGTCAGCTCCAAGACCCGAGAATCTTACATCACCGCGCGCGCTTGGAACGACGGGGCGTGGATCGTGAGCTCTCTTGGACTGGTTGGAGTCCTGAGTTCGTACATGCTTCCGTCATTGCTGCAAAAGGAGCCCGAACGGCCCGAGAAGGACGTGGCGAGGGGCAGGACCAAACCGCAAGTTACAGCCGGCATCGGATTCGGTTCTTTCAACCTCAGGGTGGTCTACTAATGAAAGACTCTCATTCGCAAACACGGAGCACCGGCCCTTGGGCACCTGCGGCTCACTATGGGACGATGGTGGCATTTTGCCTCCTGACGAGCTGTATCCGCCTCCAAGAGCAACCCGCAGGCCGGGAGGATGGATCTTCCTGTACCAAGGACGCCCAGTGTCAAAAGGAGTCCTTCTGCGATCCGACTGACTCGTTCTCTT
>CAYTRQ010000378.1:0-4447 GCA_964440025.1 uncultured Polyangiaceae bacterium | reverse complement strand
CTTCGAGGGGCTAGTGCGCGCCACGAGAAACGATGACGAGCGGCACCGGCACCCCAACCGAGACGAGCGAATCGACCGGCGCAAGCGGCGGAAATAGCGCGAGCGGCGGAGGAAACACCGCAGCCGGCGGCACCACGGGGACCGGCGGCTCCACGGGGACCTCGGCTTACTGCATGTCTCCTGACAGCCGCATGGTCGCCTACTGGCCGGCCGAAGGAAACGCCCAGGACGCGGTCGGGAGCAATGATGGCACGCTCGTAGGATCGGCCACCGCGACCGCCGAGGGACAGGCCGGTCAAGCCTTTCATCTCGAGCCCAATTCCGCTGTGGAAGTCCCCCACGACGAGGCACTGAACTTTGGCTTGGGTGATTTCAGCGTCTCTCTCTGGGTAAAAACGGTGGACACTGGAACGAGCGTGCTTTTGAGCAAAGGGACGGCGGACGACACCGGAAACCAGTATGGCTACACTATCTTTTTGGACGACGGTGCTCTGAGCTTGCAGCTTGCCGACGGCTCTTACCAGGACTACTCGAGCGCCGCTGCAGGCATTGCCGACGGCGATTGGCATCAACTCATGATCAGTGTCGATCGCGACCAAAGTAACGGCATCCTATTCTTCGTCGATGGGGAGGAATTCGGATCGGCCGATCCCACCCAATTGGCTGGATCGCTGGATAATACTGCACCACTGCACATCGGAATTCCTTCGCCGGAAGCGGGATTCTCCGGGGAAATCGATGAAGTGCGCCTCTATCACTCTGCACTCCAATGGAGCGACTCCGTTGCGCTGTTCGTGGACCCAACCCGCTGCCTCTAGGCTGCTCGGTCGCAGCGAAAAATGGCCGCTCCGTCGAACTTCAACGGGCTCAACCTCGAAGAGGTCCTGCCATTTCACTCAAGCTGCAAATTGTGACTGCCCTGGTATTTCTCAAGCCCTTCGGGATGGTTTCCTTTGGCTTGGCCCAGGCGAGGATGCTAGCATGTGGCCCTCAGTTAACTGGAAAGCCCTGACGGAACGTGGAGAGTCGTGAGTCCAAGGCCTCTTGGCTCAAACAGCTACCGGCTCCAGCCGAGTTGACCAATTAACACTGCCTCCTTCTTACCAATCAACACCGCCTCCTTCTCACCGAGCAGACTTTTCGGAGCGAACATGAAGAACTTAGTCATTGGTCTTGGCTTGATCTCGACAGGGATCTGCTTTCTTGCCGTCGGCTGCGGCCCCGCTCAGGGTACGGAAGGGGGACCATGCTTTCCCAACGGAACCTGCAATCCGGGACTGACCTGCGCGAGCAATATTTGCGTCGATCCCAACAGCAACTCGGGCAATGGCGGCTCGGAAACTTCGGCCGGAGGCAACGGCAGTACATCTCTGTTCGACCTCGAGGCATGCTTTGACTGTGGTGACCCCTCTTGCCAAGAGGAAAAGAACCAATGCGAGGATCTAGCTGGCTGCATGGAGATCCTCTCCTGTTCGCTCGAATGCGGCACTGATGCCACGTGTTCTTCAGGGTGTAGCTCGGACGAGGTCAACCAAGAAAACCTGACCGAAGTCGTGCAGACCGCGGGGAACTATGTCGCCTGCGCCACCCAAGCTTGTCCCGATGAGTGCACCCCGGACGTCAATGCAGGCACGGGAGGAAGCACGAACGGCGGCGGGGGCAATTCTAACGGCGGTACGAGCAACGGGAACGGCGGCTCCACGGGAAGCGGCGGCGCCGGCACGAGCACTGGCGAAGCTTGCGAGACGGAAGACGAAACCCGCGGGAGCTGCGCCAACTCCTCCCTGGAGATCTGCGACGGAGCCGAATGGAGGATCGCCAACTGCGCCGGCTGCGGCATCGTGGCACCGACAGGAGAGTGTGCGCAGATTTTCGTCAAGACCTTCGAAGAAAGTGGCGACGAGGTCTTCGCCGTTGAGGGCGATGTTCGAGAAGTGGTCCAAACGGCCGACGCAGTCGGCGCCGAATGGTATCTCGATGCCTCGCAGATGGGTGTGATTCAATTCATCGCGGAAAATCCGATCGACGCTGAGCGCGTGGAGCTCCAGGGAGACACCTCTGCTGTGGGGTTCGTGACCCTGGAGACCCCCGATGGCTCGAGCGGCTGTCAATACGAGCTTGATTCCTCTGGGCGTCTCTCCCGCTACAACGAGGTTGGCTACGACGACTACGGCTATCTCGAGGTCTACTGGTACGGCTGCTGGGGCGACTTCGAAAACTACGAAAATGACACCGAGCCCAGCACTGCCACCGTGCTCAGCGTTCGAACGGAAGTCGCCTCGACCAACGAGATCGAAAATCTGACCCTGACAGCGATCCTCCTGTAAGCTCGCGCTGGCTTCACTGGAGGTCGTTGGTGGGGGTGGGGCCGTGCCACCCCAGGCGCAAAGTGGGCCCTACAACGAGCCCTTCGGGCTGCTACCGCTGAGCCGTGAGCTCCTGCACTCGCTCGAAATCGGCGTCTTCGACGGCCCCCGAGAGGATGCAGCGGACACGCCCTGATGCGTCGATGAGCAGATGGGTAGGAAGCTCGGGATCCGTGTCCATTCCGGCGGCCGCAAGCCACTCATTGCGCTCCCTCCCATCCTTGAGCCAATAGGTCCCCTTGAGGCCGTCCTGGGGTTGATCTCTCATGAAATCGCGGAGCTGCCTTTCGTCATCGTCGAGCGAGACGAACGCCAAGCGAAACTTCTCGCCCTCTCCGTTGAGCTTCTCTTGCCACTCCACGAGTCGGGGAATTTCCTCCTTGCAAGGCTTACACCACGCAGCCCAAAAGTTCACCCAAGTCAGGGCTCCCGTCAGCTGAAGTTTTTCGTCGGGAAGCTCAAATCCCTGGGCCGCAGCACGTGACATGCTCGTCGGCTCGAATACGGGCCCCGGCTCGTCCCATTGCTTGTCACAAAGCCGACGAGGTTCTTTCCGTTCTTTCGCGGGCGCCTCAGTGGCTGCGGAACTGTCGCCCCGACGAGAAGCGCTCGTCTCTTCCCGAGGATTGGCTCGAGCGCCGGACGTCTTTGCCGAGTTCGAAGCAACAACCGCCTGACCCCGCGAAAGAGATTGAGACGAGGGGGCCTCGGCATTCTCGTCACAACCGCCCAGAATTGCTCCGCTCAGGAGAGCCCCCAAGCAGGAGGCAAAAACACGAAAACGAACCAACTGTTTCATCATAGACGGCAATCGACCCATGAGACAAATGCGCTGCGGTTGATGGGTTCCTCTCCACATTCCTCATCCCGTTCCGACGTTGTCCAATCGCAGTATTCTTCCGAAAGCTGAGCAAACTCGTTGCCGAGCCAGAGAAGACCGACTTTCTTCTCGATCTCTGGATCGCCGGAGATCTCCTTGAGATGAAACATCACCGAGTTGGCGCGCCGATGGGACAGGGCCCGATTCTTGGCCACCGTACCGGTCTTGGAAGCACGCGCTACCACGAAGAAATAGCGTGCCCCCCGGCGCTCAAACCAACGCTTCTCGAGCAGCTCCTTCGCCGCGTCATCGAGCTCGTGAGATCCCGTATCGAACATGATCACGGCCCCACGGTCCTGCAGCGGAGTAAAGAGCTGATTGAAGTCCTCGTCGGTGATCGAGGCAAATGTCTTGACGTCAGCCGGTTTGCATCCCCGGCGTCCGCCTCCTTCCGCCAGACCACAAGAGTGCAAAACCCGCTCGAGCACTTCTTTGAACCGCGGCGTGCAATACTCCACCTCCGCCTGAGCAGCCACTGCTACCTTGGGGGCTTCCGCATCGATCTGGCCCTCGAGACGAGCCTGAGCGCTCTTCACGGAACTGGCAATGACGAAAGCCGTGGCGCCCACGAGGACGAGTCCTGCCGTCAATGCCACGACAACGCCGGTCATGTGCGCCTTCTCGGTGGCCACCTCATGATCTCCTCCGCTGCTACCCGCTCGTGGGGGCGCTGCTTGCGCCGGACGAGCCCTGTCATTTTCATTCATTCGAGCACCTCCGGTGCGAGTCGCTTCAAAGTATATCTGAGACCGATGTCCGTATCCGCATCGCAGATCCGCAGATCTCCTAAATACATCTGGGGAGTGGACACGGGAATGCTATTTTTGGCCGCGTAGTGCAGATGTTGGTTGAGCACCGACTTGGCCTGACGACTGTCGAGGCAATCAGCCATTTTTCCCCCAAACCGTTGCGAGATCAGTCCCCGCACCGCCTGTTCGTCGATTCTGCCTGCTTCCAGCAGCTCCTCTTGATGATCGAAGGCCCATTCGAGCACGGTACGGGCATCGTTCCCCCCACAGATGACCGCGCGGCTGACCACGCAGGCGCCAGGATGCAGTGGTTGATCGAGCATCCAGTTGCATTCGCTATCGAGAGGAAACAGAGCCAAGGTGATATCGAGGTTCTCCAGCGCTCCTTCTCCCGCAAGACGATCGTGAAAGGCCGCACAGGTCGGACAGAGGGGATCCTCGAAGACCAGCAC
>CAYTRQ010000377.1:0-5736 GCA_964440025.1 uncultured Polyangiaceae bacterium | reverse complement strand
CTTACTTGGTGCGACGACCGGCTCCGGGGAACAGATGTTGTACATCGTTGCTGCTTCGGATTCTCGCCGAAAAGGATGTTTGCCGGTTGTTAGAGCATAGAGGACGATGCCCATGGCGAAGATGTCTGCACGTCGATCGAGGCCTTCGCCATTGATCTGCTCCGGCGACATGTAGGAGACTTTGCCTTTGACCTGCCCCGCGATGGTTCCGCCGCCTCCCAAGGCCGTTGCCTTCGCTACCCCAAAGTCGACTACCTTGGTGACACCCTCGAATGTTACGAGTAGGTTTTGCGGTGACACATCGCGATGGACCAACCCGACGAGCTGGCCCTTCTCGTCTTTCAGCTCGTGTGCGGCGTGGAGTCCTGCGCAAGCTTGGAGCGCAATGCGGGCCGCAATGGCCGGTGGAAGTCCTCCGGCGCTCTTGGCTGCTTTCATGAGTTGATTCAAGGGAACGCCCTCGATGAACTCCATGACCAGGTACAGAACGCCTGTGTGCTCGCCAAGATCCAGGATCTCCACCGCATTGGGATGACGGATCTGTGAAGCAAGGGATGCCTCATCGAGAAACATCTGCTCGAAATGAGTGTCCTCGCTGAGTTTCGGCAGCATCGTTTTGACGGCAACGATCTTTTGAAACTGACGTGCCCCTCTGAGGCGAGCTGCCCAAACTTGTGCCATACCGCCCGATGCAATGGGGACGAGGAGCTCATACCGGCCGAGTACGAGGCCCGTCCGGACCTCCTCGATTTGGGCCTGGCTGGTTGTTTGCATCGCTGAAGAAGTGGACAAGTGCATTGTCAGTCTCGCAGAGGCCTTGTTCTACGACAAGTTTCTCCTGTGCCAAGGATGGCATCATGACACCCGGTGCCGCCCTTTTTGAGATCAGCAGCTGCGTACCAGGTCCTTCTCCGTCCCGCCACGCCTCCCGAGCGTTTCCAGTGACAGACAAATGTGGGAGCAAAACCGACGGCGGATTTCCCTCAGTTCGAGGGCCGATGGGAGCGCTGGCGTCTTTCCAGGGGGGGTGCTCTCTCTGGGTCGGCGGGGGCTCGGGGGCTTCAAGCATGCAGATTTCGACGAATGGGTCCTGAGTGTTGCGAGGGCCCAGGCTTTTCTGAGGAGATTGTTCTGGACGGGAGGAAATTGTTCTGGCCGGGAACTCCCGGCGGGGATCTCAACTGGGAGAAACGGACCGAATCCTCGAAGTACGAGTGAAACGGGAGCGGAGGGGCTGTATGCTGGAAGTCGGTGATGAGGTTATCTGTCTGCTTGGGGCGTATCTTGTTGATTTCGCTCGTAGTATTCGGGTGTCGTCCTTCCTCCGAGGGGCGGAGAGAGTCTCCTTCCTCGAAAGAGCGCCAGCAGCAACAGAATCCGGGAAACCCGGTTGCTCGAACTTCTTCAGCTCCTCTCCCCGAGCTCCATCTGATTCAAGAAGGAACACATTCTGTTTCCGCTGTAATTGATCCGAGTGGCGCGTTGTGCTCGAGGCTTCTCGAATGGCCGGGACGTCGCACGCATCTCGTGTGCGACAAGTCTTCTCCCGACCCGAACGGGGCAGCTCTGCGTCGGGGGCTGGTTGCGCTGAAGAAGAAAGGGGGAGATGCCGTTGCGGCAAAGCCATTTTTTCTGCTGGCAAGTCGGGAGCGCGCTGCCGATGCCCGGGCCCTGATGAGTCAGGAGCCAGGATTTTTCTCTCATGCCGCCGTTTGGACGCAGGCAGATCCCGACACGATGTCTCTTTTCGGCCCCACATTCATCAGTCATGTGGGCGGGAGGGGGGTCCGTCGATTGCTTTTGATCGGTGCAAATCCCGACTCGGTTCGACCTTGGACGGCTCTCGCAGCGCGCCAAGGGTTCGAAGTGAAGGCGATCTCTCCAAAGGAAGAGGAGGTCCAGGTGGCGAACGTCCTACGACGCCTGCGGGGAGAGGATGAAAAAGGCCGCAGTGAAAGCGACACTCGCTGATGAGGCGTCCGGTCGGGCGCATGCGGTACCTCGGCTGAACCCAAAAGGAGCTGCGCAGACGAACAGGAGATGAGCCCCAATACTGCTCGCCTGTTGCCGAAAGCCCCGAAATCATGGCTAGAAATCCTTGATGGGACTGCTTGACAGCCACCGGCCCCCGGGTACCCTCCCGTCCCCCGAATCCTGGGGTCCTTGTCCGCACTCAAATCCCATAGAACGAAATGCCCACCATCCAGCAGCTTATCCGAAACGGCCGTAGTCTTCAGAGGACGCGCACCGATTCGCCTGCCCTGCGCGCCTGTCCTCAAAAGCGAGGGGTTTGCACGCGCGTGTACACCACCACGCCGAAGAAGCCGAACTCGGCTCTGCGGAAGGTTTGCCGTGTTCGGCTCACGAACCACATGGAAGTGATTAGTTATATTCCAGGTGAGGGGCACAATCTGCAGGAACATAGCGTGGTGTTGATCCGCGGGGGTCGCGTCAAGGACCTGCCAGGTGTTCGCTACCACGTCGTGCGTGGCACCTTGGACGCATCGGGTGCAGCCGGTCCGTCCAGTACGAATAAGGCGAATAGAAACCGCAAGCGTTCCAAGTACGGCGTGAAGCGCCCGAAGAAGTAAGTCTCTTGAAGGAAGTCTGAGTCAGATGTCTCGTAGGCGCGAAGTCCCCAAGCGGAAAATCATTCCCGATCCCAAGTACCGCGACAAGTTGGTGGCCAAGTTCATCAACTCGCTCATGGTGGGAGGAAAAAAGAGCACGGCGGAAGGTATTCTCTATGGAGCGTTCGATATCATTAGCGATCGATTCAAAGAGGAGCCCTTGGATATCTTTCGTAAGGCGCTCGACAACGTCAAGCCGAAGCTCGAGGTGAAGAGCCGTCGCGTTGGTGGTGCGAACTACCAGGTGCCCGTCGAGGTGCGCCCCGAGCGTCGAGTCGCTCTCGGGATGCGTTGGCTGGTGCGCTATTCCCGTGCTCGTGGTGAGAAGACGATGCGGGAACGTCTCGCTGCGGAGATCGTCGACGCTTCGCAGTTGCGAGGTGCCGCCGTGAAAAAGCGGGACGATACGCACAAGATGGCCGACGCCAATCGGGCCTTTGCTCATTACCGATGGTAGGCGTTCGAGGGCCGGCTCGATTCAATAGCCAGTCCTGCCAAGTGCCAGTCCTGCCGAGTGCAGCTACCCTTTATCTGTAACTTTTACTATTCCTGAGGAGGAGCCATCCTCCCCGGCCCGCCAGGGTGAGCCTGGCGTTTTGGGACAAGTTATCCCGGAGGAACGACGAACCAAGATGACATATCTCAAATAAGGATCGGGTTACGAGTCGCCGGAGTCCCCGCTTGGGTTCTTCGCCCGCCCTGCGGCAACACTACGTACCCCGACCCCTTCCGGAATCCTGGCGCATCGCGCCGGCCCTCTTTCACAAGGCGAAGGAGGCAGAGGTCCGGGAGGGGTTTCGTCTATCCGCTCTTCTATTCGAGTCTTCTTTCCCACCGCTGAATGAGCCCGAGCTCATTCCACGACCCGAGCAAACCTTCGTCAATCTTCTCTCCTCTTCTATCCAAGCAACTCTGAATTATGGCCCGCGAACTTCCCATCGAGCGCACCCGCAATATCGGGATCATGGCGCATATTGATGCGGGCAAAACCACCGTTACTGAGCGTATCCTTTTTTATACGGGTATTTCGCATAAAATTGGTGAAGTGCACGAAGGCGCGGCTACCATGGACTGGATGGAACAGGAGCAAAAGCGGGGTATTCCTATTACCTCGGCCGCGACCAATTGCTTCTGGCAGACGAAGTTTGGCCCCCGAGAGGGGCAGCAGCATCGAATCAATATCATCGATACTCCAGGCCACGTCGACTTCACCATCGAGGTCGAGCGAAGCCTTCGGGTACTCGATGGTGCAGTGGCCGTGTTCGATGGGGGCAATGGCGTCGAACCTCAGTCGGAGACCGTTTGGCGTCAGGCCGATCACTATCGGGTTCCGAGGATTGCGTTCATCAACAAGCTCGGAGCGGACTTCCAGATGAATCTGGATTCCATGCGAGAGCGTCTCAATTGTCGACCCGTGCCATTGCAGTGGCCCGTAGGGGTCGAGGATGCCCACCGGGGGGTTGTGGATCTCATCCGCATGAAGGCCGCCATCTTCGATAGTGATTCGCTAGGAGCAAAGTTCGAGTGGCAAGACATTCCTGAGGACCTTCAGGAGAAGTGCTCCAGCTTGCGGGAAGAACTCCTCGAGGCTTGCGCAGACGTGAGCGACGAGCTGATGGAGAAGTTTCTCGAGGATCCGGCGAGCATCGAAGAAAAGGAAATTTACTCCGCGGTCCGTCAGGCCACCTGCTCTCGGGCATGGGTTCCAGTCCTTTGCGGTTCGGCCTTCAAGAACAAAGGGGTACAGATGTTACTCGATGCGGTTGTCGAGTACCTTCCTTCTCCTTTGGATGTTCCTCCCGTGGAAGGAACGTTGCCCGAGGATGAGACGAAGCATCTCACACGCAGGGCTGGGGATGACGAGCCCTTCGCGGCCTTGGCCTTCAAGATCGCCAGCGATCCGTTTGTGGGTAACCTGACGTTCTTTCGTGTGTACTCCGGGAAGCTTGCTGCCGGAACTGCGGTTTTCAACAGCGCGCGGGGCAAGCGCGAGCGGATGGGGCGCGTCCTGAGGATGCATGCCAACAAGCGAGAAGAGCTGAAGGAGTGCGTTTCTGGCAACATCTACGCAGCTGTTGGCCTGAGAGACACGCGCACGGGAGACACCCTGTGCGATGCGAAACATCCCATCATTCTGGAGCGCATGACGTTTCCAGAGCCGGTGATTTCGGTGGCCATCGAGCCCAAGACCAAGGCGGATCTCGATAAGCTCGGTGTGAGCCTGGGCAAGTTAGCCTATGAGGACCCGTCCTTTCGGACCTTCACGAACGAAGATACGGGTCAGACCATCATTGCCGGGATGGGCGAACTTCACCTCGAGATCATCGTTGATCGTTTGCGTCGTGAGTTCAAAGTCGATTGCAACGTTGGACAGCCTGAAGTCGCCTATCAAGAAGCCATCAAGAGCCGGATCGAGCGCATCGAGGGAAAGTTCGTTCGTCAGTCCGGAGGTCATGGGCAGTATGGTCACGTCGTCATCAATATGGGTCCTGGCGAACGCGGCACCGGACTTTCCTTCGAGAGCAAAATTGTCGGAGGAACGATCCCGAAGGAATTCATTCCTTCGGTGGAGAAGGGCATCAAGGATGCAATGGGCCGCGGTATCCTCTGCGGTTTCCCCATTTCGGACCTCCATGTGGAGCTCGTCGATGGGAGCTTTCACGATGTGGATTCGTCCGGTCCGGCGTTCGAGGTGGCGGCTTCGATGGCCTTTCAAAAGGGGGCGAAAGAGGCAGGTGTGGCTATTCTCGAACCTCTCATGAAAGTAGAGGTCGTGACTCCCGAAGCCAGTATGGGAGATGTGATCGGCGATCTCAATTCGCGCCGCGGTCGTGTCGTGGGAATGCACGAACGCGGCTCTGGGACCCAGGTTGTCGACGCCGAGGTTCCCCTGGCACAGATGTTCGGTTACGCGACGGATCTCCGCAGTAAAACGCAGGGTCGCGCAACCTACAGTATGCAATTCGACCACTACGAGGCGGTTCCTCCTTCAGTTCAGGAGGAGATAGTCGCCCGCGTCATTGGGGCATGAGCTCCCACCAAGCAGTACTTCGAGGAAATCATGGCGAAAGAGAAATTTGTAAGAAGCAAGCCTCATCTCAACGTG
>CAYTRQ010000376.1:0-5742 GCA_964440025.1 uncultured Polyangiaceae bacterium | reverse complement strand
CACTTCTGGGAGTGCTTCGAAACCGCTCGAAACGTGAGTTGCCGAGGCACTAGGTGATCGACGCAGTCCGTCTACGGAGGGCGACATAGGCAAGCACTCCGGAGACGCAGAGGCTTCCGGCAATCAGAGGCATGGCACGTACGGCCAGCAAGGTGCCTGTTTGTGCGAGCATTCCCGTGATGGCGAGGGCTAAACCATTCAACGCTTTGACCACGAAATTGTAGACGCCGAAATACATGCTCGTCGATCGATACTTGCTCGCCTGGGCGCTATGGGCGATTGCCTCGCCTTCCAAACCAAGAACCACGGCAGCCCCTGGCCCTGCGGCCGCGAAGACGATCATGGCGGTCGTCATGGGGCTTCCGATCACCCCTCGGCCCAAAAGGCCGGCTCCACCGTAGGCAATGCCTAGAGCAATGGTCGCAAGGAGTGTGGCTTTTTCCCAGCCGAGACGCGCCGAGAGTTTTGGAATAAAGATGAATGCGGGGATGGCGGCTAGCAGGAACGGCCCAAGTAGCTTAGCTACGTCTCCGAGGTCTCCTCCGAGGATCTTCTCGGCGATATAGGGAGCGGCCGAGGTCATAACGGTGAAAGACATCTGCGCTCCGGCGAAAAGGAGGATGACCGCAAGAAAGCGCAGATCCACCAGTGCCGCACGAAGCACTTTGAGGAATGCAGGAGATTCGACGGCCGGCGGTCCTGGCTGGCCCGGGGGGGCGGCGAAGTAAGGTAAAACCATGAGAAGCACGCCAACCGCCCCGAAGATGAGCGCACCGGGAAGGAACCCGAGCTTTTCGACAAGAATGGGACTCACGACGAAGCCCACAGCGGTGGCCAAGAGAACGCCAACACCCAGGGCGTTGGAGAGTCCCGTTCGGACGCGGGAATCACCTTGGGAGTAGTCGTCGACCAATGACCAGTAAGGTATGGCGTAGAGCGTGTAGCCCACGAAAAACAGGAACATGCCCGAGCCAAGCAAACTCCATTTGATCCAGGGCATCATGTTGGCGGATGGTGTGAAGACGAGCCCTAGTCCAATGGCGGGCAGCAGGAAGGAGACCCAGATCAGGCTGCGTCGTTGCCTGCCGCTGCGCACCCAGTGGTCCCCCAGTCCCCCGGCAAGAGGATCGGTGATCCCATCGAAGATGCGGAAGCCGAAAAAGATAGCCCCTACGGCACCTGCGGCGAAGAGCGGGCCAGTCGTCGAGTCACGACCGGTGTCGGCGAATCGGATCACCCACTGAAAGAGAAAACGCGTGAGGAGCATGACGCCCAACTGTCCCGCCCCGTAGAGGATGTATCCGCCGGCTCGCATGGGGGGCGAGCATACATGAGCTTTTCGGAATCTTGAGGGCGACGTGGTTCGTCAGGCTCGAACGGCTTCGCCCACTGGGCTCCGCAGCGCGCGTTTTGCAGGAACTGGATTGGAGTGCAGGCGCTTGGGGGAAAGATTTCCGCCACGCGAAAAACGTTCCTTCAGCGGCGTGTTTGGACAGAGGGCGTCTGCCGGCCAGCGATACTCAGGCCGTGGGTGTTTCTCGGCGCAGGAGAGGCACGGGGATTTCCGTTTCATCTAAGGTTTCCGCCTCCCAGGGCGGAAACGGATCGGGGAGCTGCGTCCAGCCCATGGGTCCGAGTTGCATCTCGAGGGAGTCGACCAAGCAAGCGTCGAGTCGCGCACGGATGGCGGCCCGGTCCAGATTCTGGCCAATGATGACAATCTCTTGTCGTCGGTCGCCAAACGGGCCGCGGAATTCGGCCAAGATGGAGGCGCGGAGTTCGTCGTCGTCGGGCCAAAGATCTTCTGAAACGCTGCTCCACCAACGGCCAGCGCTTTGGTGGCTACAGGCTTTCCCGGCCTGGGACCACAGGCCTGACTCGTTCATGCGCGTGGCGAGCCAGAATAGTCCCTTGCTGCGGAGCACGCCGGGCCAATCTTCGTTGAGGCAATTCCAGAGACGCTGCGGATGGAAGGGACGCCGGGCACGATAGACAAAACTCGTCATGCCGAGGGCGTCGTGGATAGCTTGGGTCGAGGTGTCCGAGAGATCTGAATCTGTGGATGTCTGCGACGTCGACGAAGCGGTTGACTCTTGTTTGTTGTCAATTTGTGAGTACTGTGGGTCTTCCTGTGAGCACCGTGGATCTTCCGACGACGCGCCGCTGGCTTCTCCAGGACCCGAGATGCCACTTCGCCGTTCCCTAGGAAGTCCTTCGGGGGCTTCGGGCATTGGAGGAGGAAGTTCCCGGGTGGTTATCTCTCCCGCTTCGAAAAGCCTGGTGTTCAGGAAAGAGTCGGGATCGACCATGCCAAACATCGTGGAAGTGATGTGAGCTTCAGGATTGAGACAAGCTACGATCCTTTTCAATCGGTTGAGCTCTTGGGGATCGACCAAGTCGGTCTTGTTGAGCACGATCTGGTTGGCGAACTCGACCTGCTCCGCGAGAAGATCGGCGAGCGTTCGATTGTCCATCTTGTCCACTGCAAGACCAAGATGTGCCAGCTCGTCAGCGCTGTCCCAGTCGCGCATGAAGTTGTAGGTGTCGACCACGGTGACCATTGAATCGACTTGGGCGACCGCGCTCAGGAGTTCACCATGAGGATCGCCCTGGTCGAAGGCCATGGCGATGGGGAGCGGTTCGGCAACGCCAGTGGCCTCGACCAACAAACCGTCGAACCGATCAAGGCGCGCGAGGCGAGAGACCTCGGTGATGAATTCATCGCGCAACGTGCAACAGATGCAGCCGTTGTGCAGCTCAACAAAGCCCTCTTGGAAGCTACGATCGCCGAGGTGGCGTTGGTTGATCCGACTGCGACCCACCTTGAGCTGCACGGCATCCAGGTTGATCTCCGCAAGGTCGTTGACGAGCACTGCTAACCGCCGCCCCCCTGGGTGGCGAAGCAGGTGGTTGATGATTGTCGTTTTGCCGGCTCCGAGAAAACCGGAGAGAACCGTCACAGGAAGTGCTGGCATCATTCATGTTCCGAGGGCTCGAAACTCTGACCCAGCCTATCATGGGAAGACTGGTGAGCAACTCGCCTTTGCGTTCCCTTCGAGGAAGGCGCGGAAGGCGCGGTGAGGACGTCTGCTCGAGGCTGAAACGCATCTCGTCCAACCAGAGCTCGTCCAACCAGAGAGTCAGCGGGTGACGAACGCTTCGCCATTGAAAGTGTATTCTCTCGAGTTGACTTTGCCCCAAGGCAGAAGAAGCGGTTGCAGACCGCCCGCTGGATGAACGTCTTCGGGAAATGGATAGGTATCTTGGTTCCACCCTAGGGCTCGCAAGGGAACGACTTCGATCCTGACGCCTGGGCGCTTCGGAAGAAAGGCCACGCCGCCAAGGATGCGTTTGCCTTCTAGAGCCCGTCCCGTCTCGGCAGCGAAGATCCGAGTGATCTTATGGTCAATCAGTTTATAGATGAAAAGAGCCTGCCGCTCGACAATCTGGCCTCCGAGTTCCTCACTCGCTTGGGCCTTGAGCACCGCATGCACCAAAATCTCCGCCTTGCCATCGCCGACGAGATCGCGCGTGGTGACGGCGAGGACATCCTCGGCTTCCTCGACCCCGATCGTGAGATAGCTGTAGGAACGGCCCTTTTTGAATCCCTTGCCGAAGACCACCAAATCCTTGCCGTGGACCAAGACCCTTTCCATCTGCGAATCTTCCACGACGTCCGTGACGAGATCGAAGCGAGGCTTTTCGTGCCCCACTCCTCGATCTTGTTTGTAGAGCGCATAGACGCGCTCGAGTCTTTCGCTGGCGCGGGGAGGGCGCGGAGGTGGAGGAGGTGCCGACCGAACGGTGGCCTTCGACGGACGGTTCATCTGCGGCGCCCATTCGACTTCTTCGACTTGCGTGAGCCCGTCCCCTTTCCAGGCATAGACACGACTCCGGACCGATTCCCAAGGAAGCAGAGCGGAGATGATGCCTCCACCTATCTTTGGCTCTCTGAAGGTTTTGGGATCGATCCCTTGGGACGTTCCCTGGGAAATCTTGATGGTTGCCTTGGAGCCTTCGCCTTGAATTTTTACCCGGTTGCGAAGTGAGCCACTTTCCGTATCCATCCCCACCTCGGCGGCGAAAACCTGGACCGGGGCGTCATCCTCGCCGAGGCTGAGAACCTGCAGCACTTCACGGGACGTATCTTCGGGCCCGATGCGCTTTTCAAGAATGATTTCGTCCTTGCCGTCACCGCTGAGATCGCGGAGCTCAAGGCGAAGAATCCGGTCCGCTGAGCTCACGTCCAGTTCATTGAAGTAAAATTGCTTTCCGCCTTTGTATCCTGGCCCCACGATGCTCAGAAAGTGCCCATAGAGCGCCACGCGCTCGACGCTCCCGTCTCCGGTCAGATCGCCAAACGCCTGACGAGCAGGCTGAAAGGGGAGCCGTTTGGGTTCAAGCAGGGTTTGAAACAGAGCTGTCTCGGATTCGAGGGTCAGGGGTGGCATCGCCGCGCCCTGGCTCTGCGAGGTGGCGATGATCGACTGGATGCGCCCCACTCGAGATGCGTTGTAGTAGAGGAGACGCCCTCGCAGCCCCACTCGAAGATTCTTGGTTTTGACAAGAGCGCTCCACGGGACTTCCGCCTCCAGAACCAGTCCATTTTGAGTCGGTGCTTCGACAGCTTTGGCTGTCTTGATGATTCGTCCGTCGATTTTGACGAGACCAGGTAGTTTTCCGGGCTCGCCGGGATAGACATCGACGCGATGCAAGCTCCCGCCTGCTCCGTTCGTGCTGGGGACGAATAGCTCGAGCCTGAGGTGGTCCTCGGAGGAGCCAGCTCGGCTCGACCGCGCGATCCTTTCATCCACGAGCTTGGCGGCGAGATAGAGCGAACCGTCGTCGTATCCGATGAGAGCTCGGCTCTTGTGTCCGCGTCCCTTCAACCGTTGGTCGAGGCGAGAAAACCCACGAGGCCACTCACGGAGCATTCCGTCGATACGGATCTTCTTGTTCTCCATGGGTTCGGCAGAAAGATAGTTCTCCGCCGCCTCGGCCTGCGCGGGCCAGAGCGATGAAGCGAGCAAGGTCATCCAGGCAACGCAGAAGACGAGCAGGTTCCGTTTTGAGCAACCCGCGGTTCGTTGTGCGCTCCAGGAGAAGCGAGAACCGTGACTGTTGCTCGCACCGAGCGTGAGTCTCTGTGGGAGGCGCGCGAGTGTCGAGCTGGGGGTGTTGGTGTGAAGGCGGCTAGTGTGGTTCGCGTCCATCTTTGGCGGCAAGCGATTTAGCACGCGACGAGAAATCCGTCTTGAACCGGGCCGATCTTTCGCCCTTCGAGGTTTCTGTTGACCACCGGAAAAGGTCGCTGTAGGTCCCGGCATGCTTCAGCAAGGCCTGCGCGAGTGTCTCACGTTTAACGACGTACTCTTGGTCCCCGCTGCGAGTGACGTGCTGCCCTCTGAGGTCAACGTAGCGTCGCGTTTGAGCCGGGGGATCCGGCTCAACCTTCCGTTGGTCAGCGCTGCGATGGATAGTGTAACCGAAGCCCGACTCGCCATCGCCATGGCGAGGGCCGGAGGTGTGGGCTTCATTCACAAGAACCTGCCTGTCGTCGACCAGGCGCGGGAGGTCATGGCGGTCAAGCGTGCGGAAAGCGGCGTCATCTTGAACCCGGTGACCGTGGAGCCGGAGCAGTCGCTGCGGTCCGTCCTCAACGTGATGAAGCGCAACAATATTTCTGGTGTGCCGGTTGTTACCGGAAGCCGGCCGGTGGGCATCTTGACCTCGCGAGACATT
>CAYTRQ010000375.1:0-5759 GCA_964440025.1 uncultured Polyangiaceae bacterium | reverse complement strand
GTTCAACAGCACCCTGGTGGCCGAATGCCCGCGCCTGCTGTACGCGATCGGCGGGATGCGCCGCGGGCTCCTGTCCCGAGGGGATCTGTTGTGCCAGGAGACTGAACGGATCAACCCCTGTCTCACCCCAGAGGACCACGCGGGACTGGGGCCTGTAGCCGAGAATCGAGTACCTCGCCCAGCGCTCGCCCCCAATGACGCTCTCGAGCAAAAAGGAGCCACCTGCAGCCTGCCCGCGCAGCGCCGCGTAAGCCGAAACCGGTGTCAGGCCGTCAGCAACAAGGATTTTTTTATAGGTCCGCGTCATGGTCGACCAGAGACTTACAACGAAGGGCGCACTCTGTGATAGTCTCCTGCGGCGCTGCCTCGGGGAATCCTCGCTCGTCCCCCGGCAAGCCCGAGAACTCATGAGCTCAGTCACGCAAAGCCCCACGAGTGCGCTCGTCGCTCACGCCGAGCGCGTCGCTTCCGGAAGCCGCATTTTAGTCATCGGAAACGCGGACAACGTCCTCCCCCAGCACCTGCTCCAGCGCGGCGCCCGCCTCGTGCAAGTGCTCGACCCGGATGCGCGCCGCGTGGCTCATGCCGCGGCTCACAACAGTGAGCGCCGCATCAGCTACGCCAAGCTGACGGACAGCTCGCTCCGGGATGCGTCCTTCGACTGCGCCATCGTCGAGGATCTCGCTCAGAGCACCGATCCCGGACACCTGCTTTCCGGTGTGCGACGCTCCATCGGGCAGCGCGGACTCGCTTTCATCTGTTGCGCGAGCAACGAAACGACCTCGGGTCTGCTCGGCGTCTCGCCCAGTCAGCTGAGCTATGGAGAGATCGACGAGCTCACGGCCGAGGTGTTCGACGACACCATGCTGCTCGGCCAAGCTCCGTTCGTCGGCTACGCTGTCGTCTCTCTCTCCCTCGAGGACCCTCCCGAACCCTGCCTCGACAACGAGTTTCTCGGCGGCGAGGCAGAGGCTGCGGATCTGTTGATCTTCGTGTGCGGTAGCGAGGAGGCTCTGGCCGAGGTCGATTTCGAGGACATGACCATCGTGCAGCTGCCCGCTGCCCGAGTCTTGGAAGACGGCAAAAGCCAGCACAAACAGCAACAACTCCGCGCCCAGCGGCGCATTGAAAGCCTCGAATCAGAACTGCAGGCTTTGCGAGAAAGATCGAGCCCCGAAGAGGTGCAGCGACTCACCAGGGAGCTGGAAGAGCGCGATAGTTGGATACGCGAGTTGGAGACGCGCGCCGTAACGGCCGAAGCACGCGCCGACGATGCCGAGGCGGGAAGCGAGCGACTGGAAAGACAGGTCCAAGAACTCAAAGAGCTCACTGAGACCGCAAAAGAAGCGGAAGTGCTCAGCGAGCGCCTCGACGAGGCCGAACGCGTGGCGGCCCGCAGTCAAAAGGAGACCCGCTGGGCCGAAGATCGCGTGCGAAAGCTCGAGCGCGAGCTCGAGGCGGCTCTCGCCGAGATCGATGCCGGCGCGGCCGCCGATCTCGAGAAAGCCACCGCAGACCTCACGAAACTCGAAAAGGAGGTCCAGCGGCTCGAAAAGGAAAAGGCCGAGCTCCGAGCCGAGCTCGAAAGAACCCAACAAAAGGTGCGGGGGCTCGAATGCCAACTCGAAGAAACCGAGGAGGAGCTCGACGAAACCCACCAGGACTTGCTCCGAGTCACCGATTTGTTGACCAAGAACAAGAAGGCCCTCAAGGAAGCTCGCGCGACGAGGCAGGTCGAACCCCGAGCGACCGAGCCGGAGCAGGCCAAACCGGAACAAGCTGTGCCGCAGTCCTCCGAGCTCCGCGAGGCAGGCGCCCAAAAGGACTACCTAGCGCTGGAGCATCAGCTTGCCGAACGAGGGAAAAAGGTCGCCCAGTTGGAAGAACAGCTGCGCAGCCTGGAGATCCTCTCCAAGAGCCTGACGGCGGAGCTGACCCTCGCCAAAAGCACCAAGGGCAACGAAGATCTCGAGGCCCGGCTCGACTCTCTCTCCCATAGCCTCGCCGAGAGGGAAGCTGACCTCGTGGCGGCAGAATGGACCATCGGAGAGCTGCGCCAGCGATTGGCCGCACGCCCCAGTTAGGATGCGCCGGCACATCACCCCGAAGGGGCTTTCGAGATACGTTCCCAAGCGATTGGCCGCACGCCCCAGTTAGGATGCGCCGGCACATCACCCCGAGGGGGCTTTCGAGATACGTTCCCATCAGAAACACATCACGGGCAACTGGACTGCACGGTTCCTGAACATCCGCTGACCGAAGCGTTGCCGCTGATGTTGCAGATGAGATTATCGGTGCCGCATTTGCTCTCACCAATCGAGATGCCATTGGCTGTGAGATTTTGCACCGTCACGTTGGAGGAAGGCGTGTGTTCATCGTCGCGATGAGTGATCCAGATCCCTCCGCCGCCATCCACCGTGCCGCTGCCGGCGGCTACGCGCATGTTGTGACAATTCTCGAGGAGCATCGAATCGCCACCGGTATCTGCGATGTCGACATTGTCGATGGTGGTGCCACCGCTGTCGGAGACACAGAAGATCCCACGACCACCGCGCCTGGCACGTACAGTCCCAACGTGGATGTTGCCCGCAGGCCAACTGTCACCGATCTTGCCCGCCTCGTTGGCGACGCGGAAGGTGGCGTACCCGTTCCCGGTAGCCACGTCCTCGCCATCGACCATCCCCACGGTGGCGTTGATGGTCGCGTTGAGGAGAACGCCAGCGTTGGTGGTGTTCCGCGCCGTCACGGTTCCGATGGTCAGTCCATCGACGCCGTAGGTCTCGACACCGTGACCCCCGGTGTTGGAAACGGACACGTTATCGAGGCGGATGTTCGTCACCCGGTTGCAGCGGCCCCAGCAGTTGGGCTCGGGGTTGTTGTCGATGCGAATCCCGATTCCACCGGTCCCGTCGATATTGATTTCACCCAGGTGAAGATCGCTCACCTCGCGGAAAAACATTCCATATTGAGCACTCCCGGTCAGGTTGAAGTGGGGAACGTCGATATTCGAAGCGCCGCGCGCAAAAGCGGGAGAGCGGTCGCCACCGCTCACATCGTTGGTCACGTTGATGGTGCCGCAGACGTTGAATACCGTATTTTCTCCGATGGAGAGCTGTGCCGATCCGCTCACATCACCACTCGACAACACCAAAACAGAGCGATTGCCGTTCCCTAGGGCGTTGGTGATGGCCTCTTGATAAGAATAGTTGCCCGAGCCGTTCACCGTGTGACTGTTGCCCGAACCATCAACCACGTAGTCGTAGTCTTCCGTCGATCCGTCGCAGGGCCACTCATTGGCCAGGTCGCTGCCGCCAGGATCGGTTCCGCCGGTTCCGCCGGTGCCCCCGGTGCCCCCGGTTCCACCGGCGCCGCCGGTTCCACCGTCCGAGCCGCATTCGGCGGGGCTGACATTCGCTCCCGTCAGCGTCAGGTTGTCGATGTTCGCGAGCCCGTCGGCGCCCGTCGCCATGAGGACGATACGGTTTTCTCCGACAGTCAGGGTCACGTCGACCGACGTCGTCGACCACGTGGTCCAAGCGGCGGTGGACTCAAACGAGACGCCCGCCTCGGCGGTCGCACCATCAACGAGCACGTCTGCCGGACGGTCGGACGCGCCACCGTTGGCGTAGGCAAATTCGAGCGAATAGGTATCGGCCTGGCCGACCTCTACGGCCCATTCGATGCCGGCACCCGTCGTATTTTCCGTATTGAGATACCCAGTCCCCGAAAATCCACCATTGTCCGACTCGACGACACCGTCCACGCTGCACTGGCCAACGTCCCCTTCTTCGATCACCACTTCAACCGAGGACGTGCCGCCACTACCGGTATCACCACCGGTGTTCGAAGCACCGCCGGTTCCGGACGTTCCCCCCGTGCTGGTTTCGCCGGTGACACAAGTCCCCCCCTCGCAGATCTCTCCCTGGGCGCAGGCATTGGAGCACGCGCCACAGTTTTGCACGTCGGTCATCGTGTTCGTGCACGTCTCGCCACACATCTCGCCCGTCGTGCAACCACAAACCCCGGAATTGCAAGCTTCACCCGCAGCGCAAGCGATCCCGCAGCCACCACAATGGAACGGGCTGGAGCTCGTCTCGACACAACCACCGCCGCATGCCTCATACCCCTCCGGGCATCCCTGTGTGCTCGGAATACATGTTCCGGCGGAGCAGAGCTCTTCGGCGCCACAGACGATCCCGCAGCCACCGCAATTTTGCGCATCGGCCGCTAGGTCGGCACAGCCGTTTTCGCAAGCAGTGAGCTCCCCGTCACACTGGCAGACACCATCCAAGCACGACTGTCCCGTGGCACAGGCAACTCCACAGCTCCCGCAATTGGCGTTCGTGTCGACGCTCGTACAAACGCCTAAGCAATCCAGTTGACCCGGTGCACAGGTCCGACCGGTTGAATCTCCACCGATCCCACTCCCTCCGGTCGACAAGCTCCCACCTGCCGACGTGCCTCCGCTGGCCTGCACACCGGCGCCATCCCCATCGAGACCTCGCTGTCCGCAACTAACGGAAATAAATGATACCGCTGCAACAAAGAGAGTAAGCCTGACGCCGAACATGTCGTCATATGCCTGACATAGCTCGATCGATCACGAAAAGATTGAGGCCGTCTGCTTCGGCTTTTTCGCAACCACGGCCAACGCCAAGGACACCAGCCCTCCAAACGACAAGAGCGCAGCGACGAACCCCTTCCCCAACGCCGCCCAGTTCGAACCGGGATTTCCGGGTGGCACTTCCCAGACTTCTGGTTCGGACAGCCATCCTTCGATGGGACGCAACACGAGCCGATCGAACGGGGCAAGGGCCCGAGCGGTTCGCAGACGATAGATGCTGCGGCGCGGAGTCGAGATGGGCGAGTTGGGCTCGGAAAGCGCGAGCATTTCCCGCTCCTCGCCTCGTCGCTCCACGGAAAGCTCTAACGGCCCCTGGTACACCTCGCGAAACGGGAGGCGCTCCCGTTCGTCGGGTGCCTTCCTTTCCCCCCGCAAAAGGGAAAGAGAGAGCGTGGTTCCTTGGCGGGTACGAGGATTGTCGGCGTCGGGGCGCACCCCTGTCCAATCGACCACCGCTACCGAAACGACCACATCGCCGCGCTTCCTCAGCGATTCGAACACCAAGTCGGGCTTGCGCGCCTCGCGGGTCCCCACCGCATCGGCCGAGCGAGGGACAGCCACCGCAATCGCGACCAGAAACAATCCCAAGACGGCGTTTCGGGCCGTCGCATTCCTCCCGCGCGGGCTCGCCGCTTCGAAGGGATTCCGCACCCCCACGACCAAGTTGTCTTGGGGGCATGAGCGGATGCACCGCCCACAGCTATCGCAATCGGGCCCGGAATCTCCGCTGGCCGGGTCAAGGTGCAGCCAGCAGGCTCGCGAACAAAGTTCGCAGCCGGAGGGGCAGTTTTGGGGACGAGTGATCGACAACCGCGTCAGCCGCCTGCTTCCCGCAAGGCGCAGCGCTGTTCCCGTGGGGCACAAGGTGGAGCAATACACCGTAGGACCGAACATCACGCCCACCGCCAGCAAGCCCAACAACCAACCCAGCACGGCTCCACCGCCACCCATCAACCACAGCGAATAGGCGCTTTGCTGCAGCACCACGTGGGGCAATAACAGGTACAGGACGATCTCGCCCCCCACCACGGCAAGCACGAGACCACCACCCAATAGCACATAGCGAGGCCAACGGTTGGCCAACATGCGCAAAGGGCGCGGATGAACCGGAAGACGGCGCAACAGAAACTGCAAG
>CAYTRQ010000374.1:0-5761 GCA_964440025.1 uncultured Polyangiaceae bacterium | reverse complement strand
CTGGAACGGTCGATGCCAGCAAACGAGTAGATGGAGACCATCAGCCCGACGATGGCGCTAACGAGAACCATGATGGCGCTCAGCAAGTCGGCGACCAATGTGATTCCAAAGGGTGCGGGCCAGGAACCGATCTGAGTGGCGAGGATACCTTGGCGCTCGACGTTCCGGAGCAGGAATAGGGCGGCAATCACGAGGAGGCCCATGCTGACGCTGGTTACGAGCCGCTGCGCATCCGGGCGCTTCCACAGCAGGAAGCAGGCCACTACAGAAGTCAGCGGAATGAGGATGGGAATGCTGAGCGGGACCTGCATGGTTTACTTTTCGGTCGAGCGCATTTCGTCCAAGTCGTCGGTCCCGATTGTTTGATGAGCGCGTTTGAGAAGAACCAGCGCGAACGATTGGACGCCGAAACCGATGACGATTGCCGTGAGGACGAGCGCCTGGGGCAACGGATCAGCATGCGGCTCGGGCAGTCGAGTCTGTCCCTCGGCAATCAGCGGCAATGCACCGCGCCGCAACCCAGCCGTCGTGAAGATGAGGAGATTTGCGGCATGGCCCAGTAGAGAGATACCAATGATGAGCTTGACGATATTGCGCCGCATCATCAAGTACAGACCCAGCGCGTAGAGCCCTCCTATCACTATCGCGAGAATGGTCTCCACTCAATCCTCCAACAAGGACAGGAGAATAGTGACAACCGAGCCGAACACCAGGAGGTAGACGCCAACATCGAACAACAGGGGCGTCCCGAGCTTTCCTACGACGGGCAGCTGTACGCGATTCCATTCGCCCGTGAGAAAGGGATGACCGGAAAGCAGTGCCCAAAGGCCGCTGAGAATGGCCAGTCCCAGTCCCACTCCGATGAAGAACTTGGGATCGCAACGCAGGACTCGTCTCGTTTCGGTCGCGTTGTGGGCGATGAGGTGCAGAGCGAAAGCGGTTGCTGCGACGAGCCCGCCCACGAAACCTCCGCCTGGGCTGTTATGTCCACGAAGGAGCAAGAACACCGAGAACATCAGCAACATCGGTAGCAGAAAGCGCGTTGCAGTATGGAGAATGAGCGAATAGTACATAGCTAGTTGCTTTCTGTGTCTGCGAGACGCAGCTTCATGAGAGCGAATACCCCGATCGCACTCGCGGCGAGCACAGTGATCTCACCCAGGGTATCGAGCGCGCGGAAGTCCACCAAGATCACGTTGACGACGTTGCGACCGTGGGCCAGCGGCTTACTGCTTTCTGCAAGCCAGCGACTCACGCGCGAGTCCGAAGGGGAGGCGGTGACCGAAAGCACCAAAAGGGTGATCAGAATGCCTGCCGCACCGGAAACCAAGGCGTCCCGAATTCTGGAAGCTGGGGTTGCGAGTATGGCGAAGCGCGGCAGACGGTAGACGACGGCCAGAAACAGGATGATGGAAAGCGTCTCGAGTGAGAACTGAGTAATGGCCAAATCAGGCGCAGCAAACAGGACGAAAATGAGGGCCACGCCATAGCCGACTGCCCCCAGCGCAGCGACGGCTGCCAGCCGCGAGCGAACGACGGTCGCCATCACGGCCGCGAGCAGAATGATGGCTGCCACGGCAAGCTCGTGAAACCGTACGCCGTCGACGCCGGGCGGCTCGAGGTGCAAATGACGCGTGCCATAGAATGCCGTGCTACTGGTCAACAGGACGGTCGTGGTGACGATGATGATGACGTAGACTCGAAGGTAGCCGCTCTGCAGGAGTCGAGCCTGCAATCCCGCAGCGCCCTTGATGAGATGGATCAGCCAGTTGTAGGCGCGATCAGGCCCCCAGCTCTCGAGCACACGAAAAGACCCGAAGGCGGCAAGTAGACGGTGATGCAAGAAGAACAAGCCAACACCGCTCACTAAGGTGACGATGCTGAGTATGAAGGGCTGACCTAGCCCGTGCCAAAATGCAAGGTGGACGTTTGCTGGGCTCTGGGTGACCGCCTGCGTGGCAGTCTCGGCAACGTTGGACATGGTGCCCGTGGTGAGGCCGCAAGCTGCTCCGAACGCCGCCAGGAGCGCGGGGCCGAGCCAAAGAGTGCCACCCACTTCGTGAGCGGTGCTGGAGCCATTCTTGGACCCCAAAAATGGGCGGATGCCAACCTTGATGGCCACGACGATCAGAAGCACTTTGGCTGCGACGCAGGCGCCCAGTAGCCAGCCCTCGAATGTGGAGCTGTCCGAGAGGGACTGATAGAGAGCTTCCTTGGAGAGAAATCCGATAAAGGGGGGGAGACCCATCATGGAGAGCGCAGCGATGATGCTGGCAGTTGCCGTGATCGGCATGCTTCGAGCCAAGCCCGAGAGGCGTGTGATGTCTCTGGTACCGGTCGCGTGGTCGACAGAGCCGGCAATGAGGAATAGCGTCCCCTTGTAGCCAGCGTGTGCAACCAGCATCACGACCATCGCGGTGACGGCGTTTTCGGTTCCGACGCCGAGAAGGAGCGTCAAGGTTCCCAGCACACTTATGGTGGAGTAGGCGAGCAGTCGCTTGAGATCCGTCTGCTGCAGCGCCAGCCAGGCGCCCAGCAGCATGGTGATGCCGCCCGCGACGGACAGGAACCAAAGCCATTGCGTTGTTCCACCTAGGATAGGACTCAACCGAGCCAGCAGGTACACGCCTGCTTTGACCATGGTCGCCGAATGCAAGTAGGCGCTGACCGGGGTGGGCGCCGCCATGGCGTTGGGGAGCCAGAAATGAAATGGAAACTGCGCTGATTTCGTGAATGCTCCGGCGAGAACCAGGAGCAGGATGGCCGGGTAGAGCTCGTGTTCCGCCAAGGTATCGGCATGTGCGATGAGCTCGGAGATTTGATAGGTGCCCCCTGCTTGCCCTAGCAGCACGAAACCCGCCAACATGGCGAGCCCCCCCGCCCCGGTGACAAGGAGCGCCTGCAGCGCTGAGGAGCGGGCCGCTTCGTCCTCATGGTCGAAGGCGATGAGCAAATAGCTCGTGAGGCTCGTAAGCTCCCAAAATACGTAGAGAAGGAGTAGATTGTTGGAAAGCGCCACCCCAAGCATCGAGGCCATGAAGGCCAAGATGAAGGAGAAGAATCGGCCCTGGTACGGATGGCCCCGGAAGTAGCCGCCAGCGTAAATGACGATGAGCGTGCCGACCGCGCTGATGACGAGAGCAAACAACGCCCCCAAGCCGTCGGCGAACAGCGAAAGGTGCACACCTCGAACGGGGAGCCATGGTGTGCTCTGGACGGTCGCGGTCCCCGTGCCGGCCTCCCGCAGCAGGATCCAGAAGTATCCAGTCAGCGCAGCAGGCAGTGCTGCGAGAATCCAACCCGACCAGCGCGACGCGAAACGATGGAGCAACGGCGCGAGAAGCGCGAGCGCAAAGCCGGAGAGAACCGCAAGCAGCAGCATGCTCATCTTGCTGTCGCGCGGTTGCGGTTGGAGATCAAGGAGAGAACGTCTATTTCCCCCCAAGCGCTCCAGAACGCACCTGAGCTGCGCTTGAGAGTCTCCTTCGTGGGGAGCTCATGAGAGCTCAACAATTGGGCGATGGCCGGTTGGCGTTGGTGTGCTGAGAATAGCTGTCGGGGACTGCGCGATACCTCTCGAGGAATGAAGCGGCTAGCAAGCTCACATCTTGTCGGCGCGCGCCCCGAGCTGATTGGCCTCTGAAGCGTTCGCGCGATGAACGCAACGTCCTCCTGCATGCGCGACTCGACTCTCCTTTCGGGGAGCTGCTGGACTCCGCCACGAGCACTTGTGAGGCGAGGAGGGGAATCTCCTGGCGTGGCTGAGATGGCAGCTGTTCGCGCGGGGATGGATCATCATACGCGCGGACAAACTCCGCCGAGGGCGTCGGCAAGGCCCCAACCCCGGCGGTACGGCCTGTTCATCCATTCACCTCGGCATGCAGCGCCTGCTCGATGCGTTTTCTCAGGTTCGGATTCGTCTCCGTTCGTTTCGCAATTTCCAGGTAACGCTGTTCGGTCAGGGGAGAAGCCTGAATCAACTCCGCGGCCTTTTCGTGAAACTTTCGCTCCACCTCCTCGAGCGGCTCGCCGACTTGAACCAACTGGTTCATGCGCTGGCCGAGCTTCGCCATTTTCAGATAGCACTGGGCGAACGCTTGGATTTCGTCCTCGGTCACCGGCGCTCCCTGCGCATCTTCTGTTCCCCTTGGGGACGGGGCCGTCGCCCCATTGACAGGTCGTTGGCCTTCGGCAGAAGCCGGACCATGCGCTGGCTGGGGAGCGTTGCTCGCCGAGCTTGCCGGCGCCGGAGCGTTGGCTGGGGAGCCGACGGGTCGCTGGGGGTTGTTCGCCGAGCTTGCCGGCGCCGGAGCGTTGGCTGGGGATTCTGCCGGGTCTGGTTCGCCCGATGCTGTTTGTGTGTTGTGCGCCCCCGTTGCTGGAGGGGGCGTTGCTGACGTGTCCGGACCCGGCTGATTGTGAGCACAGCCTGCTAGTGCGACGGCGAGCGTTCCATAAATGATTTGAGACTTGCGCAAAGTCATGAGTCGTTTATTTACTTCCTTGTGAAATTCCAGGTGCGCTTCTCACGACGGAGCGTCGCTGGAAACGGTCGGTCGTCATCGTGATCTCAGTGAGCCTGGCCTCAAGCAAGCTGACCATGCTCTCGTTCGAGATTTCGAGCGGCGAATTTCCGCTTCATAGGAGACGAAGCGAGCAGTCCGCGCGTGCCGTTCAACTCGGATGCATGCTTGAACAGGTTGCGTCAAGCAAGATGGTTGCCACCAAGCATTCCTCGCGTTGAGCGACATGGAACGCGTTGAGCGACATGGGAAACTTTCCGGCTGGGTCGAGATGCTTCAGAACGACACATGGGTCGTCTCGTGACACGCAGCTTGCGTCGCTCGCACTCTGCGGAGGTGGGGCGCTCGACATCGGCGGACGCGGTCCGCTATGCGTTGGAGCCTCCCAACGGTCGTTGGGCGAGGGATCGGCGCAAACCATGCCGGACGCGTTCATGAACCTTGACGTACGCACGTACGTACGTCAGCTTGAAAAAGCATGAAGAAGACCGCGACGGACTTGAGGGCCCATCTCTACGAGGTCTTGGACCACGTGGCGACCACGGGCGAGCCGGTTGACATAGCCCGAGGCGGCGTGGAGCTGAGCATCGTACGCAAGTCGGTTGCTCGGCCTGCCCGGAAGAAACCTCGGGTCATTTCTGATCTCATTGTTGGAAATCCCGATGACATCGTCCACGTGGAATGGCCCTGGTCCGAAGCAGAGGACGGGTGAGGCTCCACCTCGATACTCATGCAGCACTCTGGATAGTCAGCGGCGACAAGCGACGCCTCAGGCCGGCGTCGGGCCGACTGAAGCGGAGTGATCTCTTTTTGTCACCTATCGTCCTGGTCGAGATGGAATTTCTTCGTGAAATTGGCCGCCTTCGAGTCGCTGTGGCAGATATCTGTGCCATCCTGACGGAGGACTACGGCGTTGCCGAAGCGCCCGGGCAGATTCGCGACCTCGCTCGACAGGCTCGCCAACTCGCTTGGACTCGCGATCCGTTCGATCGCCTCATCGTGGCGCATGCCCTCGCCCATGACGCGCGGTTGCTCACCGCGGACGAGACCATCTTGGCGCATTGTGCCGCGGCGTGTTGGTCGAAGTGAGGCTCCAAGTGGTTACAGCGCGCTTGACAGACGTGCAGCGCGCGAAAACCGGAAAAGAAGGCCAAAGACAGTAGTGGGGCTGCCAAAAGCGCTTCGAAGCCTCACTTCATGAGGGCTTCGAAGGGCGAAAGGCTGGTGCATGTCATTGA
>CAYTRQ010000373.1:1393-5771 GCA_964440025.1 uncultured Polyangiaceae bacterium | reverse complement strand
CGCTTGCCAGCACAACCCCACCAAGCAAGACCTTCGTTTTCTTCCCTTCCCACCGCGAACCGAGGTGGAGTCGAGCTTTTCCACCCACCACAGGACCTAGTAAAAGAGCCAGTATCACCACACCCGGCGCCGCTCCTTGAATCAAAAACACCACAGCGACAACCGTGGCCGAGACCGGACAAATGGCAGCGCTCGCAAGAGTGACGGCTAATGCGAGCCAATGCCTGAGCCCCGGTCGCCACCACATTGCCAGCGCATCCTGCTCGAGACTCACTTGGAACAGAGCCGCAACAACGAGAAAGAGTCCCATTGGGGCTCCCACTCGAGCGAGACGTTCATCGAAGGCACGCAGAAAAGTCCACGCCCAAGGAGCACCGCAGGCTTCCGACCGAGCTCCCTTCGAGCTCCCTTCCTTGTCATCCCCTTCGAAACGGGACGCGATCCCCCAAGCGACGAGTGCCATGAGCACCCAACCGCCCCCGCGCACGAGCGCAAGTGGTGCTCCGAGAACTCCAAAACTCACAGCAAGCGTCTCGACCCCGAGCTGAGGAGCCCCCACGACGCGCACCCGCTGACCGACAAAACGCCTTGCCCACACCGAGACAATGGTCCCTCCAAGCAGGCCCACCATGAGCAGAGGACCAACATTCATCGCTAGTGGCACGAGAACCTGGCCAAACTCATGGACAGCACCTTCGTGCGCGCGGTGCTGGTGAGCTTCCATTCCCAGAAGACTCACAAGTGGCCCCAGTGCTGCGGCAAAGAGATCGATACTGCGGGCGCTCCGAGTGGTCGGTAGCTGAACATCGACGTCGTGAGCGACAACATGAAGCAACATTCCCCCTACAAATGCCGCGATCCATCCGCTCGCTTGATTCACCAACTGACCCAGCAAGGAATGGGTCAAAAGCACGCCCACACCGCTTGCCAGGCCCAATCCAACGGCCCGAAGCAGCGCCGAACGTCGACCTCGCAGGGAATCGAAGGTCAGAACGACAATGGCGACGACCGGAATGGCGTGCGCGGAAAGGGCGGCGATCACCCCCTTCTCCGCACCGCTCGCGCTCAGCTCCCCGGTATAAATCCCCAGCCCGATGCCATCCCCAAGCCGATGGAGCAGCAGGCCAGCATAGCTCGTCTCGAGTGCAATGGTTCGAGAGCGGTCGAATCCATGGCGCCCCGCCCGAAACAGTAAGCTGCCGAGCTTTCCCAACAGGGCGGGAGCGGCGAGTCCCAACCCGAGTGCCACAGCCGCCCACCCCCCTACGGCCGCCAGGCTTTCCGGCAACATGTGAAGGATCACGACGCTCAAGGCGGCGGTGAGCGCGAAAGTCCTCACGGGCCCCATTACATCCTGCCGGCGACGCGGCAGGAGCGCGAGGAGAGTCCCTCCTAGCACGCTCAGCAGGATGGTGAGGTACGCCCAAGCCATGGGAGGCGCCAGTGTTCGCGGAATGCCGCGAAAGTAAAGCCACCGCCGCTTGGATGCTCCCGCGAGCGTTCTCCCAAGGGGTCCAGCGAAGGCCCGGCCGCCAAAACGAGGACTTTGGACCGATCCCTGACCGACCCACCCCAGGACGGCGATTCCGATCAGGCCCTATTGAGGAAGCTCGACCCGCACGAGCCGAACCCCCGTGGGGGTAGCGAGCAAGGTATCGAGCCAGGTGGAACCATCAAACTCATAACGAACTTGAGCGCCAAAAACCCGTCGCTGCACAAGTTTGAGATAAAGTTCGGGCAGGCGCGAAATCGTCTCCGGTCGGCCGCGGGGGGAACTCTTGACCGAAAGCCCTAAAACCTTCCCGTAGGTGGAGATGTCCGAAAGCAAGTCTCGCAGCTGGTCGTCATCGAGAATTGCTTCCTGCAGATCCGCTAGCGGCGGGACGCTTTCGGCTGCGTCCATCATTTCAATCTTGGTCGCCACCGCCGTGTCACGACTATTGCCCAAATCGCCTCTCATCATCTCGCCAATCTCATTCCTGTTTCACCGGTCGATCCCAATCAATAGCAAACGCCATGCCCATCTCTCTCGGCCCAGCTCTCTCAACCCGACATCCTGCCTCCAGGGTACCCTTCGAAACCGAAACGGTCACACCAAGACGCCGGGAAAACCGGAGCTTTGTTGAATTTTCCCGCACCCACTGCGACCCGGACACACACGCGCGCCACACTCGAAAGCCGACTCCTCGGCCCGGAACCAAGCCATCTCGCTGGGGAGCCACGCAACAATTTCGCCACCTTCGGCGTCCCCAGGCGGCCTCGTGCAAAAGCGGCACAATGGCCGTCCGGCCAGAACACGAAAGAGACAGGCCATTCCCTGCCTCTCAGAGGATGAGCGCGGCTCCAAATTCAGCTATAGGGGCGACGTGTCTCACGCCTCGTCCAGAGAAGCCCTTTCACCCGGCCTGCCCTTTCACGAAGCCCCACCTGGATTCACCGGCAGCCGCTGGGCCCAGCTATGGAGCAAGACCCTCAACGATCGCCGAGACATCGTTTTCGTCAACCTGGGACTCGCCATGACGCTAACCATGTGGCCCGCCGCCCTTTATCTCTTTTGGGCGGGCAGCTTCAGCTGGTGGTTCGCTGCCGGCTACGCCATCTTGTTCGCGACGTGGTTCGATCGTTTTACCCTGATGCTCCATTGCACGTCCCATCGGCCGCTTTTCAATCGTCGCTACAAATATCTTAATCACATCATCCCTTGGTTCATTGGGCCCGTGTTCGGTCAGACTCCCAATTCCTACTTCGTGCATCATATGGGAATGCATCACAAAGAGGGTAACCTTCTTGGAGATCTCTCGACCACGATGCCCTACCAGCGCGATCGATTCACACATTGGCTTCACTATTGGGGCCGGTTCATGATCTTCGGCCTGATCGATCTCACCGGGTACCACAAGAGGTGCCAGCGCAAGAAAATGGTGAGAAAGCTGCTTTTCGGTGAACTCTCCTTTTGGGCAATCTGCGTGTTTCTTGCCGCAGTGGTCAGTCTTCAGGCAACGCTCGTCGTGTTCGTCTTTCCCGTTATCCTCATGCGTACCCTCATGATGGCCGGCAACTGGGGCCAACACGCGTTCGTTGATCCCCAGGAACCAGACAACGACTTCAAAAGTAGCATTACGTGCATCAACACTCGCTACAATCGACGCTGCTTCAACGATGGGTATCACATCATCCACCACCTCAAGCCGAGTATGCATTACACGGAAATGGCGGACGAATTCGACAAGAATCGCGCCCTTTATGGAAAACAGGATGCCATCGTCTTCGACGGCCTCGACTTCTTCCAGGTCTGGCTGCTCCTGATGCTCGGCCAAAAGAAAACACTGGCCAAGCGCTTCGTACGACTGCCGGGCGCCCCCGAACGCACCGACGAGGAGGTCATCTCTCTTTTGGAACGTCGCCTGCGACCATTCCGCCCGGACGGCACACCCGTCGTTTCTCCCGCGTCATGATTCTTCCTCAGTCCGGCAGTGCTCCTTGGGGCCCTTGCCGGTGGTGCGCCTCGGGATCAATCCGGTGGTGCGCCTCGGGATCAATCCGGTGGTGCCTCTCGGCCTCTTGCTCGATGAGGATCCGTAGAGCGGGTGTTTCGAGATCGTCGAATTGCCCTCGGCGCACCGACCAGATAAAGGTGCCGACGAACGCCGCGGAAATCAGGAGCGCTAAAGGAACGAGCACGAACAGAGCACTCAAACGGCACCTCCTTGGGAAAAAGATCGACTCCGGAAGGCGTGGGTGACCACGGTCAGTGACGACAAAGGCATCAAAATGGCCGCCCCCAGGGGACCGAGAATGCCGAACACCGCAAGCCCGATACCCAAGACATTGTAGGCAAGCGAAAAGCCGAGGCCACGGCGAATCGTGCCGAGCACCCTCGACGACCCGCTCATCAAATCTGTCAGCTCCGCGACCCCAGGGGCAGGCAGAAACACATCCGCTGACATCTGACTGGCCTCCGCAGCACCGCTCACAGCGACCCCCACGTGAGCAGCGGCTAGGGCCGCCGCGTCGTTGATTCCATCGCCGACCATCACCACGGTCCGTCCCTGAGCTTTGAGATTTTCCACGTAGCCGAGCTTTGCCTCGGGAGAGCTCGCCCCCTGGACATCCACGAAAACGTCCCGATCGCTTCGGGAGAGCTGCCCAGCGACTCCTTTCACCGTGGGCTCGCTGTCACCACTGAGCAGCACCAACCGATGCCCCATCGCTCTCAGCTGACCGAGGCTCTTCGCGGCGTCCTCGCGAACCCGATCCTCGAGTACAAACGCGCAGACCGCCTCCCCTCCCTGCGCAACGAAGACTCGAGAAAGGTGAGCCGGATATCGCCGCAGCCCGTCGCGAACATGGCGATGCCGAAGATCATACATAGCGAGGC
>CAYTRQ010000373.1:0-1383 GCA_964440025.1 uncultured Polyangiaceae bacterium | reverse complement strand
CCGCGCCGCAGCCCGTCGCGAAGCCAGCCCGGAATCGCAGCACGCTCTTCGACGAAACGCTCCGAGCCAACAACGAGAGGGTTCCTCCCAATCGACCACAAATCCCTCCTCCCAGCTTCTCCTCGACCTCCCCGTCCGCGCCAAGAGCCCGAGCACCACTTTGCCGAAGAAACTGGCGAATCGCCGCTCCCGAAGGATGCTGCGAGTCCCGTTCCAGTCGCAGCACCATGCCGTCGAACTCACTCGAGCCCACGCGAGCGACGACCGAAAGGCGACCTTCCGTCAGAGTCCCAGTTTTGTCGAAAACGATGGTTGCCGGCCGAGACATCAGCTCGATGCTCTCGGCATTGAAAATCAATTTTCGCGCTCGCGCGGCCCGGCCCACTCCCACGCTGAGCGCCAGAGGCGTCGCCAACCCGAGGGCACAGGGACAGGCGACAATCAGCAGTGACAGTGCGCGCTGAATAGCCAGGTGAGGCGAGACGGACCAGAACGAAAATCCCACGGCCGCGGCAAGCGAGACGACAACGACCGTAAAAAGTCCCGCCAGGCGATCGGCGGTCTGTACCACCGGCGCGCGAGTCGAGCGCGCCCGCTCCACATCCTTCATCAACCGCGCCACCCGGGTGGAGGCGCCGGCGCTCGTGGCCGAAACGAGGAGCTTGCCGCCCAGATTGAGACATCCGGCCTCGACCCAATCGCCCCAGCCAACGCCTTGGGGACGTGATTCGCCGCTGAGAAGACTGCGATCGAGACTCGAGTGACCGTCGAGCACCCTTCCATCCACCGGCACGACTGCGTCACTTGGAACGACAACGAGTGTCCCTGCCTCGAGCTCATCGACGGGAGTCCGTTGGCCCTCCACCTCTCGCCAGCCTCGCGGCACCCGATGACTCCCGACTGGCACAGCTCCGGCCTCCTCGGAAGATTGCGCTGCGCTGGACGGAGATGCTGGATCAATCACCAGAGCTTGAGATGGACTCACCGCATGGAGCAATTCCGCTGCCTCACTTCCTCGAGTCCGGTGCCGAGCTTGAAGATATCGGCCGATCAGCAAAAAGAAGATCAATGCGGTGATTGAATCGAAGTAAAGATCTCCGCTCCCCCTGACAACACCGTAGACTCCCCAGAGGAAGCCGACCGAAATGCCCATCGCAATCGGCAAATCCATGTGCGGAGTTCGTGTGCGCAGGGAAGAGAGAGCCCCGCGGAAGAAAATCGATCCGGCCCCAATGGCAGGAAGGCTAACGAATAGGCTAGCCCACTGAAAGAACTGTCCTGTCTTTTGAGCCAGCGCGTCTCCCAGGGTCACCTCCGCGGCACCGCTGTAGAGAGCAAACGCCATCAGCATAACATTTCCTGCACTCGCGCCGGCAATGCCGA
>CAYTRQ010000372.1:0-5806 GCA_964440025.1 uncultured Polyangiaceae bacterium | reverse complement strand
GGGATGAGGTCGCGACGCGCCGATTTGGCCAACTGCTCGGCGTTCGGCAATTTGGAGTAGGTCTTGCCAAACTTGATCACTTCTTTGAACTGATTCAGGGCCTTCTTGTACATCCCCTGGTTCCAGTAGACGTAGCCGAGCTTGTAGTGCGCGTAGCCGTAAAGCTTGTTTTTCGGAGGGGGATGCTTGAGCACCTTCTTGTACGCGGCTTCAGCAAGTGCCCATTTGGATGGGTCGGCGCTCGCCTCCTGGAAGAAGAGCTCACCAAATGCGAGATACGCGTTAGGGACATAGGGAGAGTTGGGAGCCACTTCGATCAACTCTAAGTACGTCTTTCGGGCGTTCTTCAGGTCACCGCCCTGCTCGTACTCATAGGCGAGATAGTAGAGAACCTCGTCGATCTTGGAATAGTTCTTGTACCAAGCCGCCATGCGCCGGTAGTAGGAGATGGCTTTGGCACGCGCCGCCTTCTCCATTTTTTCGGATTTGGCGATCTCTTGGCGGATCTTGGTCGTGCTCTTCTTTCGTTTCTTCGCCTCCTGGAGCTTGATATCCGCTTGGATCTTGTCGCGGATCGCAGCTTGCTCGAGCTCCGCGTAGGCCTCCGCAAGGCGCAGGATCAACTGGGGGCGGTCGGGGGAGGACTTCGGTGTCTGCTTGTAAAGACGCTCGAGGCCAGTGATCTCGGTGATCAGCAGAGCCCGAGCGCGAGCCTTCATTTTTCCCTTACGAGTATCACGCTCGGCAAGCTGCTCGAGCATGGATACATCACCCGGCTTGGCCTCTCTCGATTTCCTCTTCTCCCTTGGGGGAGGCTTGCTCTTGAAGGCGGTACCAACTCGCCTCCGTCCCTCGGACTTCATGGCTCCTTTGGGGCATTCGGTCAGAGTTTTCTGAGCTTCAGGAGAAATACATTCGGCGCTCATCTTCCGCACGGCGGCAGAAGCCGAACTGGTCACGATGAGCACGAATAGCGTGACGATGGGTGCAACGAGTTTGAAGTGCATGGTTGGATTACCTCCCGCAGGCCGACTCGACTTCCTGTCGATAGAACCCAAGTTCGTCTCGCCAGTACTCCCCGTCGAAGGGCCAAATGAAGTGTTCGTCATCTGGATTGACGACACCAAAAATCTTGGACTCGGTTTCGCTCACCTGACCCTCTTTGATGGCCTGGTCGAGCAGGTTTCGCTGTGCAGCAGTAATATCGATGAGAATCTTCTCACCATTTCGAAGATGTTCGCCCATCTCGTCCACGTAGCGTTGGTAGCGTTCCATCGCGAGCTTTCCGGCCTTCTTGATCGCTCGCGCACGAGCTTCTTCGATGGTGCTCTCAATATAGCTCCCAACACCGGACCCTTGGAACGGGCCGGGCGATGACTTGAAATGTTCCATCTCCTTTTCCAAGTCGTTCACGTAGGCCACATTCCGTAGCAATTCGCGATCACTCAAGGCCGACTCCACCAGAGGCCGAACTTCATCGGGAATGTTCGCTTCACCCTCTCGAACCTGGATCAGAAGTTTGTAGAAAGCTTCCGCTTGATTTTCCCCTGAGTATTTCTTGAGAATGCCTTCGAGCTTCTCTTTGATAGGTGTGGTCCTCGTATTGAAGCGCGCCACGACGGTCGTTGCAGACTCGTAATCGCAGTTGAAGAAGTAGATAATGGCCTTGAGAATGTCGGCTTCGGGATAAAAAGCATTAGGGAAGTACGGGGACTTCAGCGTGTGAATATTGCCGAGGGCGCGGGTGTACTGGCCCGCCATATAGTACGCCCACGCTGCCTCGAAGTGTGCATCGAGCCAATACTCCGAGTCCTCCCCTACTTCGTTCCAGTACTTGACTGCCGCCGACAGCGCGTCTTCACGGATGTTGGGTGCATTCGTTTCCGGATCCAAGGTGATCGAGGCAGAGTACATCGTCCGTGCCATCGAAAGGTTTGCGAGGTCTTCCATCCGCTTAGCGTCTTCGACCCTGGCTCCCTCTTTGACGGCCGCTTTCACTCGCTGAAACGCCTTGACGGCATTCACCGACTTCCTGACCTGGATGTAGCTCACACCAGTAAAGAACTGCGCCTTGACGTAGTCACGCGACTCGCTGGAAACGAGATTGAAGAGCCGTACAGCCTCTTGGTACTTTCCTTCTCGGTAGTTGTAGCGTCCTAGAAGGTAGTTCAGCTTCCAAAACAGCTCCTTTTGGTTTGCGTTGTCGAAACGAGCGATCTGCTCATCCGAGAACTTACCGACATGGGAGATGATATCGGCCGCTTCGTTCAGATCCGTGGCCAGCTTGGCCAACCACATCAGCGACTCGTCGAACTTCAAGTGCGACGGGTTATCAGCAATCTTGGTAAATGCCTCAAAGCTCGCCTGATAGAACTTCAGAAAGTAGAGTGACTGGGCTAGGTAGAATTCTGCTAACTGCTGATTGCCCTGGTCATCCTGCGTTTCACCATTGGCCACCTCGAACATTCCCTGCGCGGCGTTCGGCCACTGCTTCTCGTCAAAGGCTTTCTTCGCACGGGCCATCGACTCAGTGGGCTGTCCTGCAACCGGCGCCGGTGCGGGCGCACTCGTTCCCGCATTGCCACTTCCCGCATTGCCACCTTCATCCAGATCGACGACCCCGCCTTCGTCCAAGTCAACGACATCGCCACCTTCATCTAGGTCGACAACGTCTCCTCCACCACCACCTCCGGTTTCATCGAGATCGACGACGTCATCGTCCTCGTCGAGATCGACAACCTCTGCTGAAGAGTTGGCGGGCGTCAGAGCCGCCGCCATTCCAAGGGCGGAGACCAGGGCGCTAGCTGCGAACGTTCGCTTACGAAACATGTGTCCTCGTGTTGACCTGCTGGTGAGTGGGTTGGACGACTCGGACCGACAAAGCGGCTCGTAAAGAATCAGCTTCCAACTCAATCCTCTTGGGAAATGAAATGGTCGCCGGAAGGGAATGAAAGGAGGGGCATCAACAACGACATCAATCCGCGGTCCAAGCGGCCAACGACTCCGCGAGGACGATAGGCGCCAATTCTGATATGGCTAAAACAATTCAAGCTCAAAAGTCGAGTAACTACGTGCAGATAACCGCTCCAAGACGGCGCAGGATGTTACGGCGAGCCTGAAACCGTTGTCAAGCGAGACGGCTGGTTCCCAGCAGTCTGGAACGCCGGATTCGCCCTGCTTGTGCGAAATTCCGAACTAGAAGAGACCACTTTTCTCGGGCCCCTTTCTGTTGGCCTCTTTAGTTCGAAGGCGCTCAAAAATTCCACTGAAGACGGAATATCCAGCGCGGCAGCAACCTTCCGCCAGCGAGAGAAGATCGAAGAAAATTGAGGACTTGTTTCTCGTTGACGGAGTTCACCCTAGTTGGGTAACTTAGCAACACCTCAGGCGTCCTTCAGGGGAGGCCTCTCTCCTTTCTCAAGGGCAGCCTTTTATGAGACGCCTTCTGTAAGGCGTGTTTCTCAGGCGCGCGATCCGTGAGTCACGTTGTCTCGATCCAGATCCTCCCCAATCAGAGTCAGAGCATCTTCGGTGCCATCAGTCGTTCAGCCCTGCTTCCCCACTCCTTTCCTGGTTCGGCCATTTGCTTCCAACTTTGTCGCTTCTGCGAGTCGGTCGCTCAACAACCGCAGGCCCCAGTTTGAACGACTGAAGGCGAGCGCCAGATTTTCTTCACCCGTTTCAAGAGTCGACAGCCCAGAGCGGACCATCCAATACTACGGAGTCACGAATCCACCACGGACCGCGTCCGTACCTTCCTAGGATAATCATCGAATGCGCATCTACCTCTTGCTAGCCATTGCGGCTGCTGCCTCCTTTATCGGTTCTAATTGCGGTGGTGGCGGTGTCGGCGACCCTTGCGTGCCGGAAGACGAGTACCTGACCACCTTCAGCGGTTTTTCCGTTGGCGAAGTCAACGTGGAAAGCCGTTCATTTCAATGTCTCACCCGCGTTTGCCTAGTCAACCATTTCCGCGGACGAGTGAGCTGTCCGTACGGGCAAGCAGAAGATGACTACGGGGGGCGCATTGAGGAATCGGGGAGAAGCATTTGCGCGGGCACCGACGTTGCCGGAACCCCAGCAGCGGACAACTTCGACTGTCCCCCGAATGGCCCCTGCTATGTGTGTGGCTCGGACAACAACGGCGACGGAGTTCCCGACGACGTCGGCAGTGGCAGCCTCTGCGACGATCCCTCTTGCCTTCCGGGTGGCGCCGAACACGCCCGCACGTGCCGTGTACCGGGACGCGACGGCACCAAGATCGAGGATCGGATTCAGGTTCCTGTTGATCCGCAAATCCAAGAACGAACATCCGAAGACACGGTCTACTGCTCCTGCCGATGTGCGCCGCCTCCAGGCGCCGAAGACACCAACGCGCGCTTCTGCGAATGTCCGAGCAACTACGAGTGTCTCCCTCTGGTCGACGACTTGGATCTCGGCAAAGCCCAGCTTGCCGGAAGCTATTGCGTCAAGCAGGAGACAGAGTTCGACCCCAAGAATCTCTATACAGATTGTCAATCAGGCACCGGAACTTGCGGCAATCAGGTCGAGGCGGTTGTGGATGGCCAAATCGTCGAGCAGGGACGAAATCCGGGGACGTCCTGCTATGAATCTGGGACCGTCTGCACGGGAGACACCTGGTGCTGCGACGGCTTCTCTCCCGATAACTCTCCGGGAGCCGGTCCGTTCGATCGGCAGGTTCAGCGCTCCCACTGCGACAATGTGGGGGTCCAGCGGACCGTCAACAATCGCACCGTGACGGTCTGTCCGTAACCTTCCCCAAAGCGGTCCTCCAAAAAAGGACCAACGTTTCAACCTCCGTCAGGTTGACGAAAAGGCCCCGAGCATCTGCTTTCGGGGCTTCTTTCGTTTGAATGAGCGTCAACTACGAGACTCCGTCGGCCGACCCATGGAGTGATGACGCCGATCGGTATGCGAAAACGGGGGGAGCTCGCAGAAGAGCTCGTGACAGCTTTCTTGATCCAAAGCGGAACCCAGATTTTGGCCCGGAACCTGCGGCTGGGCCACCTCGAAATCGATATTCTTGCTCGCGAAGGGCCGGTCCTGGTTGTGGTTGAAGTCCGCTGTCGAAGCTCCTCGGCTAGAACCTCCGGCTTCTCCAGCATAGGAACCCAGAAGATCCTCCGCTTGCGCAGAGCCGCCGAGAGGATCTGGCGCAGACGCTACCGTAACGATCCCAGCATCGAGCGCGTCCGCTTCGATGTTGCAAGTGTGACCGAAAACACGACCGGCACGACCATAGAATACACGCGCGCTGCCTTCTAGAATAAGCCACAACGCCTTCAGTGTCGTCGTGCAGGCTCAATAGTGGAGTCGACGGCCATCGTCCCGTACCCATTGCGTGAGCAATGCTCGCCAACGAAAGCCAGGGACGCCGAACGCATCGAGGAGGAGAGCCCTCAGTAGGGTTGGAGGCCTGGTCCTCCGGGCTCTCTTCCCCCCGGTGTGCTTGGCAACCGCTGTTTTCGTTGGGTCGCAACGCTCGGTGCGGGGCGAGGGCGGGCGACTCCGTCTTTTGCCCCCTTTTTGCCGTCGAACGCTTTGTTGCTTGCCAGTTCGCGTCCATTTGTGGATGCGAACTACGTATGTGGACGCGAACTACGTAGTTCTCGGCCCGAAATCCCGCTTTTTCGGCAACCCCTTTCGGGTGAGGGGTTGCCGAAGCCGCTCCTCTCGCTGGTTTTTGCCTCAACAGTTTTGTTGCTTGTCTGCTCGCATCCCTTTCGGGATGCGAACTAGTGCTGCGACCACATAAAAGTGGTCGGTAGGGAGACCACTTTTCTCT
>CAYTRQ010000371.1:0-5814 GCA_964440025.1 uncultured Polyangiaceae bacterium | reverse complement strand
TCTGCATCGTCGGGCATGAAGAAGGTGGGGCGTCGTCGACCGACGCCCTCCGAGGAGAAGGTGCGCGATGAGCAGTGGCAGAGTGATGGTGTATTGCGGGCTCGCCCTGGCCTGGGGATGTGGAGGCACGAAGCAATCCGATTCCAACCCCAACGGCAATTCTTCGGCAAGTAGCGGCGGCGCGCGAGCCGTCGACGGTGGCGCTACGGCGAGTACCGGGGGCGATTTCACCGGAACAGGGGGTGCGTCGACAAGTGATGGTGGAAGCTCCGTCTCTGACGGCGGGACTTCTCGAGGAAGCGGCGGAACACTGTCTGTCGAAGAATGTGACCTGATCGATGGAGAGCTGGCCTACGGTCCCACCGGGGCCCCGATGCCTCTCATGATTCCCTTTGACGACTGTCCAGCCTGTCAGTGGTGGGCAAATCTCTTCGGCTTTCGCGCAGACTCCGGCTACGACCTCTTTTGGCAAACGCCTTTCGATACGGACCAACCGAGTCCCAACCTCTTTGGAGTCCACGTGGAGACTGACTTCCAAGGTGGTGAGGCACGCTTGCTCACTGAAAGCACACTGCTCGACGTCAGGGTGGAATCGTCTCCAGAGGGTTACGTGCTTTCAAGTTGTTCGCTCGAGTCAGCGGGCGCCTGGATCCCTCTGAACGCCGCCCTCGATGAAGCTGTCGGTCCAACCCTCATGCCAGCCGACCCGGCAATAGGTCCTTGCCCCAGACCCATCGTCTCAACCAGTTCAGGCTACCTAACGGCCTACTCCGATGCACGAGGTTTGCTGGTCGCCACCCTCGACGAGGGAGGCTCCCTCGTTTCCGAAGAGGTTCTGACCGAAGACGCTGCGGAAGTCACAGTCGTCCGCCTCTCGAAGCGGGGAGATCGCGTGCTCGTTGGGTTTGCGGGCGGAGACAACTTCTTTCGCTATCGGGTCATCGACCTACAGGGAAAACCCGTGGGTGACGTGAAAGCAATTCGAAACGATGAGCACCCCGAAAATTTCGAGATCACAAGCACCAGCGACGGCTGGCTCATCGTGACCGGGTACGGTCCTGGAGTCACCGGCATCCGCTCGATTGTAATCAGCGACGAAGGACTCGCAGTCGAAGAGCAGACCGTGGTCGGTGGAGGCGTCGCCCTCGACATCAACCTCTCATCGAGCACCCACGGCGGCACCCTGCTACTGAGCACGCGAGGCGAAACCGGAATCTTTGGAACCACCTTCGTCGATCTCGTCCTCCTCGATGAAACAGGTACTCCCCTCTTCTTGGACAGTCGGGACATCGACAACGACGCCGTGCTACCTCGCGGTCTCATTCGCGACCCCGAGAGGGACCTGATCATCTTTCAATCCACAGACGAGCAGACCGGTCGAACGACGTTTGTGCAAGAATACGGCTGCATCGATCCGTAGAACTTCCAAGAACCGCCTTCACGTGCCCCGTTCGGTGCTTTGCCGCCATGCTTCGGCTGGCGTCGTCGAAATCGGCGGTTTCGTCACCACCGCGAAGCACGCGCGAATCGGCTCGCCAAAGCTGAAAGCACAGTTGGCACGAGTCTTTCCGCGACGCGAGCAACAAACCTTGCAGGGAGAGGACGTGTCGCTACTTGGCACGGTCTCCCATTGCTCAGAACCGCCTCACGCAACCTGGGGATGGTTCGCTGCGCTACGAAATGAAGAGGGTCAAGTCGCGCATCACAACTCGGTCAACTCGAGCAACTCGCGCAGTCCCGCATCGCGATGAGCGGACTTTTGCCGAAACTGCCCTCATTTCATGTTCGCGAGATGCCCACCCGCTTTGGCACACGGATTGCGATTCGGACGATGCAACGCTCAACGTCGACGTTGGGCTCTCATGCGCGTGCACTGAAAGGACAACAACATGTTAGTCAAGAAGGTCTTGGGTATTGTTCCCGGAATACTCACCGTGGTCATCGGAGTTGGTGGCTGTGTAGTCGAGCCGGCAGATGACACTGAAATCTCTGAGAACGAATCCTCCGGCGTGCAGGTCACCGATTCGCTCGTGATCGCCGAGCTCCAGAGCGAGCTCGATGATTACGTGCAGTCTCTCTTAGCCCGCGACGTTTCCAGACTCGACCGCATCATCTCAGCGGAGGTTCGAGTGCGCGCCCAGCAGATGAACTCGGACGTGGCTGGCTTCGCCGATAAAATGGCGATGTCATTGCGCCACGAACTAGAACGGCACAACATCGACCCCGAGAGCGACATCACTGGGTACTTTATGGTAGGCACGGTCGTCGACGAGGGGTCGGCGCTCCGAGTCGAGATCTTGCGAAACGGCGAGAGCACCGGCAAGCCGTTCTATTTCGTACGCGAAGCGGGCGAGCTCAAGCTAAACATCAAGCGCCCCGGGTTCACCAACCCGTTGCCCGAGGGTGCCGAAGCCTCGCGTGACAACTACAGATGGAAGAGCGATGTGGAATGGCGGCCTGTGTTCTCGTGTAAGGGAACCGACCCATTCAGGATCAAAGCAGCAACTTGGCGTGACCACTGCATCCCCGTAGGGGACTATGGGTTGGACTGCATCGATTCCGCGTATACCACCAAGAAGTGCTCCAGCAGCTGCGGGTGGTGGACAGGAACAACGATCAAGCAGGGGACCACCACGAAGAAGTGCGATTGGAACACGTGGGGTGACGACGTGTACGTCAACTGGAACGATACCTGGCATTGCAACGACCTGTGCTGACGGCGCGCGCCACCCGCATCGGCGTTTTAGTAGTTGTCGCGGCTAGGCTCGTTCTCGGCGCGAAATCCCGCTTTTTCGGCAACCCCTTTGGGGTGAGGGGTTGCCGAAGCCGCTCCTCTCGCTGGTTTTTGCCTCAACAGTTTTGTGTCTTGTTGGTTCGCGTCCATTTGTGGACGCGAACTAGGCTCCAGTGCCTGGCTCCGAGGATCGGGCGTGCTGCGCTGCGCGCCCGATCTAGAGCACCTGGTGGTCTCGCGCTACTGCGAGCATTGCAGTTCGCCGTGGTGATATTCTTGTGTGTGGCGGGCGCGCAGCGGGTAGCGCTCGCGGGGCCCGCCACCTTGTACTTAAACTTCGCCACCGGGAGCGAGGCACTAGAAAGGGGGCCCGCCGACGCGGCAGATCTCAACATCTCGGAACTGTGCAAGGCGGAGACCCTAGTACGCTGGAACGGAGCCGAGGACTGCGAAGACCGCGAAACCTGCCGAGTGCGGATTGCTGGCTTGGTTCAAGATTATCTGTGGGACTTCGACGTCACCGTCGCCATCGAGCGCCCCCAAAAACCCTACACCATGGTGATGGTTGGTCCTGCTTCAGGCAACTGCCAGTTCGGAGTTCAGGGCCTGGCGGTCAACGACTGCGAGAACGAAAACGACTCGAACATCGGGTTTGCCTTCGAATGTATGGTCTCGAGTACCGTTTGCGCAGGCGTTATCGCCCACGAGTATGCTCACACGCTCGGGCTCGTACACGTGCGCGGTCACACGGATATCATGTCGCTTGGCATCGACGAGACTCCGGTATCCTTCCAAGATCAGACCTTTGCTACAGTCGACCCCGCTGACTGCGGCAACAGCAAACAGAACTCCTATCAGTCCCTCATGGCCGTGGTCGGCCCTTGGACGGGTGATCGCAGACTCGGTGAGCTGCTCTCCGGTGAGCAGCGGTCGGGTCGACCACCGCCGGGGTGTGGACTCCGGGCGTCGCCCGTCGATGCCCGGAGTCCCTGGTACGCCTGGCTCTGTGTTGGAGGGAGCGTGGTCGCCAGTCTCCGACGGCGCAGGTCCCGAGAGGTCACGTCCTGCTGAGTACTGGGCATTACCTGAGACCGCAGAGCCGTTGTAGTGTTTCTACTTGCGACGCGGGCGCGCCTTGGCTCGACCCGCGTGGAGGCGCAGTCGGCTCGACCTGTTCCAACGCCGCAATCGCTTGCAAGCGTTGGACTACGAATGTCAGACGTGCCTGACTCGCTTCGTCTCGCGAAAAGTACCCTGGAAGAGCATCAATGAAATCCTGGTCTTTCAGCCGTCGTGCAAGGGGTCCCTCACATCCCCGCTATCATGCGCCCCACGAGCCGCGAGACCAATGGCATCCCATTCATGTTTTCTCGGAGCGGGTTGGAGCTACAAACAGCCTCAGGACGCGACGGAAGAAGCGGTACTGGCTTAGCCGCTGGCAGGCGATCCTTCGCAGAACATCCACCATTGCGGATCTTGAGGGCCCTGGCTACTGCCGGGGGGCGGCGAGATTCGCCTGCGTTGAGTTTTCGGACACCACGCTGCCAAGCGCTATCGTACGGCTTCGCGTTTCTCAACTGAGATTGCTGGGTGGGCAAAGAAAAGGAGGCAGGACTCCAAGTCCTGCCTCCTTTTGGTCGACCATTCGCCTTCGCTTCAGCGCGAGTACCAGAACACGTCGTCCATACCGTCGGCGTCGAAGTCGCCGATGATTGGAACCGCCTCTCCATTACTGTTGCCGAGCGTCGAACTGGTGGGCACCATCGTGTACGAAGCCAAGCTCGCATCGAACAGCCAAATCTCGTCGTTCTCTCCAGGGAAGTTCCACAGCACGTCCGAATACCCGTCCGCATCCAAGTCTCCCGTGACGGCCGTGCCGTTGTCCGGCAGGGTCACGCTCACCTGAGAGAGAGGCCCGCGGGTGGAAGATCCGTAGTAGATGTAGTCGCTTCCTCCAGAATAGTACGCCATCAAGTCGTCGATGTTGTCCCCGTTGAAGTCCCCGGAGCTCGCCCAGGTGGCTCGTGGAGTGTACGTGTAATACTGATCAAACGAGCGATCGCTGCGTCCGTACCAGATTTGCTCGCCGTTGGAGCCTTCGCCAATCCAGTAGATGTCCCCGCGGCCATCGCCATCGAAGTCACCAGCGTAGCCCTTGTGACCATACTTGCCCGGCATCGATGCGACGGTCACCGTAGTGAAAGTCCTGTTTGAGTTGCCGAACCACACCACGTTCGCCCCGCTTCCAGGGTTGTGGAAGAGCACGTCGTCGCGACCATCCCCATCGAAGTCGTCCACGCTTCGTATGGACCCGCTGGCTGAGGTCACCGAGTGAACCTGGAAGCCGTTTCCTGCCGCGTTGCCGTAATAGACCATGCCGGCGCCGCTCTTGTGGTAGTAAATGTCGTCCCGACCGTCGCCGTCGAAATCGCCTCCCAGGGGCGTGTGTCCGGGGTCGATGTCGTAGTTGATCATCTTGAACAAGAAGCCGTCCTCTGGGTTGGACGCGCCCGCGTAGTCGCGCACGTTGCCAATTCCGTACCACAGGCGATCCTCTGCATAGCCCTGTCCGTAGAGGTGGCTCAGACCGCTGACGTCGAGCGGGCTCAGCAGACCGTCCGCATCCCACACCGGATTGCAGTAGTTGCTGACGGAGACCAGATCCCAGTATCCATAGGCCACGTCTCCATAGGTCGTCCCGGTCGGATCGCACCATGAAGGTCTACCAGAAGCACTCTGTTGTTCATGGTCCAGGGCGACCGCCCTTGAGCGGTCCTTCTCACTTGGCGGAACCATTCAGCGCATTTACGTCCGCCTTCGACGCGCTATTTCGGCAGCGAGGCATGGACTATGCATTGGGAAGGCGGCTGGTACGTCTTGTCCAGGAGTCAGGTGGGATCGTCCAACATGTGGAGTTCAATAACGCTGTCGCTCCTGGGGGGACTCCTTTGGCGCGAATGATGCGCAACTCGACAGACGCACTCGCTGACAAATACATCGCTACCGGGTGCGTTTCGGAGTCTGATCTAGTGCCTCGGCAACTCACGTTTCGAGCGGTTTCGAAGCCCTCCCAGAAGTGG
>CAYTRQ010000370.1:0-5828 GCA_964440025.1 uncultured Polyangiaceae bacterium | reverse complement strand
GTCACCGTTTCTGCGTGTTGTTTCGGTGGCATCAGCGGAGCGGCCGGGTGCCGACTGTCTGGGTGCGCAGTGAAATGACTCCAGGTGCGCAATGCAGGACGCAGTTGGGCGTTTCCGAACAGTCATTTCTTGCACGCCCGCCCGCCGGTCCGTATCTTTGCGCCACCTTACCGAGGAGAAACCGTGCTGCGAGCCACCCCAGAATCCCCCCGGATGTTCCAGAGTGACTTCCTGGACTTCTTTTCGCGGACCCACTGGTCCGTTGTCCCCATTATGTGGGTTCCCGTTTGCCTTTTCATGCTTTCCTACAGCGTGTTGAAGACGGAGGCGGGAATCGTGACCAGTCTCGTGCTCGCCGTCTTGGGCTTTGTTGCCTGGACATTGACCGAGTATTGGCTGCACCGGACTTTTTTCCATTGGAAGGCTCCGGGCAAGTGGGGAGAGAGACTCCACTTTTTGGTCCACGGCGTTCACCACACCTGGCCCAAAGACAAGTACCGACTCGTGATGCCTCCTGCTGTGAGCGTTACACTGTACTTTGTCTTCTTGGGAATCTTCTATCCCATCTTCGGCTCGACCTATGTTTGGTCGTGGCACGCTGGTTTCGTTCTCGGGTACGTATTCTATGATGTCTGTCACTACTATTTGCATCACTACACGCCGAAAACGGCCTACGGTGTCAGGCTGAAGAAGAATCACATGCTCCACCACTTCAAAGATCCCGAGTCACGCTACTGTGTGTCGAACATGATCTGGGATCGCGTCTTTGGAACCGTTGGTGACGTAACGATCAAGTGATCCGACGAAGAGCGGAGATGATGGCGATCAGCCGAGCTCCCCAAGGAACTCGGCCACATCGCGGAAAATCTCTTGCTCGACCTGCTCCTGCGTCGTGCCGTTCTGCTTGAGAAAGGTCGTCGTGACCTCCAGAGAGTGATTGCCGCTTTCGACGACGACAAGCTTGCTGGGAGCTTGCCTGCGCTCGATCAGCTTCTCGAGCTGAGGGAGCGGGCAAAGGTTGTCGCGCGTTCCCTGAACGAAACAGATGGGGCGGTCCAGCTCGAGGAGGACCTCATCGCGAACGTTTCGGCTTTTGCCCATGCCCACGAGGGGATAGCCGAAGCAGACGAGGCCGCGGACGTTTTCTTCTTCGAGCGCGAGGTGACAACCAATGCGAGAGCCCATGCTCTTGCCGGCCAGGACCACTTCGGTGCCGTGCTTGGCTTGCCCCCGACGCAGAGCCTCTCTGTGTGTGGAGAGAAGCCGCTCATGACGGTCGGGACGCTTCCTGCCCGCGCGCATGTAGTCGTAGTCAAAGGTGACGACAGGAGCGATTTTGCGCAGGTGCCGTCGATAGCGCTTCATCCACGGGGATTGGCTGCCGAGCCCTGCACCATGGGAAAAGAGGATCCACATGACGCCTACATAGTACGCCCGAGTCGGAGGAAGTGTCAGCTGTTGTCGCTGCTGAGCTTGTCTTTCCACGTTGTGCGTCTTCCCTTGGACGAGGCGGTCGGCCAAGATCCTGGCTTTCCTATGGCCAGCCGATTCGTGCTTCCCGTTACCCCAGACGACAGCGACGATGTCGTCGTTGCGCTCGAGACGGCTCGTGTTCAGGAGGAGCGTTCCGAGCTCGAGGAAGCGGCCCGTTGGTTGCAGAAGGCCGCCGTTGCCGCGCGCAAGCAGGGCCGGCCGGACCGAGCGGGGCAGCTTTCACGGGCGGCGGCCCGATTGGTGGGCGCTCCGGGCAGCAGCCAACCGCCGCGAAAGTTCGAAAAGAGCTCCCGCTCCGAACAAACGCTAGAGGAGGTCGAAGAGTCGTCCGAAAAGACGGTGATCGATACGGTCGCCCGGTCGCGTGAGGAGGCCCGCCCAGCTTCCAAGCACATTTTGCCGAGCGGTACGCCGGTCGCACCGGGTACTGACAAGCCACCTGCCCCCCTGCACCACGCGGTGCGAGTGGCGGTGCGCAAATCTTTGGGGGGGCGCTTGGAGGCAAGGCCGCTGGGCGCGCAGGAGCAACCCGACAAGGGAGAAATGGAAGCGCTCCTCGTGCCAACCCATGCGGGGATCAAGATCATCTAAGTCGTGTCTCACACCCTCGACAGGCCTCGCTGCCGCTCACCGGCCGTGAGTGAGGCGAGGCCTTTTCCAGCGCGTCGCCAATGCTCGCCTCACTCGCCCGTGGTTCCCAGGCCGGTTCAAGCCTCAAGCAATCAGAATTGTGCCCCGTGAGGAGTTTCAATCTCCTCTGCCTCGGGATCGGGCTGGGGCCCCGGGACGATACCTGCGATGTCCGGATCGACTCCACCGGCCGCTTGGCTAGCGTGACTCCGCGAATTGACCCTTTGTTTGCGTCGTTCAGCCTTTTCGATTTTGCGCTCACGTTTTGCTTGTTCTCGGGACCGCTTGGCGGCGGTATGTCGACTCTTCATAAAACTCGTTCTTCAAATAGTGGAATCGCCTTCCACGAACAGACGTGGAAGGCGAAAAGGACACTCGAACGGAGCGCTTCTGGAGCTCGCGTTGGAGTGGATGAGGAAGCGCCGCGAAGGGATCGCGGAGCCATGGAGAGCGCCCGCGTCCGAAGCGGGCGCTCGGGACAACGTCTCCTCTCCTCTCGGAGAGAAACGAGGAGCGCTATCGGCAAGGTCTTCGTCACGATGCGAAGACAGCGAGCAAAGGCCTACCAGCGGCCGTTGCGTCTGCCTCCGCCGCCGCCGTGTCCGCGGCCGCCCCCGGGGGCCCGTTCAGCTGCCTCGTTCACGCGGATAGACCGCCCGTCGAGCATGGTGCCATCCATCTCTGAAATGGCTCGTTGGGCGTCCGACGAATCACGGAACGAAACGAAACCAAAGCCGCGGGATCGGCCCGTGTCGCGGTCGAGAATGACCTTTGCTTCTTCGATGTCTCCGAAGCTTTCAAATCCGTGACGTAGACCTTCACTGTCGGTGTCCCAGCTGAGGCCACCAACAAACAATTTTTGACTCATGTTCTTCTCTTTTCGTGTGGCCCTGAGGCCACTTCTTCTAGGATGTCGTCGGGCGCGCACCAAAGGCCGGAAAGCCATCGCCACGCGCTTCGGCTTCCCTTCTTCGTGCGACGCGGCGACGAACCCGATCGCAGGGACCTGGCGCGGCGGCAGGATGCCGCGTAAGCCTCGCCAAGCGCGACTAACTGAGCACTTTTGTCTCGGAAGTCAAATCGACAACGGCAAATGAGGGGAAAGTCGTGGATGGGCTCCCTTGTTGCAGAGGGCATCCCGCCGTTCGCATCCTTTTTTTTGCTCTGTACCGCCATTTACGGTGGCCTGAGGAAGGGAGCCGCAAGGCTGGGGGGAACTGGGTGCCCAGTTTCAACTGGGTGCCCAGCGCTCGCTGAGCAGGACCGGACTTCGCGGAACCCGCATGATGTCGAAGTCACCGATGAGCTCGCCTGCTGTGAGTCGAGCATCGGATCGAAGCTCTGCGGCTTGTCCCGAGCTTCGTGCAGCCCAGGCGACGATCCCGCGGGGATCGCAGCCACGCTCGCGGAGCTCGAGGAGGCTGAGATCTTGCTCTCTTTTGGCGAGACGTCGGCCTATCGGGTCGCAAACGAGCGGCACGTGCGCATGGGAGACTTCTGGCAGACCGAGCGCCTGGCGCACGAGAATTTGTCTTGCCGTACTGGGGAGCAGATCATCGCCGCGAACAACTTCGGTGACCCCATCCATGGCGTCGTCCAGGACGACCGTCAATTGGTAGGCGGGGGTTTTGTTCCGTCGCAAGATGAGGAAGTCGCCCACGTCCTCGGCAACGTTGAAGCGCTGGGGGCCCCAGAGAAGGTCGTCGAAACATATGTCCCTGTCCGGTGCGATGAACCGCAACCCAGCGTCGCGGTGGCTCGAACGCTCGGCATCCTCCACGTTGGAAAAGCGACCCCGGCAGGTTCCGGGATAGCGCGCCTCTTTGCTTCCTTGTTGGGGGGCGCCGAGAGGTTCAATGACGATTCGTTCCGCGCTGTCCCAAGCGGAATGCCGGTGGGCTGAACTTTGCTGGGCAAGTCCTCGCTCGGCGGCAGCCCGCAAGTCCGCGCGGGTGCAAACGCAAGGGTAGGCGAGCCCCTTCGACAGGAGTGTTTCCGCGGCGCTTCGGAGCTCTTCTAATCGCTCGCTTTGGATCCGAGTGGGCCCGTCCCAGTCGAGGCCGAGCCACTCAAGATCCCGTTGCGCGCTGTCGATGTGTGCCTGGCTTGCTCTGGCAACATCGATGTCTTCGAACCGCAGAATGATTTCACCGCCGCGACTGCGCGCGTGCCACCAAGCAAGTAGAAAGCTTCTTGCGTGGCCCAAGTGAAGATGACCCGTCGGACTGGGAGCAAGACGACCGACAATCGGGGCGGCGCTCGACACGCAGCGAGCTTGCTCGAAAACCCGGCCCGAGGAAAGGGCCGAAAAGATCTGGCAAGGATGCATCGCGTGCTTCCTTTCGGTACGGTCGCCGCCGCTTCGCGCTTGGCACCGGATCCAGTCGTGGTGCTCCCCGCGTTGTGACTGCTCGATGTCGACTGCGCGATATCGGCAATGGCTGCCCCATCTCGGCTGCTCAAAGCGCCTTTCGCTTCCACTATTTTCATCCTTTCTCTGTGAACAGACCAAATGGCTCAGCGCAAAAAGAAGAAAAAGTCTCGCTTTACCGCAAAAACGGCGGATCGCCACGTTCTTTACCAGCTCAGCGTTCAAGATCCCGACTACGAGGTCGAGTTTCTCACCAGCGTCTATAAGAAGATCTATCGGAAGAAGGCTCGCTCTCTTCGAGAGGACTTCTGCGGCACGGCGCTCTTGGCGTCAGCTTGGGTCAAGAGTCACAAAAAGCGAACTGCTACTGGCATCGACAACTGTGGAGAGACTCTGGCCTGGGGCAAGGAACACAATGTGGCTCCCCTCGGTGATGATGCAAGCCGCCTGACTCTCCTGGAGCAAGACGTTCGCGATCCCAGCGAAGGGAAGTTCGAGATCATCAATGCATTGAACTTCAGCTACTGGATTTTTTCTACGCGCGAGGAGCTTCGGGGCTATTTCCAAGGGGTTCGCGATAGTTTGGACGAGCAAGGGCTTTTCATTTGTGATGCCTACGGTGGTTGGGAGGCACAGCAGCCCATGCTCGAACCACGTCGCATTTCAGCTGGGTTCACCAACGTTTGGTATCAGGACAGCTACGATCCCATCACTCATCATATGGTCAATCACATCCATTTCGAGTTCAAAGACGGCACCAAAATGAATCGAGCATTTACCTACGAGTGGCGTTTTTGGTCATTGCTAGAAATTCAGGAGCTGCTCGAAGAAGCTGGTTTTTCCAAGGTGAGCGTTTACTGGGATCAGGCGGATGATGAGGACGACGAGGACTACCGCCCGACACGGCACGCCGTGAATCAACCTGGGTGGCTCGCGTACTTGGTTGCGTTGCCGTGAGACTTCCGCTTGCCTCGTGCGTCTGCCGGGGGCGTTGCGAGGTCGTGCCTCGCGTCGAGAATGCCGGCGTATCACCCATTCCCCGCCGCCCCTGCGACCTCTGGGCGACTACCGCACCACCTAACCCGACTTTCGACGACGACACGCTGTTGTTCGAGATCGCGCGGCGGGCGCTCGCTGGTTCGCGTCTCCAAAAGACCGCTTCGTCGCCCGCCCCTTCGGGGCGAGGGCGGTCGACTTCGCTTTTTGCCCGTTTTTTGCCGTCGAACGCTTTGTTGCTTGTTGGTTCGCGTCCATTTGTGGACGCGAACTAGCTGGGGGGGCGGGGGCAGAAGAGAGTTCCGAGACGCCCCCACAAGATCCCCCACATGGGGGC
>CAYTRQ010000369.1:0-5860 GCA_964440025.1 uncultured Polyangiaceae bacterium | reverse complement strand
GTCATTGAGAAGTGGGGCCGCAAGGACTGCTCGACAATCGTGCTCGGTCATTGAGAAGTGGGGCCGCAAGGACTGCTCGACAATCGTGCTCGGTCATTGAGGTGATGGGAAAGCTGAAGAACGCCCGTGTCCTACTCGTTTTTCTTGAAAAGTCGTGGGTTCTCCTCGACGAGTCGCTCGATCCATCTCTCCAAGGGGGAATGCTTGCGGCGTTTCATGTATACGTAGCTAAAGAGAGCGACCGTCAAGGCGCCCAGGCTATCGACGATGAGATCCCACATTGTGTCGGTCAGTCCAGAATCATCACCGAGCATGGCTTTCTGCATATTCATGCCGAACGTCTGATCCATGAAGAATTCAAACAGTTCCCAAACGGCCCCGATGGTAACGGCAAAGCAAAATGCGAAGAACGCGACGAAGCCGGGACGAAGATGGAGCTCGACGCGTGGGTCTTCGTTCAGCACGTAAACCAAAAGCACTCCGAAAATGCCGAGCAACCCCCCAGAAGTCGTGTGCAGGGCGATGTCCCACCACCAAAATCGACCGTAGTAACCACGTGTTTCTCCGAGAAAAAGCGCAGCAAACACAAAAGCGATGGTGGCCAATTCGAACGCAGGAGGGATGTAGACTTCAAAACGCTGGCTGAAAAATCGTGGCAACGCGGTGAGTACGAGGATGCCGAGAACGGTTGCTGCATTGAGCCATTGGCGCTCGTAAATGGAAACGAAGACGCCCGAGAGCACGACGGTTTGGAGGGCAAGGGCGACGAGATGATGGATCGACCGAGGCCTTTGTGGCTTTTTGAGTGCAGTCATGCGAGGGGGAACAGTTGATCCTAAACGAGCGAGCGCGAAAGTCGATCGCTCAAAAACGAGCCACAAACAATGACCTCGAGCAGATTTCAGGCTTTCGAGAGTCCCTGCGGGCCCACCCAAAAGTGGGGCCGCAAGGACTGGCTCGACATTCGTGCTCGGTCATTGAGAGCGAGCGAGAGCGGATAGCGAAGTGCTCTTTTTCGTCCCCTGTGAGGTAGCCCAGTGAGGGCCTTTCTGCCACGCTGCGAGCAATGGTTTCTCAGAAGTCAGGCGATACAGTTCGGAGCCTAGGTTCCGATGCTCCGCCCGGTGCCGAGTGGGTCTGCCGTGGAGTCCTCTTCGATATGGATGGCGTCCTGCTTGACACCGAACCGCTCTACACGGTCGCCTATGATCGGATCTTGGGGCAGCATGGAGCTGCGCTGGATCCGGAAACCAAGCTGTTTATCATGGGCCGCCCGGCGCTAGAGAGTGCGCGCATCGTGATTGATCAATATGCGCTTCCGCTCAATCCGGAACAGTTCGTGGAGCAGCGAAAGCCAGTGCTTGACGAGCTATTTGCCGAAGTCGGAGCGATGCCGGGAGCTCCGCACTTCGTGAAACAACTGAAGGAGGCAGGATTACCTCTTGCAGTCGCAACGAGTAGCAGTCGTCGTCTCTTCGAGCTCAAGACAAAGAATCATCCCTGGTTTTCTCTGTTCGACGTGATCGTGTGCGGTGATGACGCAGAGGTCGAAAATCCCAAGCCGGCACCCGACATGTTTCTCACGGCGGCCCGTCGTTTGGGGGTAGAACCGGGATTTTGCGCCATTTTCGAGGATTCTCCGACGGGGGTGAAGGCGGCGAGGGCTGCGGGATGCCGCGTGTTTGCCTTGGCTCCCCTGAATGCCGATCCGGCGCTCTACGAGGCGGCCGATGAAATCGTCGCAGGCTTCGACACGCTCGAGCTGCACCGTTTCACCAGAGGGATGTTGCCAAGCGGCGGCGGGCTGGCGTTTTAGAACGTATTTCATCATCCAAAAGTGGGACCGTAAGGACTGCTCGAGAATCGTGTTCGGTCATTGAGTCCCGCGGACGGCGCGATGCCTGGCTGTCGGTCCGAAATAGGTCGACTCTTCGGTGGCCAAGGCCTCCTTGAGGCGGCTCGGGACGCTGCTGAAAGAAGACGAGCAGAGTCCATGCGGCTAGCTACGCGCTCTACTTGCTCCGCGTGAGCGAATCAGGATTTGTCGTTCTTGCTCCATGTTGTCACGAGACATGGCGCGAGGAAGCCATCTTGCGGGAGAAGTTTTCGTGGATGAAGTAAAGGAGTTCCTGAAGAAAGTCGCGGGAAGACTCGGACTGGCTCATGACGAGAATGCGGAGGAGCTGTCCCAGCTTCACGAGCGTATTGTCGAGCACGAGGAAAAGAACCCAGGGGCTGTTCGAGGCGAAGCGGAAAAGATTTTCGAGGATTGGCTCGAGCGGCCGGACGGTCCGCTCAAGGAGGTTTCCGAGACCACACAATGTGAGCGGGTGAGCGAGACGGCCTCGACGCGGTGGGACGTTCGCAAGAGTTCGATCGTGCGTCCTCAGGGCATCGATGATCTTCAGAAGCTCGTTTCACAAGCGCAACACGAAGGCACGACCTTGCGTTTCGTCGGTTCGGCTCGATCCCTTTCTCGAGCTCCAGAACCTGAGAAAGAGGGGACGCTCGTGAGTACATGTGACCTGGGAGATGCCAAACCGTTGGAGGTGTCCACCCTCCGGTCCGACGTTGATGCGAGTCAACTGTATCGTGCCCAGGCAGGGCGCGTTCTGGCAAATATTCTCGAGGACCTCGAGAAAAACGACCAGGCTCTGGCCGATATGGGGTCTGGCGATTTTCAGGGTTTGGTCGGGGCGATCTCGACATCAACTCACGGTTCGGGAATTCGGTACCCCGCGCTGCCCGGGATCGTCCGGTCGCTGGATGTGGTGACCGTGAAGGAGCCTCAGCCTGGACAAAAGCATGGTCCAGTCGTGAAACGTCGTATCGAACCCAAGGATGGAATTACCGATCCTTCACAATTTGCAAAAGTGCATGCCGATGACGGGTTCGAGCTGGTGCAGGACGATGAGCAATTCAATAGTTGGACCGTTTCGCTGGGCTGTCTCGGAGCGATTGAGTCCGCCGTCATTGACGTGGTGCCGACGTATTGGCTGCACGAAACGCGCAAGGTCGAGTGGTGGTCGGACGTACAGGCGCAAATGCAAAGCGATCTAAACGAAGTCAACTACTACGAGGTGCTGGTCGATCCGGTTGCTCGGAAGAACGGACAGAAACTCGACCATCAGTGTCTCGTGACGCGTCGCAATCTGGTGACCGATCCGGAGAAACAAAAGAGAAGCGGCGGACGTCCGTTGACCATGGCCATTGCCCAAACGTTCATTGGCCGATGGGTCTCGGCAATTGAATTGGCTGCAGCGATTCGCCGTCCGGTCCAAATGGTGCCCGGCATGCTCGATACTGGCGTCCACGCCACGCAGGTCGAGAGCTACACCGACAAATGGTTCGAGGTTCTTCTTCTTCGTCTAGACATCAACGCGGATTCGGCGGAGCTGGGGGTTCCAATGACGGAAACGTCCTCGACGGCGCTGGAAAGCTCGTCGGCAGATTCGACTGTTCATCCCAAGAACGCCATTGCTGCCACCAACGAAATTCTGGGACTTTCGCGTCGTAACCAACAGAAAATGCAAGAGCGGTTGAAGGGGCACGAATTCCCGTATTGGACGGCCTTTGAAGCGCTGCTCCGATCCTGGGAAGAGGCGCCGATGCATACATCCCCAATATCGCTCCGTTTCGTACGGCGGGAGCAAGCCTTTTTGTCGATGCAAGTGGGTCATCCGACCTGCATGATTGAAACGCCCATGCCCGGCAACGACGGGTACGACGAGCGACTTCGACATAAAGACCCGTCGGAAGACGCAGAAGCAACGACGAAGGAGTGCGGTTCAGAGCTGCGGCTCTACGCCGCATACGTCAAGGGCCGCAACAAGCTGTTTGCTGAGACGGAAAGTGCGCTTTCCAAACTAGGCATCCGACCTCATTGGGGACAAACCAATTTCATGACCTGGGAGACGACTTTGGAGCGGTATCCCTCGGCCTCGAAATGGAAAGAACTTTATGACGTTGCGAATCGGGATGGAATCTTCGATGGGCCACTCACCGAGCAACTCGGAATTTCAAACGCCAAGACAAAACGAAGAGAAGAAAAGGGAGAGCTGTGATGACTGACCAAGAGGTATTGGAGCTCTTTCGTGACGAGGAGCGCTTCTTTCGGCTCGTTTCTCAGGTTTTCCCGTCGGGTCGTTTCGACCGAAAGACGGTTTTCGACATCATGGAAACAGCGCGTCGAAGTGGTGATCCGCTTGTTCAGCATCTGGGTCCGGGAAAACCTCTGTCTCCTGAGGCGCAAAAAGCGCTCGAGCGCCAGAACGGGAGCGGTGGTCATACCCTCTATCGGCTCGAGGCGGGACATTCGCGAGACCAGCCCTTTCAGTCGGCATTCGTCGAGGAGTGTCAGGCGGTACGAGTGACGTTACCCCAGAAGCCATCTCAGGAGCACGCCATCTGGACCCATTTGGGGGTTGTCAAGGCTCACGACCACAAGTTGTTTTCGGTGGAGGAATTCAAGGCGGACTATCAGCGTGCGTTCGGAGAGCCGGCTCCAACCGTGGCGCGTGTGGATCTAGTGACAGGAGCTCGCTATCTCGATCTGGTTCGGTTCTCTCCGATTTCGATCTATTTTGCGTATGAAAAGGAAGCTGATGAGCGGCCTTCGTTCTTCTTTCTCGAGAGCGGGAGCGTAACCGGCCGCCCCGAGGTTCTTTACTACGCCAAGGACATGACGACGGTCATCCATGCGGAAGCTGGGTTTGCGTTCACACCGTTTGCTTGCGCGCAGAACTGGTACAAAGGGACCTTGACGATGACCAAAGATGGTATCGAGCCCGAGTCTGTGTTGATTTCCGTAGCACAGGAGAAAGACGGGCAGCGTCACTATCTTGATGTCTTTGTGGGGTATCAAGTTGCCAAGCCAGGCAACGTGATTTGTCCAGGAACACAGGCGATCGTGGCAGTCATGCGGGTGTTTGCTATCGGCCTGGGACTGCAGTTCGAGCGGGGAGTTATCGAGCGGGCCGTTGGAGAATGGTGTTGCAAGCAAGTTCCCTGGAAGATTGAGCCACCTCTCCACGGATCACCGGACGGCTATTGCGGCTGCCCCGACGCACAGGAGCTGAACTGATGTGCCATTTTTGCTGTGAGTCGTCTGCAGGGTTTTCACGACCCCATCGAGGCGGTGCACTGCTCGAGCGAGTAGCGCTAGGGTTGTGTTTTTTGACGGTATTCGTGCTTGTTCCCAGTGATGCTTGGGCGGGGCCGAGTCCTGTGCAAGCGCACGACGAGCTTCCGTACCTGAGGATGTCTCTGGTGATGAACTCCACCTATCATTTGGTGCAGTATCCGCTTTACAAGCAAGGGCAGCTCAAGCTCACCCCATCGAGAGCATTCGTGAGTTTTTCCGGAGGTCTATTGTACGCGGGAACTGCAGCGCTGGCGTTCACCTCTCACGCCAACCTGCAACATATTGGCTACTATGCGTTTATGGTGATTTCGGGAATCGGGGCCATCTTCGTGGTGACGAGTCTGATCCGATGTCTCATCAAGGAGGAGTCGGGGTGTTGGGTGAAGTACTTCAACGCACTCAATGTGCTGATTTTGGTGAATCAGATCTTGGCGTGGACATTGGCTGTTCGGCAGTTGACCGCATCTTGAGCGGGAAGGGCGGTGGGCGAGCGACGGCGTGGTCCTTCGAGGTGGTGAGATGTGTCTCTCGTTCGCATCCCAAAGGGATGGGAAGCCTCAAGCAAGGAGGGCGCATCGAACAAGGGAATTGACGAGGCTCCGCCGTCGCTCGCCTCATCGTCCGGTGTCGATGGCGGGGGTCTTTCGAGGCGGTGAGATGTACCCTAGTGCTGCGACCACATAAAAGTGGTCGGTAGGGAGACCACTTTTCTCTCGA
>CAYTRQ010000368.1:0-5903 GCA_964440025.1 uncultured Polyangiaceae bacterium | reverse complement strand
TTTCCACATAAAAGTGGTCTCCCTACCGACCACTTTTATGTGGTCGCAGCACTAGGATTGGCTACGGAGTCACCAACTGGCTGGGGGGCCCGGGACAGTCACGCAGGGTTTGCTCTTCGCCCAGGGCCGCATCGACGTTCGTCCACCAGGTCAGCACCGCTGCTTTTTCGAGATCGATCGGGCGATCCTGGGCGAAGTCCGCATTGCTCTCATGGGTCACGAACAGTGTGAGTTGGTTGCATCCGGGACGAAGCGTAGGACCGGGTGCCCAGGAGAACTGAATGGGCCGCTCGACGGCGCCGGCCCCGCCCATGGCGGTCTCGTCGGAAACCCATTTGAGCTCGTTTTTGTCGACCTGGGCTTCGTCTTCGAGGTTCCAGTTGGCCCACAGGAACCACCAGACGTCTTCTCCGGCATCGACCGAACGGAAGGGGACGGTGAAGATCACGGGGACGCCCCGTTGCAGGTTGAGCACCTGATAAACGGGAGGGATGACCTGGTTGACGTTGACGTTGGGTCGCTGCGGAGCGGGATCTTCATAGGTGGGCGGAGCCGAGAGGAGGCAGCTCTGGGCGAGGCTCGCGGCCAGAACGGAGGAAGCGACCGCCAGCCCCCACTTCTTCATCAAGGCGCCAATTTCAAGGGATGCCGACCTTCGGTCCACCTGGAATCGGTATCACGACAGCGCCCGAGCGGCTAGTTGCGGGAAGGATCCCTGCTCCGTGCCCATGTTGTCTGGCCGGCCGCGTCCAATGTTCGGCGTGGCCTACATCCCGAGATCGGGCGGCTCGCCGTACAGGCTCTCGCGCCACAGGCTGTAGCCGAAGGCGCCGTTATCGGATGTGATCGTCAGTGGCACCTCACCCTCCGGGGTGATCTCCACGATGACTCCGGCGTTGGACACGGTCATCAGGCTGTTGCCCCCCGGCAGTCGCTGCACGTCGCCGAGATTGGCGGTGTACGTGTCCGCGTCGAAGCGAAAGATCTCGTTGCCGTCGAGATCGTATTCGATCACGGTTGAATACTGGCCACCCCCGCCATCGATACTGTGACCATCGTTGGCCAGGACCACGAAGGAATCGTCGAGCAGATGGTGACCGTGGTTTCGGCCGCCCCAAGCGCTGACTCCCCCTTCGACTCGTTCCGCCAGGCTCCATTCGAGCCCTCCCTCCCGGTTGACCACCCAGATGTCGCTACTGACTTCGGAGACGGTGTAGACGTCCTCCGTTGCTGAGTAACGGAGGGCGTTGGCGTGGCACTGGCTGGTGATATCCGAGCCCTCGAAGACCTCTGTGATGGTTCCACTGGGATCGATCTCGAAGACGCTATCGCAATCGGATTCCCCGTAGTCCAAGAAGGCCATGGTCTCACCGCTCACGGGGGTCAGGTCATGGGAGCCAACCGTGTCCTGGTAGGTTTGGCTATCCAAGGTATCCATGCTGACGCGGGCAATGGGCGCGCCCTGGTTGCTGGGTTCGACCATCCACATGTTCTGGCCATCGGAGGACATGCGGGCCCGAGCCACGCCGTTCATGCCTGAATCGTACCACCAGACGACGTCTCCATCGCCGTCCAGGATGAAGACCACGGAGATGAAGTCGGCCCCACCTCCGGGTCCGCCACCCCCGCCCCTCCAGTAGGAAGCGACGATGAAGCCAGGCTCCCGGGCGGCGTCGTCGCTGATCTCGAATTCGGGAACATTGACCGAGTCCGGGACGGCGCCGGTTTGCACGGTGTAGTCCCCACTCACGTAGCTTGTGCCACCGTTTTCGGCCACGACTCGAAAGTGATATTCGGTGGATGGCTTCATCCCGAGCAGCAAAGTGCGGAAATCGGCCTCCTCCAAGTCCACCGGCGCGGTCATGCCATAGTTTTCGTCCGGGCCAAACTCGATGTGAGCGTCGCTCACCATCACTCCGTCGAGCGACCAGGTCACGATGCCCACGGTGGTGGGTGCGGAGGCCTCGACGTCGCTTGCAAGCTCCACATTGACGGTAAAGTCATCGCTGGCGTCGACGACGTTGCCGGTGCCGCCGGTGCCACCGTTGCCGCCGCTGCTATCACCTCCACCATTACCCGCGCTGGCGCCAGTGCCGTTGACGCCACCATTGCCAGCGCTGGCGCCAGTGCCGCTGACGCCACCATTGCCTGCGCCGGCGCCAGTGCCCGAGAGGCCCCCGCTTCCCGTGCTGGCACCAGTGCTGCCCGTTCCCGTCGAGCCGGTGCCGTTGTTGGCTCCGGCTCCCGCTCCGCCGTTTCCCGTGCCTCCCGCGTTGGCACTTCCACCACTCGAGGCGCCACCGGTCCCTTGACCCGGACCGTCACCTCCGCAGCCTGCGACGAGGAGGGGACTCACGAGAAGCAAACTGGTGGCGATTGCAGTGTGTGAGCCCACCCGCGCCGGACGAGCGAGCCGTGCCGGACGAGCGAGCCGTTGCACCGAATCCGCATCTCGCGGTGCGCGTTGTGCCGAAGCCCCTCGCGGCGGAAGCTGCGTCGAAGCATCGAAATTCAAGAAAGGCGCGCGACGAAAGCGAGAAGTGACCATGCCGGAGAGGATAACGCGCACTGGGGCTCTGAAAAGAAGTTTTATCTTCTTCGTGGCGGACGGGAGACACAAATGGCGGAAAGAACACAATGTGAAAACAAGTTTCCGCTCATCTTGTGCTCCCGTCTCATCGACCCAGAAAGGCGTCCGATCTCAAGGAGTCCACTGTCGTTCAAATGACCAGAGCTCACTGAAAAACAAGACATGGGCGTCTGTGGAACGTGCCGCCTGCGGGTACGTCGAGCTCAGCCCGTGCCGATGCGTGCTGAGCGGGAGGTCGGGGGACTCCTTCTTGGCTCACAGGCCGCGCGAATCACAGCTCGCCCGAGAGCGTGGGCACCTCCCAATCGATGTGGTCTTCGGGATTGGGCGGATTGCCAAGATCGGTGTTGAAGCCGCCCGTGGCGGCAGAATCGTTGCCCTTGAGGAACTTGTCGACCATGGCCTCCAGCTTAGGAGTGTACGCGCTCCTCCAGCTGCAGTGGTTGCCCGAGGCACCCTCGTAGGACATGTGATCGGCCACTCCGAGAGCGTCGTAGATCATCTGGCCCACGTTGGCGGTCGTCCACGCCGAGTGGGGGTCAAGGTTGCTAATACCGGGGTTGTCGACGATGTACAGACCTCGAGGTGCGATCAAACCCATGACCGAGTGCATGTCGATGGGCAACCGATCCGTATTGTCGGCGCTTGCGTTATTTCCCGAGGTGAACTGACCGAGCGCAACCTCCGACATCCAACGCACGTAGCTGATGCCGTGATAGGGCCATTCGCCGCCAGTGCCGAACACCTCGACCAGGCGCAGTCCGACGGTTCCGCCCAGGCCAGACTCGATAGGAATGGTCAGTGCAATCCGGTTATCGAGCGCGCCTGCAACGAACGCACCCTTGCCCAAGCGTGAACAGCCCGTCACGCCCACCCTGAAGGGATCGATGACGCTGGGATCCTGCTGCAAAACATCGAGGATCCGGCTCACCTGCCAGGCCTGAGCCGTCAGATAGCCTGCGGGGTGATCCGAACCGTAGACATCGTAGAAGGGCCCGCTCTTGGGGCCAGTGCCGCCCTCTTGCTCGATTGCGTCGAACGTGATCGTGGCGACTCCGCTAGGAACGGGCGGGCCACCGAAACCGCCGTAGACAATGATCGCCGGTGCAGGCGCCGTGGCCCCGTTCATGCTCACGCTGGCATTGAAGGACGTACTTCCTCCCCCGTCGCTGACCTGGACGGAAATGCTGCTGTTGGTGACCGAGCCAGAGACGGAGCTTTCCTCCGGTATTGGCTTGTCACCATAAATGAATTCGTACGATTGCTGAAGGATCTCTTCACGCCGGCAGAGCCATTCGCTCTTGTCCGTGATGCGCGTCCCGTCCATCTTGGTGAAGGGATCGGGCAGGTTGGGATTGGCCGAGAGGGAATCAACGTCCGGCATCGGCCCGACTTCGCAGTCCGCGCTGGGATTTTCCTCCTCGCCCCACAGACCAGAGGGGGTGCTCCCGCCCGAGCTCGAAGAGCCGCCCGTGTCCGTGCCGCCGCTTCCGCTGGTGCCTCCCCCACCTCCAGAGGCCGAGCCACCCGAGTTGGTTCCTCCGGGGCCCGAGCCGCCCGCGTCGTTCCCTCCGGGGCCCGAGGTCGAGCCGCCCGCGTCGGTTCCTCCGGGGCCCGAGGTCGAGCCGCCTGAGTTCATGCGACCGCCCGTGTCGGCGGCCGATCCTCCCGAGGAGGTCGTTGCGCCGACTCCGGCTCCACCCGCAGAGGTTGCGCCGCCGGTGCCTTCCGCCGGAGGACCGGGTACGCTGCACGCGTTGAACACCAATGGTGTCAAAGCAACGAACGGCAACACATAGCTCGTACTGTTTCCCCGCAGAGGCATGAACTCGTCTCTCCTTTTAAGACTTTGGGGTATGGTGATGTTGGGGCATAATGAGGAGAGAATGAGTGGATCTCTCCCATGAGGTTTACGGGAGTACTCGCATATTCTCCGCTTGCTTCAAGAGCCTTTGCCCCAAATGCGGAATGTTGAGCACATTCGCTGCGCGCTGGGAAGAACTTTACCGTTAGAGTTTACAGACGCACCCTAAACTTTTGATTCATAGCATTTTTGGCGCCGCGCAGATAGCATTTTTGGCGGCCCCGGGAACTTTTCCATTTCTCAATCGTTCAACCCGCGATCGTCAACCCGCGATCGTCAACCCGCGATCGTCAACCCGCGATCGGTAGCCGAATGGGAGCTAGAAACCACAGCGCACTTCATCGCCCTGAAGGAGTGTCGAGGCGTAAAAGGGTGCGGAGAAACATGTCCCCGGCTCGTGGAGAGCGATTGGGTGTGTTCCCCTATCTCGCGCAGGGAAGTCGGGTGTGGGGGGAGGTATGTGATCTCCGTCCCACCCGACCGAACGCCGGCTATCGGGCGGTCCGTTGGGGCAGCCGGTCGTAGGTTTCGTGCAACGAGTATTCTGGCAGTCGGTGGAAAGATCGGGGCAAGGTGCACAGTCCGCGCAGGGATTGCGTGGGTGTGGGGCTTCGGAATCTGGGAATCATGTGTGAGCTGTCGCTCCAAAATTTCCGAGATAATGTATTGCTTGTCTGTGAGAAGGGACGGGTGTTGAATAGGAACTCGGCTTGCCTCACCCGCTCGCTCGGGAGCGGAGGCATGCGAACGAGTTCGCATCCATTGGGGCCCCGCTTCTTTTGAGGACAAGGTGAAGAAGAAGAGCACGGCGAAAGCTCGAACGCGACGCCTCGCGATCCGCGAGCAGTGGCGGATGGTGTCGAAGGGAGGGGAGTCGACAGAATCGACCGGAGCCGGGGCGAGTAAGACCTCACAAGTTTCTCTTTCGGTATACTGCCCCGAGCGTGATTCCTTCATGTCGCTGTCTCATTGTGTGCGTTGTGAAAAATGCGTGGGCGTGCGCCTGGGGAGAAGAGCGAGCGGTGGCTCCTTGTTCTGCTATGAGGCTGAAAGCTGCGCTCCGGGCAGCCCCTCGGAGGTCATCGGCGCCTCTCTCGATGAGTGTCTTTCCGGCAGCTCCTCGGAGGCCGCCGGCGCCCGCCGTGACTCAGTCATGGCGGGCTTTTCGAGTTGTGCTGGCGTCGACAAAAAGAAACGAACCTAACTGCACTCGCTGCGCAATCTCGAATAAGAAGCGCACGGGGCTCATTCCGTCAGCCGCGGCATCGTCGGGTACGGCCCCCCGGAACGCCAAGCACACGGGACTCATTCCGTCGTCATGCAATCCGAAACGCGGACGATGGAGTGCCCATTGTTCAGCCGGGTCTTATGAGGACAGTTGGAGCGGTCTTCTCAAAAGGCGAGGCGCGCATTGGGGACCGAGTGAACTAAAAAGGTGAGGCGCGCATT
>CAYTRQ010000367.1:0-5904 GCA_964440025.1 uncultured Polyangiaceae bacterium | reverse complement strand
GAGAGAAAAGTGGTCTCCCTACCGACCACTTTTATGTGGTCGCAGCACTAGCGCTTGATGTGGATCTGACCCGAGCGCACAAGGCCAGCGAGATGACCAAGAGTGAACTCGCGAGGGAGCGGCGACAGATCGATGGCTTCCTCCAGTGTCATGCCATCCTCGATCCGTGAAAGAAGGAAAGCCTGTTCGGGGGAGAGATCCAAGGAGGAGTAGGGGTGATCACTCACTTGGATCCTCGACTCGAGGGGGCCGAGCTTACGTTGGAAGATACGACTGAAAAGAGTGGCGTTTTCCGAGATGATCGCTCGCGCCTGATTGCTTTTGCTTTCCTGCGCAATATCGAGCGCGGATTCGGCGCAGCTGAGTGCCAGCTCGAGATTGTCGAGTCCGAGTTCTTGTCGAGCCCGGACCACGAGATCTTTCGTGGATTGGAGTGAGTCCTTAGCGTGCCAGGAGCTTTTGGGCCGTGTGGAGCTTCCCGGTTGGGAGACGGGGGAAGGGCTGGCCGAGCGGCGAATGGTTTCCGAGGCTCCATAGACCGCTGGGGGGGGAGGGGGAGCTTCGAGAGAAGCGCTGCCACCTTCCGCCTCGGGCGTCGAAGGTGGGCCGTGTGGAGCTCGGCTTTGCCGCCTGGTGATTCGCTGTGCGGAAGCCGTTCCGGTTTCCTGCGTGGAGAGCTGCGGGCGGTGGCTGCGTCTGAATCCCGGTTGGCGTACGTAGACGTCCTGCCGAATGGCGTCGAGTGCGTCGGCGAAGTCGGCGATCGTGGCAAATCGTTCTTCCGGTGATTTCGACAGCGCTCGCATCAAGGTCTCGTCGACGGCTGCCGGGATGTCCGAGCGATAGGCCGAAGGGGGAGTCGGCTCCGTTCGAATGACGTCTTGGAGCAGCTCCATGACATCGTTGGACACGAACGGCGGGCGTCCAGCGAGCATTTCATAGACAATGCTCGCAAGCGCGTACTGGTCGCCGCGGTGATCGACGGCGGCCGTCTTGCCGACTGCTTGTTCGGGTGGCATGTATTCAGGGGTTCCGAGAATGTCGAAATCTCCCGTGAGTTTTCCTTGATGGGGGGAAGCTTCGGCGGCTCTTCTTTTGCTAATTCCGAAGTCAAGGAGCTTGATGAACAGCTGATCGCTCGTGTCCAGAAGGAAGATATTTCCCGGCTTGAGATCCCGATGCACGATGCCTGCGTCGTGTGCGGCGGTAAGCGCGTGGGCCGATTGGATCGCGATCTCCAAGGTCGCATCGAGATGGAGTTGACCATGCTGCTCGATGACGGCGTTCAGTGGACGGCCTTCCAGCAACTCCATGACCAAATAAGGTCGCCCGTCTTCGGTCGTGTTGAAGTCAAGGACTTGGACCACGTGGGGGTGGGAAAGCTGGCTGATGATTTCCGCTTCCCTGCTGAAACGTGCGAGCGCTCCTGGCTGGGTCGCCAGGTGGGGAGCCATAATCTTGACGGCAAGCGGGCGTCCAAGTCGGACATGGCGCGCCTGATAGACGGTTCCCATGCCCCCTTCGTCAATCTGGGACTCGATCCTATAGGCGTTGCCCAGGATCCGTCCCTCCAGCTCGGGTAAGGGGGTGACTTCTTGCACGGTAAGCATCAAGTTAACCAGGAAGCCGTCCGGGGTCGAGCTGCTTTTCTCATGAACCGTCTAGCCTTTTACGCTTTATGCCAGCCTTTTTGCCAATCCGTTCGCTCTGAGCGGAATGCCGAGGAACGTTCCCGCCGCCGGGGGGGGACCCTGGCGCTTCTCTTGGCGTTTCTCCTGCTTCCCACGGTCCTCGGTTGCTCGAGTCTCATTTCCGTCAAGGTTGCCTACGATCCTTCCGTTGAATTCGCGGACTACGAGACCTTCGCTATGGCCCAACCGAACAAGGCGGTCCCCACAGACGCCGATTCGGATCCCTTCGTGCACCGTCGTCTGCGCCAGCTTGCTTTCGAGCAATTCAGCGAGCGAGGCTACGTTCCAGCTTCCAAGAAGGAGGCGGATTTCGTCGTCTACGTGCTCACCGGTTCTCGGCAGCGTTGGGGCACGATGCCGGGGAGTTACATGGGGGGCCCTTATTTTGCCGGTCGCTACGGCTACGGGTATCCAGGTTGGGGGCCAGGTTGGGGGTTCGGCTTTTCCACTGCCAGGGTGGTGGATGAAAACCTGATTGTCGTTGATCTGGTCGATCCACGAGAAAACACCGTGCTCTGGCGCGGCAAGGGAGTCGTGCGCGGTTCGTCACTCGACGACAAGGATCTGCGTGAGGCCATTTCCGGGATTTTGGCTCGTTTCCCCCCGGAGCGCTCTTGAGCCGAAAGGCACGACGAACGCGGCGGGGAAGCGAGCTCCTTGGTGCGGCCGCTGGAGAGCGTCAGCCACGACGAACGCGGCGGGAAAGACCACCGAAGGCCGAGACCGTCGACGAGCTCGTCGACGTGACGCGTTTGGCCTCGGGAGGACGGGGGCTGGGGCAACTGCGAGACGGGAGAAAGGTATTCGTGCCCGGCGCCTTTCCTGGGGATGTTGTGCATGTCACACAAGCCAAGAAAAAGAAGTCATTTGCCGAGGCGACGCAGGCACAGATCACTCATCCTTCCCCCGATCGGATCGAGCCGATTTGTCCCGATGCGCAGCGCTGCGGAGGTTGTGATTGGATGGCGCTGCCCATCGAACGGCAGCGAGAGCGGAAGCGGGAAGTCCTCGCAGACACGCTCCATCGACTAGGAGGAATTTCGCGCGACTTTCTCGAGAGGCAGCTCACCGTCCTTGGCGGACAGCCGCTGTCGTATCGGATGAGAGTGCGGCTCCAGATCAAACGCGGAAAAGTAGGATTCTTTGCTCGAGGGACTCATGAAGTGGTCGAAGTCCGGCATTGCGCCGTCTGTCCGCCCCCGCTCTGGCGCGCGGTGACCCGGTTTCGTGAGCTTCTTTCTCGGCATCCGGCAGTCGAGGGGCTCGAGGGGGTGGAAATTCGACGGCTTCCGGAGAAAAAGGAGTCGTCTGTGTATCTCTTCGTGGAGCGCGCTGCGCTCAATGAGCGGGCCCTGCGCTCGCTGGTGCGAGCGTTGGAAAAAGAATACCTCGTTGGTGTTCAAGGACAGGTGCCGGAGCCCGCCGAGCAATACTTTTTGACGGAGTCCGTCTATGCTCTCGTGCCTTTGGGAGGTTTTCTTCAAGTTCACGATTCAATCAATCGCCAGCTGGTTGCGGAAGTTCTCTCCCTTGCCCGGGAGACCGGTGCTCAGAGGGCTCTCGACGTGTTCTGTGGTTGTGGAAACTTCACTCTCCCTTTGCTCCATCAAGGAGTCGACACGACGGGGATCGAGGTGGAGGGACCCGCCATTGAAGCCGCGCAGCGGGCGGCGGAAGAACAAGGACTCGGAGGAACCTTCCTCGCGCAAGAGGCGGAAATTGGCCTGCGAGAGCTCTCCGCGCCGTCACTCCGAAAAGGACGAGCGCCGCAGGGGCGTCCCGAGGCCGGAGCGAGCAACGGGCATCGCTACGACTTCGTCGTTGTCGATCCACCGAGGAGGGGCGCCAAGGAAATTGTCGAATTATTGGAGCGGCTTTGCTCAAGGACCCTAGTGATGATCAGTTGCGATCCACCGACGCTCGGACGAGATCTGAAGGCGCTCCAGGCCAGGGGGTGGAGCGTGCAGCGTGTGCTGGCGTTCGATATGTTCCCCCAGACTCACCATATCGAAACTTTGTCGGTACTGAGTCCGCCGCATTTCCAGGAGCCAGATCCGAGAGGCTGAACGCGTTGCCGCCGCTTCTCCGCCGGCGAGTGGGGCGAGCCTCGCGGAGCCGTTGTCCCGCTGGTTCGAGGCGGTCCTGTGGGTCTGCGGAACGGATCTGGTCAGCCGTCGTGGCCAGCACCCCCCGACAATGGCTTGATCGGGCTGTTTGTCCTTGTCTATCTCCGAGCATTCGGGCTTTCGCCACCGTCCGTTTAGCTGGGCTGCTGCAACCTGCTAACGTGGGTCCCAATGGACGCGGACGAAAAGTCACAGCCTCAGAACCAGAAGTCGCGGGGGCCTGCCGGGGGCGGCAGCCCCAGTTGGCTTCTTCCTCTTTTACTTCTTGGAGCCTTGGCAACTTGGAATCTTCTCGGCGGCACGGGCCAAGATGGCAGCAAGATTGCCTATTCAGCGTTTTATCAGAAGCTTGAAGCCGGAAAAGTCGAGAGCGTGGAGATCACCGGCCACGAGATGGAGGGTGTTTTTACCACCGCTACGGACATCAAAGGACGGAATGTCAAGCAATTCTCGACGACGATTCCGGCGATGGAGGACGAGAAGCTACTCCCTCTGTTGAGGGAGAAGGGCGTTGAAATCGACGTTCGTTCCGACGAGCCCTCTTTGGCGGTCTACACACTCCTCAATATCGTGCCCTTCGTCTTGATCTTGGGGGGCCTCATGTGGATGTCGCGGCGCAACGCTAAGATGATGGGTGGGCCTTTTTCCGGTTTGATCAAAGGACGGGCCAAACGGTTCGAAAAAGAAGCGCAGGTTCCCGTTAAGTTCGCCGACGTCGCTGGACAGAGGAATGCCAAGCGCGACTTGGAAGAGGTCGTGCAGTTTCTCAAGGAGCCGGAGAAATACCGACGCCTTGGTGGAAAGGTGCCGCGCGGCGTTCTTCTCGTTGGTCCGCCTGGCACCGGCAAGACGTTGCTCGCGCGCGCGGTGGCTGGTGAGGCTGGAGTTCCCTTCTTTTCCATCAATGGTTCGGAGTTCATCGAAATGTTCGTCGGTGTTGGTGCGAGTCGGGTTCGCGATCTGTTCGACGAGTCCAAGAAGTTGGCACCAGCTATCGTTTTCATCGACGAAATCGATGCTGTTGGACGGTCGCGAGGCGCTGGCCTGGGAGGCGGACACGACGAACGGGAGCAGACGCTCAATCAGCTACTGAGTGAAATGGACGGATTCACCCGCAACGATCTGACTATTGTCATTGCGGCGACCAATCGGCCGGACGTTCTCGATCCCGCGTTGCTCAGGCCGGGGCGGTTCGATCGAAGGGTGATGGTGGACCGGCCCGAGCTGGAAGCTCGCGAAGCGATCCTGCGGGTTCACACACGCGACAAGCCGCTGAGCGAAGACGTCGACCTCTCCAATCTTGCCAAGGACACGCCTGGCTTTGCCGGCGCCGATCTGATGAATTTGGCCAACGAGGCCGCGCTCCACGCGACCCGGCGTGGCGGGGATTCGATCAGTGACGCCGACTTTCGCGCAGCGTATGACAAGATTGTCCTTGGCGATGTTCGTGACTCCAAGTTGGATCCGGAAGAGAAGCGCCGGGTTGCCTTGCATGAGGCAGGACACGCCGTCGTCGCGCACTTTAGTCCCCACGCCGAGCCGCTGTCGCGAGTGACAATTATTCCTCGTGGTATGGCGCTGGGAGTGACTCAGCAACAGCCTCAAGCAGAGAGGAACATGATGACTCGTCCCGAATTGGAGGCACAGCTGAGAGTTTTGATGGGTGGTTACGCCGCGGAGAAGGCAATCCTGGGAGACAATAGCTCAGGGGCAGAAAACGACCTCAAGCGCGCCAGTGAAATCGCGTTTCGCATGGTTGCGCACTTCGGAATGAGCGAATCGGTAGGCCCCGTTTTCCACGAGCACCGAACGGAACATCCTTTCCTGGGGCAAAGGATGGCTACCGACGGCGGGACGAGCGACGCCACGGTCCATGCCATTGAACAAGAGGCGCGACGCATCCTCCTTTTGTCCGTGAAGGAAGCGGACGACATCATTCGCAAGCATCAGGATGCTTTGGAGGCCTTGCGGGATTACCTACTCGATAAAGAGACGATCGAACGGGCGGATTTGGCCACATTGCTAGGTCCTTCCGTGAAGGCGGGTCGTCTTGGCGAGAGCGATTCTCTCCATTGAGTCTCCAGGAG